>JAKQCM010000457.1 GCA_029559155.1 Chloroflexota bacterium
CCCGGGTACACAACGGTGGCATCCTCTATCGTCTTAAGTACCCAATCCGGTTCAACCGCTTGCCATTCGTTTTTTGGCGGCAGAACGGCACGGCCGTTCTCCAGCACATACGTAAACCGCCAGTGCTGCAAACCCACCGTAACCACGCCAAACCCGTCATAAACACGAATGCCGCTTACCCAATGGCGTTCGCTTTCGGGCAGGCCGGCATTGATGTTGTCGTAGATAGCCCAAATTGCATCGCGCACCGCCGACACGATGTCGTTGAACGACACCAGTTTGACGGCCGTTTGCGGCTGCTGCGGGCTTGCTTCTGGTTGTTTATCGGGTTTAGGGGCTGGGGGAGCAGGTGGCGAGGTCTTGGCCGCCTCTGGGGATTCAGTCGGTTGGGGCGTTTCAGCTTGAGCCGCCTGTTGCGGCTCCTCTGTCGCTGGTGTCACTCCACCACCAATCTCATCCGCCGGAGCGGTTTCTTCGTCGTGTTCATCAAACATAGACTTTACCTCGGAAAATAAAAACGCCCCCGTTCGGCAACCATCAATTGGCTGCCGCCGGGGGCGTTCAAGACGCTCGTTATAAAATTGTTAATGCCACCAGCACACATTGTACCGCATGATCCGGGGAATAGTCAACGCCGCCCCTTGTGGTTGACCATTCACAGAGCAGGCCAATGCCACGCCCTCCTGGCCCGTTTTAGGTGTCCGCCCAGCTAGTACGGCCACCACCGCCTTGATCGATCAAGGTGCGCCGATGATCCTCAGCGCCTCGTCCCGAATGTTAACCGCCGCGTTCACATCCCGGTCATGGATACAGCCGCATTCCGGGCAGGTCCACTCGCGGTCGGTTAACGTCAATTCTGTGTTTTTCCACCCACAGGCGGCGCACAGGCGGGAGGATGGGTACCATCGCCCAACCTCAACGACCACTGCGCCGTACAGGGCAGCCTTGTAGGTTAATTGGCGTTTGATCTCGAACATGCCCACGTCGCCCACCGCCTGGGCTAGATGGTGATTAGCCATCATGCCGCGCACGTTCAGGTTCTCCACGCCAATGACGCCGTATTGTTTGGTAACGGCCGTTGTCATTTTGTGTATGCCATCCGTGCGCCGGTTACGAATCTGGGCATGGAGTTTGGCCAGTTTATCCTTTGTGCGATACCAGCCCTGGCTGCCCTTCTCCCGCCGCGCCAGTTCCCTGTTCAGGCGGCGCAGCTTCCGCAGTTCGGAGCGCAGGTGTTTTTGGTTTTCAAATACCTGCCCCGTGCTGAGGATCGCCGCGTCTTTGACGCCTAAATCGATGCCCACCGGCGGCCCGGAAACGGCCGTTTCCACTTCCCCCACATCCACCGCCACCGCCAGCCACCAGCGCCCGCCGTAGCTGGAGATGACGCCGCTCATGATTTTTCCCTGGAAGCGCAGCGTTTCGGCCATGTTGATCGGCGCGTCCAGGCGGGGTATTTTTACCCAGTGACCATCGAGTTTTAGCCCCGTGTTTGCCACGTAAAAGGATTGGTGGGTATCCCGTTTTGATTTGAACCGGGGGTAGCCCAACTCCTTCTCGCCGTTTTTCACACGCCGGAAAAAGTTGGCAAAGGCAGCACCTAGGCGAGTGAACGCATACTCCGTACAGCGGCTACTTACCTCCGCCACCCAGGGAAATTGCTCGGTTTTGATGGCGTTAAATTCCCGCTTCAGACTGAAAGCCGTTGGTTTCTCGCCTGCCTCGTAAAGTTCTTTCCACCGCGCCAACCCCCAATTGTAGGTGAAGCGCACGGTGCCGCAGGCGCGACGAAAATACGCCTCCTGCACGGCCGTTGGATTGAGTTGGATTTTATGTGAGATGATCATGGAAATTCACCATCGCCAGATCGTGGGTACCGGGACAAACGCCCGTCTGACTCCACTGCGGCCGCCGCTCCCCGCGCGTGTGGGGGAAACGAAACCGTGTGCCGCGCGGCGGCGTGCCTTACCCGCCGCTCCCCGCGCGTGTGGGGGAAACCCACCCCACGGGGATTGACCGTTCACGGGGCAGGCCAACGCCACGCCCTCCCGGCCCATTTGAACCCACGACCCGGCTAGAACCGCAGGCATGTTTACCATTTCACCACCGCCTCGCCCGTCTGCGCGGGCAGCCAAACGGCCGTTCCCTTGGCCTGGTTGCAATCAGAGCAGCAGGGCAAAACGTTGGTTTTGGTTGTGCCGCCGCCGTTAGCCAGGGGAATGATGTGGTCCATCGTGTCGGCCGGCGCGCCGCAGTAGGCGCAGCGCCCACGCCAGGACAACAAAATGTACAACCATTGATTCACCAGCAACTCCGCGCGGCGACCTGCTCGCCGCGCCCGCTTGCGCTGCTTTTCGGCGCGACGTGATTCAGT
>JAKQCM010000473.1 GCA_029559155.1 Chloroflexota bacterium
GTCCTAAAAGTTGCAGTGATAGCATGGTCAGAGTTTGGTCAGAAAAGCTTGCTAAAGTAATAACGCTTTAAAGAAATGGGACGCAGATTTCCGCGGATGCGGCGGATAAACGCCGATAGTGACGATTTCTAGATTTGACAAATCTCGGAGATTTGTCAAATCTTGCGCGGATAAACGCCGATAAGGTTCCTTAATTTTGATTCCTAATCATAGTGAAACTGAAGCAAAAAGCCATGAATAAAGGATTAACAAACTCGCTGTATGGCGAGCAGCGAGTGAGGGGCAACGGGTGGGCCGCCGCCACAACCAGTTTATAAATCAAATAATCAGGTAAAGGAATCGCAATGAAACCATTCATCGGGACAGGTAAAATGCGTAAAGGATTGTTGGCTGTGGTTTTGCTGCTGTTGGTTTTGTTTGTCTATCAACAGCAGTTTACCGGCTCTGCCTCGGCAGCCGGTGATGTGACCGAGGTCTGGCAAGCCGTGCAGCGCAGCGACAGCTACGCCTTCACGGCGGCCATTGAAAATAAAACCATCCCTCTGGCAACGGTGAGCAACATCGGCCGTTTTAGCAAAACCACCTCGCTGTATGTGGAAGGGCAAAACAGCCCCCGCGACGCAGAGATGCAGCTTGCCATGTGGGGCGGCCTGGTGAATACCCTCGACCAGGAGGCCGCTTACCAGATGCGCCTGCGCAACGGCCGTGTCGAAACCCGCGTCGGCAATGAGGAATGGCAGCCCGGCAGCGACCTCAACGTGGGCATGGCTCCCGGCGGCGACTTCCTGGCCTTCCTCGATGTCGCCGCCGACATCACCGCCGCCGACAACAGCGCCAACCCCGACTACACCATCTACCAATTTACTGTAGACGGCCGTGCCTACGCCCAACGCCTCATCCAAATCTCCCAAGATTACCTGGTCCGCACCCACCAATTGCCCGCCGGGGTCGCCCTCCAAGCGCCGGACAACTTGCAGGCCATCAGCGGCAGCGGCGAATTGTGGGTGAACGCGGACGGCTTACCCGCCCGCGAAATCGTCACCCTCAACATCCCCGCCGCCACCGGCAGCGATTACCGCACCGAGGCCACGCTCGACGTGCAGTTTAGCGATTACCAGGGCACGGCGCTGGCCGCGTTCTGGCAGCAGCCGGGGCGGGCCATTGGCCGCGCTCTGTCCGCTTTGCCCCTGCCCAGCCTCGCCGAAGCGGGTTTTGGCCTGCTGGCGCTGCTGGCGGTGTTGGGTTTTACGGCCGTTATCCTCTCCCCCAACCGCAAAACCCAGCGCGTCATCATCAGCGCCCTAGTGGCCCTCATGCTGGCCGCGCCTTTCATGCAGGTGAAAGCCGCCGCCGCCGCTGCGGACCAGATTACCGCTTTCCAGGCGCGGCAGGAAACGGCCGTTGCCAACGACATACCCATCCTCAACCAACCCGTCCAGCAAGCCTACGCCCCCCCAGCTGATGTGCGCCAACCCACCGACAACACGGCCGACAGCGACGGCGACGGCCTCACCGATGCTGCCGAAGCGCTGCTCGGCACAAACCCGCTCTCAGAAGACAGCGACTTTGATGGGGTGTCCGACCTCGACGAAATCACCGGTTTCAGCCTCGGCGGGCAGATGTGGTACGGCAATCCCACCATCGCCGACAGCGCCAACGATGGCGTGCTGGACGGGCAGGAGTGGAACGTGGACAGCGACGGCGACAACACGCCCGACCTCTACGACCTGGACGACGACGGCGACGGCGTGCCGGACAAGGTGGATATTTCCCGTTTGGTGGCCAGCAAGAGTGATGGGGGAACGGCCGTTACCTTCACCCGCGCCAACCCCCTCCAGCTCAACATCGCCAACCTCAACCCCGACAGCTACGTCTACGTAGACCTGCAACTGCGCCCCACCAATCCCGACCGCCTCTGGTACGCCTTCAACGTCCTCAACTGGCCCCAAGACGAACTGGGCAACATGCAAGATTGGGACAACGCCACCCTGTTTGATTACTGCGTCGCCAACGGCGGAACCGACTGCGCCATGTCGCCCGACGCCAACGGCGACATCAAATTTATCCCCACACTGGAAGTAACCCTGCCCGACCTGAGCAATCTGCCCCACACCGCCAACGGGCAGCTTGACAAGGATTTGCTGGCAAACTATGGCATCTCCATTCAGCCCAAGGGCGATAGCACCTACCTGGCTTACGTGCCCGTCAACCTGGTGGAAGACCCCGTGACCGGCGAAAAAGTGGCCTTTTCCGGCAAATTGCTCTATCAGGCGGGCGCCACCTGGCAGCCGCAGCAGGTGCGCTTGGTGTGGATGGTCAGCGTGCTCAACGAAGCTGGTGCTTACGATAGCGCCGATGAAGCGGCCAAAATCATCCGTGACGGTAATGGGCAAGGAGAAAACAGCATGACCATGCTCCACGCCTACGATGATTCGTTCTATCTAACGGGCATAAACGTCCATGAAGCGCGGGGGACGCAACTGGCGGTGGTCTACGAAGACCCGACCGTAGACACCTCACTCAACGATGACGACGGGTTGCTTCAGATGGCTTATGGGCTGGACAACACCTTTTTGACCAACCGGGACTGCGATTTTGTGGACAATGACGGCGAATGCGTGGGCGATGGGCAGCGGGATATTACCATTGACGAAATCTATCGCCGTTGGAATCACCCCACCAATACCGGAATTAC
>JAKQCM010000483.1 GCA_029559155.1 Chloroflexota bacterium
AAAAAAAGGACATCCCTGTGGATGTCCTTTAAGGCGGAGAGGGTGGGATTCGAACCCACGGTGACAATAAAGCCACAACGCTTTTCGAGAGCGCCCCGATCAACCGCTCCGGCACCTCTCCGAATCAGAAAACAATTATCAATGAACACCAGTCAATTGTCAATTTTTCGGCGACAAACAAAAAGCCCGGGGAATTCCGGGCTTGGGTATAAAATGGGAGGAACGGCCGTTAATTGCCTGCAGAAATGGCCGCGTTGTTAACGGTAAGCGCAGAACGCGTCAGCAGCTCGCCATTTACCCAAACGTCCAACGAATATTCACCGGGCTGGAACCCCTCTTCCGGGCTTAGATAAATAAAACCAGGGCCTTCGCTGCCATAATCCCACAACTCGTTTCCACCTTCCAACACTTCGCCATTGTGCCGCCAGACCCAGGCCCAGACCATGCCGTCTTCCATCTCTGAGTAGTCGAAAGTGGCATAAAGTGTGTAATACCCTTCGCCGAAAATGCGCCCCGGATTTACCGCATCGTAAGTGTCATCAATTTCCACAGAAAATTCCAGCGGGCTCAGTTCGGTATTTTCTTTTAAATCAACTTTGGGGGTAATCTGGTCGTATTCTACGGGGAGGGTGGGCTTTATGGAAGAGATAGTGGTGGTCTGAACCGCCTGATCGTTGGCTAACGTTTGCACCAAATCGGCCGAACTTGGCGAAGATGGGCTGGTCGCCATGAGTTGAACAACTTCTTCTTTTGCGGGTTTGGTATTTGCCAGGAGAGCTGACCGGTTAACTGTATCAGTGGGATTACGCCAGGCGTAGGCAGACACAACGGCCGTAAGCAGAAGCAACACCAGACTCGTTGACAAATAAGTCTGCAACTGCTTTTCTGCCTGACGGCGCATGAAGAAGTATGGAGACTGCTTCATATCACGCCAGGACTTCACGGCTACGCCAAAGGTGAAAACAACAAGAAACAGCAGCGTGCCTAATATCCAGGGTATGATGGTCTCAGTGAAAACCACAGACAATATTACAAATCCTCTTCCCGAATTCTTCCAGAAATCATCTCGAAATCTTGGTTCATTATAGAGAATCGTTGATTATCAAGCAACTCTCCGTAGGGTTTCCGTAGGGTTCACCAGTGGTAGGGAAGGCAAATGCCACCCATTTGTCTCTCATTTTTCCCTATTTTGGTGATAGGTCAACAATTGGAATAGAATGAGAAACGGCCGTTTCCACCTCCTATTATGAATGGATTGTAGCGACAAAACTGGAATCCGCTTATTATTGGGCTGGCCGAAATCTCGGTAATATGAGCGAAAAGTTAACACACACCATGACAACATCTTCATCTATGATTCAAATTCAAGGCTTGGTAAAACAATACGGCTTGAATCTGGTATTGCGGGGCGTCGATTTGCAAGTCGCTGAGGGAGAATTTGTTACCCTCGTCGGCTCCAACGGCGCTGGCAAATCCACTCTGATGCGTATTGTAGCCACCTTGCTGCAACCCACGTCCGGCCAGGTGCAAATCGGCGGCTGGCAGTTGCCGAAACACGCCGCTAAAGTGCGCCGGCATATTGGCATGGTCTCGCACCAATCTCTGCTGTATGGCGACCTGACGGCCGCTGAAAATCTGGATTTTTTTGCCCGCCTTTATCGCCTGGATAACAGTTCCGAAAGAGTGATGGCGGCTTTAAAAAAAGTGGGGCTGTTTGCCCGGCAGCGCGATCCGGTCAGTACATTTTCCCGGGGGATGGTGCAGCGGCTAACCATTGCCCGCGCCACGCTGCACGAGCCAGACGTTTTGCTGCTGGACGAACCCTACACTGGCCTGGACCAGGATGCCAGCCAACTGCTGGATGATTTACTGCGCCAGGAGCACAGCCACGGCCGTACCATCCTGATGATCACCCACGACTTAACACATGGCCTGAATCTGTGCGACCGCACAGCCATCCTCAACCGGGGTAAAATTGTGCACCAGGCTAACAGCCGTGACGTGACAGCTTCCGAATTTTTAGCGTTGTATACCGATTACACGCGCAACCAAAAGGATAAAGCAGCCACCCCATGAGCGAACACACGCCACTCACGCGGGCATCTGAATCTGAGAGCAAGGTATTTTTAACGGCCGTTTGGGCCATCGTTTGGAAAGACCTGCGCATCGAACAGCACACCCGCCAAACCATCAGCGTCATGGTCATGTTTTCCGTAGTCACCGTTATCATGTTCAATTTTGCCCTGGAAGCCAACCTGGACGCGGCGCGCAACGTAGCCACCGGTTTACTCTGGGCCACCATTTTGCTGGCCGGCACGCTGGGCTTAAATCGCTCCCTGGCCATTGAACGCGAAAACCAGACCGTAGACGCCCTCTTGATGGCTCCGATTCCCCGCAACGCCATCTATTTGGGCAAAGTCATCAGCGTGACTTTATTTACGCTGGCATTAGAAGTCATTTTGATCCTGCTGTTTATCGTCTTTTTCGATAAACCATTGTGGCGACCGGTAGTTTTATTGGTGCTGGTTCTGGGAACCATTGGGTATGTGGCCGCAGGGGTCATTGTCACTTCGATGACCATTCAGACACGCAGCCGGGAAGTGCTGCTGCCGGTCTTACTTTTGCCGCTGTCTTTACCACTGGTACTACCATCGGCAACGGCCGTTGCGCTCTACATGTTCCCCCAACAGCCTGTATGGGGCGAAGTCCAAAGCGCCGTCTCTATCATCATCATTTATGATTTACTCATGTTAACCGCCGGTTTTTTGACCTACCATTTTGTTGTAGAATCATAAGGAATATTTTCAAGAATACGGAGAACCTATGATCACTTCACCACGTTTTGACAAAACATTACGGATTTTTAATTGGGTTGCCGCGGCCTCCATTTTCATCGCTCTCCTGGTTGCTTTCTTTTACGCGCCGGTGGAAAGAACGATGGGTAACGTCCAACGCATCTTCTACTTCCACGTTGGCTCAGCCTGGGTTGGAGCCATCGCCTTTTTTGTCGCCCTGGCCGCCGGCGTCCTCTATTTGCGCAAAAGCGACCGAAAATGGGACACCCTGGCCCTGGCTTCTGTCGAAATTGGCCTGGTTTTTCTGACAATGGCTACCGTCGCCGGGTCTGTGTGGGGCAAACCCGCCTGGAATACCTGGTGGTTATGGAGTCCCCGGCTTACCCTCATCACCGTCGCCTGGTTAACCTATGCCGCTTACTTCATGCTCCGTGGAGCCATTGAAGATGAAGAACGCCGTGGACGATTTGCGGCCGTTTACGTCATCGTCGCCTTTGTCACCATCATCATGGCCTACGTTAGCGTGCGCATCCTGCGCGACATTCATCCGGTCGTCGTCGGCGGCGCAATGGAATCAGCCCAAGGCGCATCCGAAGGGTTACAGGAGTTTTCCGGCCTGGATTCGGCCAAAATGGGCATCACCCTCACCGTCAGCACAACTGCTTTTTCCTTCTTATACGTCGCCTGGCTGCTCAACCGTATTCGCCTACAACGCATCGCAGACGCCGTTAAAGATCTCAAAATCCAGGTAACCACGCGGTTGCAAGGAGACCACGCCTGATGACTTCTTTATTTTTCCTCACCATCCTTTTGCAAACGGCCGATGTGGCCAATCGTTTTAACGGGTATCTGGTACTTGGCTATTTTGTCATGTGGCTAATCGCCACGGGGTACATCATCAGCCTGGGCGTCCGCCAGCGAAACCTCAAGCAAGACTTGCAACTCATGACCAAGATTCTAGAGGAAGAAACGAAAAGCTAGAGCCACCGCCAGAGCAAGAATAAAAATAATTCCCTCTGGCCCTGACTCCTTCTGGAGAATCACGTATGCTTAAATCAACCTCATTACCAGGGCGCTTGCGCGCATTGTCCACCGGACAATGGCTGCTGCTCATTGCCATTTCCCTGGTTGTCATTTTCATCATTTTGGGTTCTCTGCTTCAACCGGCCACACCCAATGAATTTGCCTTTGGCATTCAGACACAACCGTTTATCGTTCTGGCTGTGCTGGCCTTTTTTGCCGGTTTGTTAAGCTTTGTCTCGCCATGTACCTTACCGGTCCTCACTGCTTATTTCGCCTTTGCCTTCCAAAGCGAACGCCAGCGGATCGCCACCAACACGATGGCCTTTATGCTGGGTCTGGCGACCACCTTTAGCATTTTAGGCGCAGTTGGTTTTGCCGTCGGTCGGGTTTTGCTGCAAAACCAGCAGCTTTTGCTCCTGGTGGGCGGCTCCATCATCCTGATCTTTGGCGTAATGAGTTTGTTGGGCATGGGCTTCGGCGGCGTCAAACAAGCAGGCGGTCATCAATTCGGGGCAACCGTAGGCGGCTCCTATTTGTTCGGGCTGACATTTGCCGTGGGCTGGTCTAGCTGCGTGGGGCCGATTTTAGGCTCGGTGCTGACTTTGGCCGCACAAACTTCGTCGGTTTGGCGGGGGATGATGCTGCTGTTTATTTACACCATCGGTTTAGGACTGCCTTTGTTGATTGTTTCTACTTTTTTCGGCCGTATGAGCCGGCAAAGTTTGTTTTGGCGGGCGCTCAAAGGCAAGGGGTGGGATTGGGACACGCACGTGTTTGTGGTCGCTCTGGTGTGGGCGTTGGCCATCTGGCGAATTATGGTCGCGTCTTTTGAATATGCGCTGCGTAATTTCTCGTTTATGGGCAATTTCCAACTGACGCTGGGGGTTCAAATTGGCTTGTTGGCTTTGGCTGTTGTGGGAGCCGCTTTGTGGGTATTCACCAGTTCAGAAAACCGACGCATTACGGTGCGCCTGCACACAACGCAGCTTATCAGCGGAGCGTTGTTTATTTTGATGGGCGTCTTGATGTTGGAAGCGCAGCTTGCCTATTTTAATAACATTATTCCACCATCGTTGGCCGAATGGCTGGCCGTGCAAGAAGAACGGCTGATCGGGCTGTTTACGCGATGACAGAATTACCGGATTCGGCCGAAGAAACGAGGAACGGGAAAAGGGTAGGGAACGGCCGTTCCCGTTCCCCTTTCCTTTTCATCGGCGGCGCCGTCATCCTGGGGCTGGCCCTCAGCCTGCTGTTGTTCGGCGGCAGCTTCTTCAATCGTCCAGACGCCGAAAACGGCATCCTCCAACAACTGCCCGTTCCTTTTGGGTCGGCCAAAGTTGCCGAACTACCCGCAGCCAGCATCGATCTTTTGGAAGTTGGCGACACCGCCTACAACTTCTACCTGTCTGACCTGGACGGCCAAAACCTCAACTTAGAAGCCTTCCGCGGCCAGCCGGTGATTCTAAACTTTTGGGCGACGTGGTGCGGGCCATGCCGCGTGGAAATGCCCGCCCTCCAGGCGGCCTACGAAGGCCACCAGGCCGATGAGCTGGTCATCCTGGCAGTCAACGACCAGGAATCACACCAGGATGTAGCCGACTTCTTCAGCGAATTGGAGCTGACATTTACCCCACTGCTCGATCAAGAAGGAGAGGTTTCTCGTCTTTACCATGTCTTTAATTTCCCCACGACGTATTTTATTGATGAGGAAGGCCGGGTAACGGCCGTACATCGTGGCGCCCTGTCGGCTGAACAAATCGAAACCTACCTGGCCGCTACCCTAAACCGCAGCTAAAACCACATGACAACTCCCTCACCCAAAACACCCGTATCCGGCCGGCAACGCTCCCTGGTCATCAGCATCGACAAATTCATCTACAAATTCAGCCGCCACTGGCTGGCTTTCTTCAACATCCTCATCGCCATCTACGTAGGACTGCCCATGCTGGCCCCAGTCCTCATGAAGGCCGGCCTGACCCGCCCGGCAGGCGCCATCTACACCCTCTACAGCCCCATGTGCCACCAGATGGCTTCTCGCTCATTCTTCCTGTTTGGCGACCAGCCCGCTTATCCTCGCGCCATCGCCGGAACCAACCTGACTCCTATCGAAGCCTACATGCCCACCCTGCCTGAATTTGCCGACGCTTCCACCGATCCATCCCAATGGATGACCTTCCTGCTGGCGGCGCGGCGTTTTACCGGCAACGCGCAAATGGGCTACAAAATGGCTCTCTGCGAACGCGATATCGGCATTTATTCGTTTGTTTTACTGGGTGGGCTGCTGTATGGGCTACTGCGAAAGCGGTATCACATCAAAGCCTTACCGCTCTGGGCTTTCCTGATTGTGGGCATGGGACCAATTGCCCTGGATGGTTTCAGCCAGCTTTTTAGCCAATATGGCACAGCCAGCCCGGCCCTGAGCTTTTTCAACACAGTTTTCCCCCTACGCGAAAGCACGCCCTTGCTGCGCTCCTTAACCGGAGCCATTTTTGGCCTCTCTCTCGTCTGGCTGGCCTATCCTCACGTCGATGAAGGCATGAAAATAACGGCCGCTGACCTCGAAGCAAAACTCACGCGCATCGGCGAATTGAATCCCGACAAAGAAAACTAATCACCATCAGCATGTTCAAGCCGACCAGCGGCGAAAAACCAGGGTGGCATTATGCCCGCCCAACCCAAAGGTGTTGGACATGGCTACCTGCAAATCGGCCGTGCGCGCCTGATTAGGCACATAGTCCAAATCGCAGTCCGGGTCTGGGGTCTGATAATTGATGGTGGGTGGGATGAGGCCTTCTCGCAGCGCCTGGAGGCACAGAATGGCTTCCAATGCGCCCGTAGCCCCCAACAAATGTCCATGAATTGATTTGGTCGAACTGACCGGCACCGTGTACGCCGCGTCGCCAAACACCTGTTTGATTGCCGCCGTTTCGCTTTTGTCGTTCAGCGGCGTGCTGGTGCCGTGAGCGTTGATGTAATCGACCGCCGCCGGCTGCAAGCCAGCGTCTGCCAGCGCCAGGCGCATTGCTTGCGCCGCGCCCGCGCCATCTTCGGCGGGCATGGAAATGTGATAGGCATCGGCAGATGTGCCGTAGCCTGCCAGTTCGCCGTAGATGGCCGCCCCACGAGCCAGCGCATGGTCCAGGGCTTCTAACACCAACACGGCCGAGCCTTCACTAACGACAAACCCATCACGCGTCATATCAAACGGCCGTGACGCCCCCATCGGCGCATCGTTACGCGTCGAAATAGCCCCCATCACCCCAAATCCGGCCATGGCCAAAGGCAAAATACACGCCTCCGATCCGCCAGCCAACATCACGTCGGCCACGCCGTACTGCACCTGCCGCGCCGCTTCCCCCAGGGCATTATTGCCGCTGGCGCAGGCTGTGAACAATGCCAGATTCGGCCCGCACAAACCAAACTGAATCGAAATCAACGCCGCCGGCGTATCCGCCAGCATCATGGGCACAAAAAATGGGCTTACCCGGCCAGCGCCGCGCTCTTGCAGCACGCCCTGGCTTTCGATGATCGGCTGCATAATGCCCATGCCGCTGCCCATCATGACGCCGATGCGCTGGCGGTTCGCATCGGAAACGGGCAACTGCGCGTCGGCCAGCGCCTGCCCGGCGGCGGCCAGGGCAAATTGGGTGACGCGATCCATGCGCCGCGCCTCTTTACGCCCAAACAACTCGGTCGGGTCAAACTCTTTTACTTCCCCGGCAAACTGTGTCTTGTACTCCCGCGCATCAAACTGCGTGATGGGACCAATGCCGCTTTGCCCAACGGCCGTTTGCCGCCAGGTTGTCGCTACATCGTGTCCCAGTGGATTAATGGTCCCCATCCCGGTGATGACTACGCGTCGTTTTTCTTGATTCATATGTGATGTCCCGTAACAATAAAACCCGAAGGGTTTGCTCTTGAGCGGTTAGACCTGTTAGGCCGTAAACCCTTCGGGCGATACGGCCGTCTAACTCCCCTTTTATAACCCAGCAAATCCAGATACGATACGAAAAAGCCGCCGATGATCTCATCGGCGGCTTTTCTGGTATGGCTGTTTGCTCAAGCGGCCTGGGGCTTGCTGCCGCTTGAGATTTGCAACTTACTCGACTGACAAGACGAATTTGCCGCTGCCGCTGGCAAAGAAATCGCTGACACGAATGATGTACAGGCCAGCTTCTTCAAAGGTGTGGCTTAATTCTTCACCTTCGCCCGTAAATCCGTTGTCAACTTCGGCCAGGACATTGTCGTCGAAGTCGCTGATTTTCAGAATGAGGTCGATGTCATCTTCCGTTTTTGCTATCAGGTTGATGGTGTCGCCGGCCTCGACGCGGATGGTGTATTCAATGAACCCATCCGGACCAAAACGGCCGATGATCTGGTCGCCTACGGCCGTTTCAAACGTCACCATATCCGATCCAATCAGGGTAATGTCATACGTACCGGTGCTGCCTTCAAACCCTACCACCTGGAAGTAATAATTGCCATCCTCAGGAACCGTGAACAGCAGTTCTTCAAACCCGGTTGTGGCGTCAACTTCTTCAATAAGTTCCTCGGTATCGCCGTTGTATACTTGCAGAACGACGTCAAATTCCAACTCGACTGGGTCAACCTGCGCAATGACCAGGTCGTCGGCCAGCGCGTAGAAGGGGAACTCGTGAACTTCTTCGGCGTCGGCCAATTCACCAGAGGCAAAGATGAAGGACGCCGGCTGGCTGAGGTAAGATTCTTCAATGAGCAGATCAAAGTCGCCCGGGGTGCCATCATAGCTGGTGACAGAAACGGTGTACAGGCCGTCGGCAGGGATGGGCAGCACGCGAATGTATTCGGTGTCGTAGGATTCGTCGAGTGGGTCACTCAGAAGGGAACGGCCGTTCTCATCCAATATGTCCACCACCACATCCAGACCATCCGACGTCGGGCTAACCGTCACGTCTATAAATTCACCGCCCTTCGCTTCAAAGGTCCACAACGATTCCGTAGCCCCATCCAACGAACCAGACGTGATTTCACTAAAAATCACTGTGCCGCTCGATTCGCCGGCAGCAGGCGCAGAACCGGATTCGATCAGGGTCAATGTGTAATCGCCGGTCGCGCCGTCATAGCCGGAAATGGCAATGGTAAACGTGCCGTCAGCGGGGATAATCAGGTTGGTAATCTCTTCGGTGCCGAAGGAATTATCGACCGGGAAGTCCAAAATAGACGCGCCGGTTTCATCGTAAATGTCCACAATCACGTCCAGGTCGCCTTGCGGCTCCACAATCACGTCCACGCTTTCGCCTTCCAGGCCAATAAAATTCCAGGCCGATGGGCCGTCTTTGGTGATCGTGCCGTCTACGGTGTCGCCATAGAGCAACATGCCCTCGGTCACCATCGCGCCCATATTGGTCGTGGCGCCTATGTCGGAGGCAACGGCCGTTGGTTCGCTCACTTCAATGGTTTTGGCCATCGCCGCATAAGTATCTATCATGCCGTCAGCGTCGCCTTGAGGGACTGCGCCAACCAGGATCGCGGCATAATCGCCATTGATCACCAGAGCGACATAGGCGGTAATCGCATCGCCAGTGTCAGTTGTGGCATCAATAATGGTATACGCGCCATCCTGTCCATTGGCAGAGAAAGCGGTTGGGGCTTCAACCACGGTAGCATTCTCGCCCAGTTGGAAATCCTCAATAACCTGGCTGATAGCCTCCACCGGATCCGTGGAAGTAAAATCGGCCGTCGGGCCAGACACCAGCAGCGCTACCGGCCCGGATGTGCCGGGACTCTCGGTCATAAGGTCTTCTTCGTTAGCGGCAAAGGTGTAAAAGCCGGGCAGACCGCCAGAGAACCAGTCAACCGGATAACTGATAGCCAGGCCAGCTTCTTCACTGACAAACGCTTGCATTTCAACCTCAGGAACCGGCGTTGCGGTCGGCTCAAGCGTAGCGGTTGGTTCAGGAACCGGGGTATCGGTGGGAGGGGGGACCGGCGTGTCGGTTGGGGGCGGTGGAACTGGGGTTTCGGTTGGGGGTGGAACTGGGGTTGCCGTTGGTTCTTCAGCCCCGCCGCAAGCCGCCAAAGCTAACAACAAAACGAGTACGGCCGTTAGCCAAATAAACTTCTGTGAACGATTAAATCTCATCAAAACCTCCTGTTGTGGTAACAATAATTTATCAATTCAACAATTGTGATGGGTTCCTTGGTTGTTTGGGAATAGGACGAATTACCTATTTCCTGAAGACGCCGAAGTTGCCTCAGGAACTCAGATAAGCAAGTGTGCCACTTATTTCTGACAAGTCGCCTTTCACCGCGCCCGATTAAGCCAGCGCAGCGTCAGCTCGCCCAGGCGGTCAGTGCGCTGCCGTAACACGGTGCAGGGCGGCAGCGAATCCAAAAACATCTGCCCATACCGCTTGGTCAGCACACGCTTGTCTAACACCGCCACCACGCCCTCGTCCGTGCCGCGCCGAATCAACCGGCCAAACCCCTGGCGGAATTTTAGCACCGCCTCCGGCACCGAATATTCAAAAAAGGCGTTGTCAAACGTCTCCGAACGCGCGGCAAAAATCGGGTCCGAGGGCACATCAAACGGCAGTTTGGCTATGATCACACATTGCAGCGCCGGACCCGGAATATCCACGCCTTCCCAAAAAGAACGTGTGCCCAGCAGCACGGCGCGGCTGCCCTCTTGCTTAAATTGCGCCATCATCTGCTGGCGCGACATGCTGCGACCCTGCACCAGGGTGGCAATGCCGGCGTCGCCCAACGGGCCTTCAATGGCCTGCGCCGTCTGGTTTAACTGGCCGTAAGCGGTAAACAACACCATCGTCCGGCCGCCTAAAGCGGTGGCTACATCGACGATGGCGTTTTCCAGGTAACGCTGGTAACCCGGTTGATTTGGCTCTGGCATATCGGAGGCCAGGTAAAGCAGCACCGAGTTTTCGTAATCAAACGGCGAGCCAACGGCCAGTTGGGTGGTGTCTTGGGCGTGCAGCCGCTGGCGCAAATAGGCAAAATCGGCCTCGTCCCAACTGCCCGCCCCGGCCGTGCGCATGGTGGCCGAGGTCAGGATGACGGTTTCCAGAGCGCCAAAGATGTGTTTCTCGACTAAAGGTCCGACATGCAGCGGGGCGGCGTGCAGCGACAGTCGATCTTTGAATACCTCAACCCAGTAGATCATATCTTCACGCGGGGCGAGAATGATCTGGTCCAGATTTTGGCGCGTTTCTTCCAGATCACGGCCGTTTCCCGCCAACATGCGCTGTAAATCTTCGCCGTCTTCAATATCGTAATTGTAGATATGC
>JAKQCM010000494.1 GCA_029559155.1 Chloroflexota bacterium
ATTTATTGTTTTTGGCGTTGGCGGCAATGCAGATTTAACGGCCGTTCCCCGCACAAAAATAGACACGGCCGTTCCCTGGTTAGAATCCACCCTACGCTTGATCAATTACGTATCTCTATCGATTGTCATCGGCGCCATCACCATACTTTACCTGGTTCTTGGCTCGCCCATCGACAACCCCGCCGTCTCCCCCGCCATCGAACAAGCCCAAACCAACATCGTCCGTTGGGCAATACGCTTTACCATCCTGGCCTTCCTCGTCGGCTTCGGTTTTCTTCTGCAACAACTCTTGCAAATCCAGACCAATCTCCCCGAAAACGCCACCCTATCCAAAACCGTCTGGCAATTCCTTACCCAATTCCGCTGGGGTTATCTATGGCTCGGCCGCCAAGCGTTTTACATCGCCATGCTGGCCCTCTGGCTCGCCCTTCAACGCACCACCAGCCAGATCGAAAAGCTCTGGATGGCCGTACCCATGACCACCACGGCCCTCGGCGTTATCCTTATGCAAGCCCTCATCAGCCACGCCGCAGCCCTGGCTGAACATACCATCATCCTCATCCTGGCAGATATGATTCACCTGATTGCCTTGGGAATGTGGATCGGCGGCCTAATCATCCTCCTCTTAGGCCTGTTTCCTTTATTTCGACAGCAGCCAGAACAATACAAACCAATTATTCTTGCCGGTTGGCGCCCATTTAGCAGAATTGCCACCTTCAGCATCGTGGCATTGATGCTCACCGGCCTCTACAGCGCCGGAGGTTACATCGCTTCTTTCGATGCCCTATTAACCACGTTCTACGGACAAACGCTCCTCAGCAAAGTTACCCTTACGCTGCTCATGGGCTTGTTTGGATTGTTCAATGCCATCATGCTGCATCCAGGTCTCGCCGCCCCCATCGCGCGGCTGCTGCATCGCCCGCCCGGTTGGACCCCGGTCTCTTTTAATCATGTGACGCAACTTTTCTTTGCGCAAATTGGGGTAGGCATCTTCATTTTAGGATTTGTAGCTATTCTAACCGCGCTGCCTCATCCAATAGGGCCAGAATACGCTCCATACCCCACGAAAAAGATTATCAATCCGATCACCCAATCAGTGGACGATATCACCATCTCTTTCGGCGCTAAACCTAACATCCCGGGAAAAAACGATTTTCAGATCGAGACTACCGATACTCACCCGTCCAGTTCTGCAGAAATTATGCGGGTCATCGTGCGCTTTACCTATTTGGATGAAGACATTGGCACATTATCCGTAGACGCGCAAAATATTGATGAGACTCAGTATCAATTAGGCGGCAACTATCTCAGTTTGCCGGGTAATTGGTCTATTGACGTTGTTGTGCGCCGCAAAGGAGTGGAGGACGTTGTTTCCACCTTTGCCTGGTTCGTGCCGCCCACTTTAGAGCCAAAACCAACCATTATTTCGGATCGCCCACTGGAACCTATCCTCACGGGCATGTCCATTGCTGGGTGGATATTGGCGGCTATCGTCGCCCTGGTCTGGAAACTATACAAACGTAGAATCGAAAAAATAGCTTCTGTCTCGCAGCGACAAATGGTATAAAGCGGCCCCCCGTTTATCTTTGGTTGGCGCGCCAGCGCAAGATGACCGACCCCAAAACGAGCAGCACTATAACCAGTACGACACTTCCCAGGACAAAGCGGCCTGTGAAGCTGCCAGCCATCCATTGCCCTGCCGGGGTTGATCGAGTGACGACTCCATCTGGCGCAGCCACGGCCGTTGCCAACCCAACGACAAACAACCAAACAAACCCGCCAATAATCGCTGCCTGATATTTATTCTTGTTAATCATCATCTTTCCTCAGAATGCTTGCTAGATTGATAATACACCGATAACACTCTCTGGAATTCCACCGCAAACAGGGCAAAGGATATGGCCAATCGGGGTTATGTTGTATGCGGCTTGCCTTCACAGAGCCATTTGCCCAGTCGTTGAAAACAGCATACAGCACTTTCGCAACGGGATAAATAGATATTTTTTGCTATAAAATCCGATATGGGCAGGATTTTTAGTTTCTATGGAGCAGCGAAGGCGTAAAGAACCCCGTCTTGTCCTAGCAAGAATAAACGGCCGTCTCCCACCACCAGCGGCACACGCGAACGCGCCTGAGGTTCCGTTTGCCAACAAACCTCACCTGTTTCCCGGTTCAGGCAATACAATCGATTGTCATTTCCCTGAAAATACAATCCTTTGTCTTCGACAACAGGCATTGAACGCGGCGCATTGAAAATGCCCTCCAACTGCGCCCGCCAAACGGCCGTGCCGCTCTGCCCGTCTACCGCATGAACAAAGGCATTGTCGCTGCCGAAATAAAGCGCTCCTGCATACAAGCGAAAACCCGGCGACCAGTTTTCTGTGGGATAACGCCAAGTTTCTGACCCCGCCGCAGCATCCAGAGCATACACCATGTCGGTATACGCCAGGAAATAGAGGTGCGCATCATCGGCGGCGAGCGACTTCAGGAAGCCATCTTCTCGATCAGCAAACCAGACGAGCATTCCCGTTTCTTTGTTGTAAGCGTGCAGCCGCAAGTGTCCCCCCTCCGCCACCGCTTCTTCGCTCAACCAACTGCCGCCGACAAACAGCAAGTCCTGGTTGGAGGCCGGTGTGACGAGAGCATAGGCGGCCGTTTCAACCGACCATTCGACCCGGCCCGACACCGCATCCAGCGCATACACCCAGGCTTTTCCGTCTGCCTGTGGCGGCAGACCCGGACCCACAAATGCCGTGGCCACATAAAGACGGCCGTCAGCAGCCAACGGCGGCCAAATCAACTCGCCTTCCAATGGCTGCTGCCATATCGACTGACCGTCAGACAAGCGTAAAGCACGCACGCCGCCGGGTGTGCCGACAAAAACGGTGGTTTCATCGGCGGCTATAGAGCGCGACCAGACGCCGCCATCGGGGGTTATGCGCCACAATTCCTGTCCAGTATCCGGCGCATAGGCGATAACGGCCGTCTCCGTCGCCACCATCACCTTTCCCCCCGCCAAAACTGGGGGCGATGTCAGGCCATCTAGCACGGCCGTTTGCCATTGCAATTGAGGTAGGGCTGCTGCCAGATCAGGCGCTGGCAGAGAAGGGGGTGGAGAGGGAGAAACGGCCGTACGTGATGGGCCGCAACCCATCAAAATCAGCAAAAACAAAAAGAAAACGCTCCCTCTCCAGCCCAAAACTCTATCAGGCTGGAGAGGGGCGTTACCCATCAATCGAATCACGTTTATTCAGCGTCGTCGGTTTGCAAAATAAAGTTTACCAGGATATTAATCTCGTCCGCCGACAACCGTGTCCCAAAGTCCGCAGGCATTGTCAGTGCCTGATCCTCAAATCCCGGAACCGTAAACGCCTGTGGATCGACAATCGACTGATAGACATACTCTTCGGCCGACAATCCGGCTACGCGAGAAGCCGCTTCTTCTGGCAATGGATCCCAACCCGGGCCAATCTTACCGCCTCGTCCCAGCATCTCGCTGCGATGGCAGGCAAAACAACCCGCCTGCTCGATGATAGCCACGGCCGCTTGCACGCTTTCGTCGGCTTCGCCGGCAGCGGTTTGGCTGCGTATGTACGTCACCACCTGCCAGCGTTCGGCGTCGGTGAGCATATGTCGCCACGCAGGCATCGCCGAATAGAACGGCGGCTGCGCCCCGCCTTCGCTAACGCGCCAGAACAGGTATGCATCGGTCATAAAGGGTAGGTTCATCAAAGCCGGGTCGGTTAAATTGACGGGTTTAGGCTGCAACCCGGCGCTAAAATCGCCCGAACCATCTAACTCAAATCCATGACACTGCTGGCAGTCGTTTTCCAGATAGACCACCTTACCGGCGGCTACGGCCGTCTGATCACCGGCATACGGGTTTTCCAAAGCCGCATACGCTTCCGGCAATTTGGCCTGCCATTCCTCCAGCCGCGCGGCGCTTTCTGCGGATATTCGCGGCGCAACTTCAACCACAAAAGGAACTTCCTTGTGGATGGTGATCGTTTTGGAAAACGCGCCGCTGGCGATGGCATAGAGCGAGAATCCGCTTGTGCCGACAGCCAGGACAGTGAAGATGAACAAGGGCAGCACGGCCGTTTGCAACATCTTCTCGTCATCTTTTTTCCGCCAGGCAAAAATCACAAACAGGATCATGATAATGCCAAACAGAACCGTCAGCACACCCAGGCTGCCCAGCAGCACCGGCTCCATGATCGGCTTGGTAACAATTTCCACCGTGCGCCCTTCCGGGATAACCGGTTCCGGCGGTTCCGGCATGACCTCCATTACCGATAAGACTTCTACCGGTTTTTCTGGGGCAGCAACGGCCGTTGCGCCCATCGTTCCCGCCATTACCAACGGGCCATCACGATTGGTCTCTTCAATGTCAAACTCCCACCCAGGCGGCATCCGATTATCCCGCAGCCGGTGGCGCAGCACCGAATTTTCCCAGTCGCCCGGCACAATCACCGGCACACCCGGCGGTGATGAGATCACATCCGCGCCAAGCATCAGACCGGTGTAAGACGAGAAATCCATTTCGTGCCGCGAATCGGCGGAATTCTCAAAATGGCACTCTGTACAAGCCTGCGAGCCTTCAAACCACACGTTTTCCGTGGTGAAAAGCGGCTGAATATCAGCGGCAAAGGTTCCGGTATGGCTGGAGCCGTCTTCAGCCGTCCACGCAAAGTCGCCATCCGGCGAACCGGCTTCTACCCAGGCAGCGACCAGGTTCACGGCATATACTTCGCCGCCATTTACCGTCAGTAGAGGGCCGTCACGATTGGTTTCTTCAATATCAAACTCCCAGCCAGGCGGCATGCGATTGTTACGCAAGCGAGCGCGCAGCACCGAATTTTCCCAGTCGCCAGGAACAATAATCGGGACGCCGGGCGGCGCGGAAACAACATCCGCCCCCGCCAAAATACCGGCATAATTCGATAGGTCCATCTCGTGCCGGGAATCTGGCGAATTTTCAAAATGGCATTCCGTACATGCCTGCGACCCGGGATACCACGCATCTTCGGTCACAAAGAAGGGCAGAATGTCCGTCTCAAAAACCCCGCTGCACGAGGTTCCGTCTTCGGCGCTGAACGGGAAAGGCGCGGTTTCCGGCGCGCCCGCATCAACCCAGGCCGCTAGAAGAGATACCGCATACACACTGCATTCGCCGTTCACCACAGCTCCTGCAGCCCCAGAAGTGGCGTCCCCGGTGTCCAGCTTCCCAACCTTAATTGTGGGGCCGTCACGGTTGGTTTCTTCGATGTCGAACTCCCACCCTGGCGGCATCCGATTGTTGCGCAAGCGCAAACGCAAAACGGAGTTTTCCCAATCGCCGGGGATGAGGATGGGTACGCCGGGCGGCGAGGAGAGCGCATCTGCGCCGGTGAGAATGCCTTCGTAGGTGGACAGGTCCATCTCGTGCCGCGAATCGGCGGAGTTTTCAAAGTGGCATTCGGTGCAGGCTTGTGAGCCTTCAAACCACGCGTCTTCGGCGTTGAACAGAGGCTGAATGTCGGTTTCAAAATTACCGGTTTGTTCTGCGCCGTCGGTGTCTGTCCAGGCGAAATCCCCATCAGGCGCGCCGGCATCGACCCACGCGCCGATCAAGTCTACGGCGTAAACATTGGCTTCATGAACAGAGAGCATGGGGCCGTCACGGTTGGTTTCTTCGATGTCGAACTCCCACCCTGGCGGCATCCGATTGTTGCGCAAGCGCAGGCGTAAAACGGAGTTTTCCCAATCACCGGGGATGAGGATGGGCACGCCGGGCGGCGAGGAGAGCGCATCCGCGCCGGTGAGAATGCCTTCGTAGGTGGACAGGTCCATCTCGTGCCGCGAATCGGCTGAGTTTTCGAAGTGACATTCGGTGCAGGCTTGTGAGCCTTCGAACCAGGCATTTTCGGTGGTGAATAAGGGCTGCACATCGGTTTGAAAATCGCCCACGCATGGCTCGTCGGTCAGGGAGCTAAAGGAGAAACGGCCGTCTGGCGCTCCTGCATCGACCCAGGCTCCGATCAGCGAAACGGCCGTTACCTCACATTCCCCAATTGCCAATCCCTCTTGGACGAAGGTCAGGTAACCGGTATGTGGGCGAACGGCCGTGTTCGTGGAATTAGTTGCAGGCGCAGCAGCTAGTGGCCCGGCAAAGATCGCTTCTACGCAAATGAGTAAAATAAAAATACTCAGGCCAAAAAACCATTCGCTCCTTCTTTTCATAAACCTACCTCCTAGGCGATCGGTGCGCCAAAACGCAAAAAATTACAGGCAAACTTAAAGTCGTGTAAGCTTGACCTATGGGTAACTATGCAATTTTGCTCTACAAATTCTAGTGAGTACTAAATGTTTCAGGATTGGTGTAAATCAATACTTCGCGGCATATATTTTCATTTTACCTTAACAAAATCTTCATAACAAGCTAATATTGACAATCCAAATAAATCTCAATTTTTAATAACAAAACCTGCGAAAACCACCTGAATCCGACTCTATGGCAGTAGGCAAAATAAAAACGCGCCGAAGCGCGTTTTTTCGGTGTACCGGCCATGATGTTTAGAGAAAGACAGGAGCGCCAATGCGCGCGGATTCATACAACGCCAGGACGGTTTGCACATGGCTGCGGCTTTCGTTGAGGGGCAGGAAGTTGGGTGTGTTGTCCAGCACGGCCGTATTCATATCTTCCACTTCACCTAAATACAGCTCTTTTACGGGCACGGTGATAATCTTCGGCGCGCCATCGGCCGGATAAAACGTAACCGATCCATCCTGGGGGTCGACAAACGGCCGTGTGATCACCATACGGCCGTTTGTGCCCACAATCTCAAAATAAGTGTGGAATGGGGTACGAAACGCGCAGGTAAATTGGGCCATCACACCGTTGGCGTAGTGCATTTGCCCGGCAAATACTTCGTCCACACCGGCAGCGCCCACCCACTGATCACCAAATACCCACTGCGGCGCGCCACCCATCAGATTCTGAGCGTAACTCATCGGGTAAACGCCGACATCCCACAAGCTGCCGCCGCCCCATTCCGGCTTCATGCGCACGTTGGTGGCCGGATCAGACATGGCAAAGTCGAATGCGCCGCGCAGGATGGTGATGTCGCCGAGACGGCCGTTCACCACCCAATCTTTCACCAGATTGGTTTGCGGATGATGGCGGTACATAAAGGCTTCCGCCAACCGGTTGCCCGTTCGTGTGCTGGCCGCGATCATCGCATCCACTTCATCCAGGGACAGGGCAAAAGGCTTTTCGCACAACACATGCTTGCCGTGTTCCAGAGCGTAAATCGTCCATTCCGCGTGCAGATGGTTGGGCAGGCTGATGTACACCGCGTCTACCGCGTCAGAATTCAGCATGGCTTCATAGCTGCCAAAGGCTTGGGGGATGTGCCATTTAGCTGCATACGCCTTGGCAGAAGACAAGGAGCGACTGGCAACGGCCGTTAACTCCCCCCTCCCAGACGCCCGAATAGCCGGAATCAACCGCCTGTTGATGTTCGCCGTAGAAACCAATCCCCATCGTACTTTTTTCATCACTTCCTCCATAAAAGAAAAAAGATTGAAGATCAGGAACAGCCAATCTTCAATCTTAAATTTCTACACTTCAACGATTCAACTTTAACCGATCAGTGCGGCCAATTTTTCTTTCGACTGCGCCTCAATCGTCTGGTGCAAACTGGCGCCGTGGCTGTCCATTGTCACCACCACCGGGAAATTCTCCACGCGAATCACCCACATTGCCTCTGGCACGCCAAATTCCAACTTATATACACCCAGGACTTCTTTCACCGATTGGGCAATGAAACTGGCTGCGCCGCCAATCGCATGCAGATAAACTGCCGGCTGTTCTTCACACGCCTTGAGTGTTTTGCCCCCCATGCCGCCCTTGCCGATCACGCCCTTCAAATTAAAATGCTTAATCACATCCGCCTGGTACACTTCCTCGCGGATGCTCGTGGTTGGGCCGGCCGCCACAAACGAATAGGAGCCATCAGCATGGGTTTTTACGACTGGACCACAGTGGTAAATTACCCCACCATCCAACAGCTTCTTCAGGTCTGCATACAAGTCTGCCTCGTCGGCTTGCACAGGCTGCTTGATAAAATGCTCAATCATGAATTTGTGCGCCGCGTCACGCCCGGTGACAATCACGCCGTTCAGATAAACTGTATCGCCCGCTTTTAGATTGCGAATATCTTCATCAGAGATTGGGGTTGTTAACTCAGGCATAGCTCACCTCCAGCCCTTCATCGTTCAATTGAATGTCCATGCTGGCGCGCCGGTTGGCCCAGCACATGTAAGCGACGGACACAAAATAGCTGGCGGGCAAACGATGCTGCGCCGCAATTTTTACCCCCAGCGCGGTTGTTTTGCCGCCGAAACCCATCGGTCCGATGCCCAATTCGTTGGCTTCGTTATAAATGCGTTCTTCCAATTCCGCTAACTGCGGATCGGGATTGGTATCGTCTAACTGGCGGAACAACTGCTGCTTGGATTTGAGATAACCGGAGCCGCGGTCTCCACCGATGGCGACGCCTAGAACGGCCGGGCCACAGCCTTTCCCTTGCGCCTGATGCACGGCATCCAACACCACGCGGCGCACACCTTCCAGGTCTCGCCCGGCGCCCAATGGGCCATCTGGCAGTTTGTACTGTGTGGATACATTTTCACAGCCGCCGCCTTTCAGCAGCAAATCGACGTGAATGGCTTCTTCGTCCCATTCATGAAAGTGCATGGTGGGAAAATCTTCGCCGGTGTTGTCGCCGCTGTTTTTGCCGGTGAGGCTGTCTACAGCGTTGGGGCGCAGGTAATTATTTTGCGTGGCCACGGCCGCTGCTTTGCGAATTTGGTCGGCAAGTTTTCGGGTGGAGACGCCCACCGGATAACTCACTTCGAAAATGGGGGTGCCAGTGTCCTGGCAAATTGGGGTGCTGTTCTTTTCGGCAATGTCGACGTTGAGCAGAATGGTGTCCAACGCGCCTTCAGCGGCAGAGCCGGGTTCTTCGTTGCTTTTGGCCTTCTTCAGCCCCTGGCGCATGTCCTGAGGAAGCTGGGTGGCTGCGCGACGAATGAGTTCTACAAATTGGTCTGTTAAATCGAGGGATTTGTAATCCATAGATGAACCTCCGTTTTGCTATGGAAACTTGCGCAGAAATAGAGTGACTTACCGCTACTATGATGCATCAAAAAGGTGGGGAATGCCAGTGGTACGGCCGTTTTCTCTGAAAATCCACATCCGCCCCACCCACCCCCACGGCCTTCTGCATTCATTCCCATATCGGATCTCAATCAATTCTTAACATTTTCCAAATAACTCCCCCATATCATCTAGCAAATATCATCAACTTTAGAGGAGGCGACATAAGCGTAAGCGCAACACCATGAATGAAAATCCGCAGATTTCGCCGATGACACAGATTTTTTCTCTGCGTCCTCTGCGCCCTCCGCGGTTTTATTGTCTAAGGAGACGACATGAGCGTAGGCTCAACACCATCAATGAAAATCCGCAGATTTCGCCGATGGCGCAGATTTTTTCTCTGCACCTTTGCGCCTCTGCGCCTTTGCGTTAAATTGTTTTCAGAGGAGACTTCACCGGCTGCAGCCGACCACCATGAATGAAAATACACCGCAACGCACTATCAACGCCTGGTGCTAAACTGTTTAGAACCTACTGGTCTGAGGACGAATTGTTAACTGGTACCAAGAGTCTGAAGAGGAGACGGTCCCGGATACCTAGAGGTA
>JAKQCM010000495.1 GCA_029559155.1 Chloroflexota bacterium
AATGTGTATGACGAGCGGTTTGATAACGGCCGTAAACACCTCCTCACCATCGTAGAAACAGATGGCTGCGCTGCCGACGGCATCTCCGCCGCCACCGACTGCTACGTCGGGCGGCGCACCCTGCGCGTGCTGGATTTTGGCAAAGTCGCCGCCACGCTGGTCGATACGCGGACGGGAACGGCCGTGCGCGTCAGCCCGCAGCTAGAGACACGATCTGCGGCCGGGCGTTATGCGCCCCTGGCCCGCAGCCGCTGGCACAGCTACCTGGAAGCCTATCAGATTATGCCCGACGCCGAATTGGTGCGCGTGCAGCCGGTGGAACTGACCCAAACGTTGGCGGAAATCATCAGCCGGCCCAATCTGCGGGTGGCATGCGCCGTCTGCGGCGAAGAAATTATCAACGAGCGAGAAGTGGTTGTAAACGGCCGTTCTCTCTGCCGCTCATGCGCCGGAGATGCCTACTACAGGGTTTAAACTGGCTCTGGGAGACCGGAGGCCTGCAAGTCTCTAATCGCCAATCTTTCGTCTCTCATCCCCGGCGTTATATAATCCCAACCATGACAATCACACACCACGAACCATTTATCCGCCACTGTTATGCGTTGGCGCGGCAGGCGGCAGCCAATGGCGACCATCCCTTTGGCGCGTTGTTGGCGCGGGATGGGCAGGTCTTGCTTACGGCCGTAAACACCATCACCACCGACCACGACGTGACCCGCCACGCCGAACTAAACCTCATCAGCCAGGCCAGCCGCCAATTCGACCCCGCCACATTGGCCGAATGTACGCTATACACCAGCACCGAGCCGTGCGCCATGTGCGCCGGCGCTATCTTTTGGGCCGGCGTGCCGGCCATCGTTTATGGCAGCAGCGCCGAAACCCTGGGCGAGATTGCCGGCGGCGCGTTTGTGGTACCCAGCCGGGTTTTGTTGGCCTATGGACAGTGGCAAACGGCCGTTACCGGCCCCATTTTGCCCGACGAAGGCCGCGCCATCCACCAAGCCTATTGGCCCAGCCGGTAAGCCCCGCCATGAACATCACCATTCGCGGTTTATCGCACCAATTTAAGGATAACGGCCGTCTGCTGCCTGTGCTGCGCGACATCAACCTCAGCATTGCGGCCGGTGAATTTGTCGCCCTGGTTGGCCCCAGCGGCTGCGGCAAATCGACGCTGCTGCGCGTTTTGGCCCACCTGCTCACGCCGACCAGCGGCCTGGTGGACATTGGCGGCGCGGACCCGGCTACGGCCGTGGCCCACAGGCGCATCGCCTGGATGGCCCAAAACCCCGCCCTGCTGCCCTGGTACACCACCCACGACAACATCGCCCTGGTGCAGCGTATCAACGGGGCCAACCACCACACCCCCGCCGACCTGCTGGCCCTGGTAGGCTTGAGCGATTTTGCCGACGCCCACCCGTTCACGCTGTCCGGCGGCATGCAGCAGCGGCTGGCGCTGGCGCGGATATTGGCCCAGCAAGCGGCCGTCTGGCTGATGGACGAGCCGTTCGCCGCTCTGGACGAGCTAACCCGCGAACGGTTGACCGGCGAACTGCTGGCCTTGTGGCAGCAGCAGCGCCCGACCGTGTTGTGGGTCACGCACCACATCACCGAGGCGGCGCGATTGGCGGATCGGGTGCTGGTGTTGTCGCCGCGGCCAACGGCCGTGCTGGCCGATGTGCCGGTCCCCCTGCCCCGCCCGCGCGACGATACAACAGCCGAGTTTCAAGCCGTGGTGCGCGCCATTCGCGCCGCGCTGATGCAGGCGGAACCATGAGAGCCGCTCCAGACGCCGATCAGACGCAAAGCAATGGGATCGCCCTGGTCATCGTTGGCCTGACGCTGCTGTTGTGGGAAGGAATTGTGCGGTGGCGGGCAGTTCCGGTGTACATTTTGCCGGCGCCCAGCCTGATCGGGCAGACGTTGGTGGGGAATTGGGGGCTATATGCGGAGGCAACGGCCGTTACCCTCAGCGAAGCGCTGCTTGGGCTGCTTCTGGGCACAGCCACCGGCGCCGGACTGGCGGTACTGCTCAGTCTGTGGCCCCGGCTGGAACGCGGCGTCATGACTCTGGCGATTCTGGCCAAATCGACGCCGCTGGTAGCCATCGCCCCGCTGCTAACCATCTGGCTGGGTTTTGGCATGACGCCCAAAATCATCATCACCGCCCTGCTGACTTTCTTTCCGGTGCTGGTGAATGTGTTGGCCGGCCTACAGCGCGCCGATCCGGCCATGCTGGATTTGTTCCACACCTGGCACAGCGGCCGGCGGGAAATTTTTCGCCATGTCCGCGCGCCGTCCGCCCTACCCTATTTGTTTACCGCGCTAAAAATCGCCGGGCCGCTGGCCCTGATTGCCGCCGTGGTCGCCGAATGGACCGGCGCGTCTGGCGGGCTGGGGCGCACCATGTGGCTGGCATACACCAATCTGAACCTGCCCTATTTGTTTGCCGCCATCTTCATTCTGGCCTTTGCCGGGGTGATGTTATACGGCGCTATCGTCTGGCTGGAAAAACGAGTCGTCTTTTGGCAGCCGACCAGTCCATTTTAACGCCAGACCCTTCGCGTTTATTTCCAGGCACACCTGACAACCGGCGATCAAACCCGAAGGGTCTAATTATCATGCACCTAAAAAGGATTTTATTGTGACACGTTATTCATACCTGTTGTATTCGATTTTGTTAGGTCTGGCGCTGGCGGCTTGCCAGGGCAACCCGCCGGAAAAGACGGCGATGACGTTTATGGCCGGGTTTCGGCCGCAGGCCAATTTGCCGTTTGTGGGCGTGTATGTGGCTCAGGAAAAGGGGTTTTTTGCCGACGAAGGGCTGGAGGTGACCATTGAGCACTCGACCGGCGGCGGGCAGCATTTGCAACTGCTGACGGCCGGGGAAGTGCAGGTGACGACGCAAGACGCGGCCGTTTTGTTGGAACGGCGCGCGGATCCGGGGCTGCCGTTGGTGTCGCTGGCCTTGATCGGACAGCGGGGGCAGCAGGCGTTCGCCGCCCTGGCCGACAGCGGGCTGCAATCGCCCAAAGATTGGGAAGGGCGCACGGTGGGGTTTAAAGGCACGCCGCCGCCCGATTTGTTTGCGCTGCTGCACGCCGTAGATGCCAATCCGGACAACGTGGAACTGGTAAACGTGGGGTTTGATCCGCGCGTGCTGACGGAAGGTCAGGTGGATGTGTATCCGGTGTTTAAATCCAATGAGCCGTTTCTGATTCGCAGTTGGGGGTATGATGTAACCTTGTGGGACGCGGCGGAATACAGCGTGCCGACGTTGGGGCTGGCTTACGTGACCAGCGAGAGCATCTTGCAGGAGAACCCGGAGATGTTGACGCGCTTTTTGCGGGCGGCGATGAAGGGCATTGCGTACGCGGAGGCGCATCCTGATGAGGCGGTAGACATTGTGCTGCTGTATGCCGGGCCGGAAACGAACCGCGACCATATGCGCTTTATGCTGGACGCAGAACTGGCAGACGCGCACAGCGCGGTGACGGATGAGTTTGGGCTGGGCTGGCAAACGGCCGTGCAGTGGCAGGCGCTGGCGGATATGTTGGCGGTGTATGGGGTGGATACGGCCGTTTCCGTCCAGGACGCCTTCACCACAGAAATTTTAGCCGCCGCCCAGCAGTAACCGGCGCAGACACGCCGGGCGCGTGGAGAATCTTGCGCCGCCTTCGACTGCCACAAAAATGAGGAAACTGGCCAAATCCAGAGTGACAGCCCATAGGAACTATGCTAACATGCAGCGAATCATGCAGCGATTAAACCTATTGGGGACTTGTCTGACGGCCGTTCTGTTTTTACTAGGCTTGTTGCTCGCCAACGCCCTGGTAAGCGGCATCCTGCCTGGCTGGCAAAGCCTGCTGTTCATGAGTGTGGTGGGCAGCGGCCTGGGACTCTTTCTGTGGCGGGCGGTCATAGAACCGGCGCAGCGCGCGGCGGCGGAAGCGGCCGCCGCCGCCGCCGATCTTGCTCGCCGGGAAACCGAACTTGCGAGCCAACAACGCATCCTATCAGCCATCCGCGAACAAAAAGAGCAATATCAAGACCTGTTCGAGCAAGCCAACGACATTGTGTTCATTCTCGATTTAGATGGCAAATTCATTTATATCAACCAGGCTGTGCAAAAAATCACCGGATACACGCCGGCCCAAATGGTTGGGCGGCATTTTTCGGCGTTTGCCTCCCATGCGGATGAAGCCGTTTTGTGGGATTTTTTGCAACAAGACCGGATCACCAATTACGAACTGGTTTTTGATACGCAGGACGGGCAAATCGTCATGGTTGAGGTAAACGGCCGTCTCTTCCAACATCAGGGGCAGCCCTCAGCCATTCTGGGCATCGCCCGCGATATTACCGGCAAAAAACAGCAGCAAATCGAACTGGAACAAGCCAAAGTAGCCGCCGAAAACGCAACCCGCGCCAAAACGGTGTTTTTGTCCAATATGGGCCACGAACTGCGCACGCCATTGTCGGTGATTCTTGGCTATACCGACATCATCGGCCAGGACGCCCTGGCAAATGGTCTGGAAGAGTATTATTTCCTGGCGCAAAAAATCAAACAAGCCGCGCAAAAATTGCGCGTCATCGTTAATGATGTGCTGGAAATTACGGAAATCGAATCGGGGCAGGTAACGTTTTTGTTGGAGACGTTTGATATTGTTCAAACTGTCAATCGAGCGGTGGCTAACAGCCAGACGGCCGTTGAAACCAACAACAACACCTTGCTCGTCCTAATCCCCCCGGACATCGGCAGTCTCTTCGCCGATCAGGACAAAGTGCGGCGCGCGTTGGAAAATTTACTCAACAATGCCGCCAAATTCACCCACGGTGGCTCGATCACCCTCAGCGTGAACCGCAAACCAAACGGCGACCAGGAGTGGATTGTGTTCCAGGTGTCAGACACCGGCATCGGCATCCCCACCGATCAACATGAAAAGATATTTCAGCCGTTCGACCAGGTGGAAAAATCGTTTACGCGGGGATATGAGGGGACCGGGTTGGGGCTGGCGATCAATCAATACTTTTGCCGGGCTATGCAAGGGGAAATCACGCTGGTCAGTGAATTAGGTCATGGATCGACGTTTACGATGAAATTACCGGCCAGAGTAACGGCCGTCTCCGCCATGTACGTGCGCAAACAATAAGCCCTTACTCTGCCCTTACTGCCGATAAATCGCCGCCCGTTCCTTCAGCCAGGCCACCCATTCGGCCACCCCTTCCCCCGTTTTGCAAGAAATGGGGAAAAAAGCCACATCAGGATTCAAAATCTCGATCCCTCGGCGAAAATAAGCCATATCAAAATCGATATAGGGCAGCAAATCCATTTTGTTGAGAATGAGCGCGTCGATGCCCCGGTAAATGTTGGGGTACTTGTACGGCTTGTCGTCCCCTTCCGGCACGCTGGCGATGACCACGTTAAAATGGGTTCCTAAGGCAAAGGAAGCCGGACAAATCAGATTGCCCACGTTTTCCACAATCAACAATTCGATTTCCGCCAGCGGCATTTGCGCCAACGCGCCGCTTAACATCACCGCGTCCAAATGGCAGTTGCCGCCGGTATTGATCTGCACGGCCGGCATACCGGCGGCAATCACTTTGTCGGCGTCGATGGTCACGTTGGCCGTATCGCCTTCAACAACACCCAATTTGTAATCGGCCGTCAGCGCTTCGATGGTGCGCAGGATGGTGCTGGTCTTACCGGCGCCGGGCGAGGCCATGATATTCATGCCCACCACCTGGGCGGCATCCAGTTTTGCCCGATTTTGCGCCGCCAGACTGTCATTGGCGCTCATAATTTCTTGGACAACAGGCACAATTTTACTCATCACAACCTCTTTAAGTTTCCACTTCAATGCTTTCTAAGCGAAATTCTTCCCCGGCCGTCACCTTCAGGCGAATGCTGTCGCACTGCGGGCAGGCGGTCAATTCGCGGCTGAGGGTGTAGGTATGGGCGCAATCCAGGCAAACCAGCGTGGCCGGAATCCGCTCGAAGTTCAAGACAGCGCCGGCACAGAGTGTGTCTTTGCTGATGATGTCCCAATAAAATTGGATCGAGTCATCGACGATGGAGGAAAGCTGACCAATCACCAGATTCAGACGGGTAACTCGCCGGGCTTCGGCCTGTTCGGCGTACTCCAGGGCAATGCCGAGAATGTTTTCCGCAATGGGCAGTTCGTGCATAGGTTCACCAACGGCCGTTCACATTCGGCCAGTTTCCGATTGTGACACAAGGACACGGCCGTTTCCAATGCCATATGTCACCCATTTCAAAAGGCGAATGTCATTACGCCAACGAGAAAAATGGGGGTGAAACGGCCGTACTCGTCACCCCAACCATATGATCATCATCCCCGCATCACATGACAATAAGCACTTTCTGATATCCTCGACACCGTTTATCCTTAACCCAACTTTAGGAAACCTTTCCAACTTGTCGTCCACACCACCTTTCGACGACAAGCACCCGATTCGGAGGTAATTATGACTACAACCAAATGGATCATCGTCGAAAAAAAGTGGTGCAACTACATCCAACAAGAAGCCAGCATTATGGAACAACGGGTTTACGCCTCAGACATGCTGCCAGACAGCGAACCCTACCGCGTCATCGCCCGCAAATGCTCCGCTAACGTCGCCTGCAACCTGGCCAACGTCCCCTGCGACTGGGCCTTCACCAATCCGAATGTCGATCGTTTCAAACTCGGTTAAATCATACTCAACCATCGGTACCCATCACACCAGCGCATCGTCCCCTTAGCCTGAAACGATTTATAGACAGAAAAAAAGCCGCCTGAAATCAGGCGGCCTTTTTTTAATGTCCAGCTATATCCGTTTTTACTTTCGGGAGCGAATGAGGCCAAAGAATACGGCCGTTAACACCGCCAAAGCCCCCGTCGCCAGCGCCACCTTACCGGCCGTAGTACTCAATTCGCCGTCTGTAAACAATTCCGTGATCGGCTGCACGCGCTGACGCGGCGTTACGCCAAACGAAAAGCGCGTTATCGCTTTCCCCAGGCGATAATGCCCCGGCGTGCGGAAAACCGTCGCCACGTCCAAGGGATGCGGCGGCCCGCCCACAGCATAAGAGCGCATCTGCGTGAATTGCAGCACCTCCTCCTTGCCGTGTGTCCGCGCATTCCCCGATAGTTTCACCCCGCCAAACGGCAGCAGCGAGACCGGATAATGGGAAATGGCGTCATTGATATTCACCGACCCCACGTCCAACCGGTGCGCCACGCGCTTCGCCTGGCGCATATCGCCGCTCCACACGGCCGCGCTCAAGCCATACTCACAATCATTCGCCAGCCAGATCGCCTCAGATTCATCATGAAACTTCATAATCGGCATGATCGGGCCAAAGGTTTCTTCGCGCATCACCTTCATGCTGTGGTCCACATCCACCAGAATCGTCGGCTCCATGAACAGACCTTCCAGCGTGCCGCCGGTGAGGATGCGCGCGCCTTTGGCCAGCGCATCATCCAGTTGATCGGTTACAATTTTGACCTGCCGATCGAATGTCAGCGGTCCCATGTCGAATTGGCTGTCGGTTTCTTTGGTATAGCCAATTTTTATTTTGCGCGTTTCGGCGAGTACGGCCGTTACAAAATCATCATAAGCCGACTCTTGCACATACACCCGCTCAATCCCCATGCACGTCTGGCCCGTGTTGTAAAACGCGCCCCACGTCCCCCACTTCGCCGCCGACTGAATATCGGCCGAATCGAACACAATCATCGGGTCTTTGCCGCCCAGCTCGCAAATAAACGGCGTCAACGTCTCCGCCGCCGCCTGCGCAATTTTGCGCCCGGTCGCCGTAGAGCCGGTCAGGAAAATCAAATCTGGCCGCGAAGCCACCAGCTGCGCCCCTACCGACCCATCGCCGTGCAGCACACGCACAAACGGGGCCAATTCCGGCACACGTTTGATCAGCGATTCAATCATCACGCCCACGGCCGGGGTCACTTCCGATGGCTTCAGCAGCACCGTGTTCCCGGCCAACAACGCCGAACACATCGGCGGCACGCACAAATCGAACGGGTAGTTCCAGGGACCAATCACCGCCACCACGCCAAAGGGATGGGGCTCGGTGTAATACTGCTTAAACATGTACAGGCCGGGCGGTACGCGGCGGCGCTCCAACCATAGATCGGAAGAGCG
>JAKQCM010000057.1 GCA_029559155.1 Chloroflexota bacterium
TCGGAAATACGGGTTCTGAATCGCTTCTTCCTCAATCAAATCAACCGGGCGCTGAAAAAGTTCTTCCAATTCTTCCTTTAAGCCAAAATATCTATCGAACGCTCCCAGCGCCGAAGCGTTTGGGTCGAAGTTAACCAAAAAATCCAGGTCACTCTGCCCGGGATTAAAATCGGGGCGTGAAGCGGAGCCAAAGATTTCTAGCCGGCTAACGCCGTAGCGCCGGCAGAGTTTTGCTAATTGGGTTCTATTGACCTTCAAATCGAGTCCCATTTTTCTCTTTCCCCTCTTCCTGTAATTCCAACTTTTTCAGCCGGTAGAGCATTTCTTGGGTAAGCTGGCGGTGCTTGCTGGCGATGTCGGCCTGGATGCCGAACAACAGGGTGATCACGCCCACCAGCAGCAGCCCGGTGCCGATGGTGATGGACTGGATATAGCGCCCGGTGCCGCTATCACCCACCAGTACAAAGTACAAAAAGCGCAGCCACGTAAACAACCCGGCCAGCAAAAAGGGCAGGGCGATATAGCTAAAGGTGCGCAGCGGCTCGTAGAAAGCATACAGCCGCATGATGGTGCCGGCCTGGGCTTTGATAAAGTGCCACATATTTTTTTGCAGGCGCGACGGCCGTTCCGTCACATTCGTCTCAATCGGCAAACTTTCCACCGCCAGCCCCAGCTTGCCCGCCTGGATGATGGTTTCCAGCGTGTAGCTGAAGCGCGTCAGGATGTTTAGCCGCAGCGCCGCCTCCCGCGAGTAAGCGCGAAAGCCGCTGGCCGCGTCGGGAACCCGCGTGCCGCTGACCGTGCGCACCATCCAGCTGCCCAGCTTTTGCAGCGCGCGCTTCGCCGGCGAAAAATGGGCGATTTTGCCCACCTGCCGGTCGGCGATCACAATGTCGGCCTGCCCGGCGAGCACCGGGGCCACCAGTTCGGGGATGTAGCGGCCGGGATATTGGTTGTCGGCGTCGGTGTTGACGATGACGTCCGCGCCCAGGCGCAGACAGGCGTCCAACCCGGTCTGGAAGGCGCGGGCCAGCCCCAGGTTTTGCCGGTGGCGGATGACGTGGTGGACGCCGAGCGATTGGGCCAGCACGGCCGTTTCGTCCGTGCTGCCATCGTCAATCACCAGCAGTTCCAGGCAGTCGATGCCCGGAATGCTTTGCGGCAAACCGGCCAGGGTCTCCGGCAGCGTTTCCGCCTCGTTAAAACAGGGGATCTGAATGATGCATTTCACGTCAAAGATTGTAGCCCAAAGCCCATCATTTGCCCTAACGGCCGTTTCTTGTTCCTGTTAACTGTTACCAATCCTTAACCGCGCAATCTGGATCACCTCGTGCAAAATCACTTCTTTGTCCGGTTCGATGGAGGCCATCAGCTCTTCCGTCCGCTGGATGACGCGGTCCTCGATGATGGCGTCGTTCCAGGTTTCGGCGAGATGGGTTTGCAAGTCGGCAATGGAATCGGCGTAGGTGACGAAGGCAAAGCGGCCGCGCTGTTCCCAGCGAAACAGCCCGCGCGCTACCACTTCGTCCAGAGCGTCGTCGGCCTGGGCGTATTCGCAGTAGTCATCGGCTTCGCGCACCCAGCCGACCGGGTGGCGGTCTGCGCCCAGGCGCACAAAGATGGGCGGCGGTTCCGGCGGCGGGTGGATGTCGATGAGACGGCCGTTTCCCTTCAGCAAAAAGTGAATCTGCTCCAGAGCATGAACCATGCTCTCCGGTTCAATTCATCACAACGACCAGGAGAGCAGCGCCAGGTCATACTTTTCCGGCGCGAAGAAGTTTTCGATGCCCGTGGCCCAAAATTCAACACGGCCGTGCAGCGCCTCCGGTAATTTTTTGCGCGCCCGGGCGATTTTCTTTTCCGATGGGTCAATGGCGTGGACGAGGGCGGCCTGGGCGGCATAACGGAATGTGAGACGGCCGTCGCCGCAGCCGATTTCCAGCACCGTTTTGCAGGTCAGATCGCCGGCAAAATCATGCAAGGCTTTTATTTCGCTGTCTTCAGGGTCTTGTCGAATGGGCATGGGTGGTCATCCTTCACAAATTCTTGGCGCTCATTATACCCCGTCCGTCCGTTTCTCGAGGGCTTTTACCATGAACAGAATCGCCAGCCCACGACCTAAATGAGCACTCACCAAAGTTTTACAGCCCATATCCACCAATCAACGCAAAAATCAATGACAAATATCACTTGTTTTTATGACATTTGGACGTATCTTTTGTCCAGTACCATTGTTTACGATGCACAAGATCGTCTGTTGTTTTCCATTTCCCCATATATTTCCAAGGAGGTTGCAAAATGCGCCGTACACCGATCCGCCTGTTGATTATTCTAGGGATGGTAATGCTTTTTTTAGTTGGGTGTACGGGGAGCCAGGGAGTACCAGGACCAGTTGGCCCGGCTGGGGCGCCGGGACCATTAGGGCCGATAGGTCCGGCTGGGCAAGATGCGACTGCCAGCCAGGAATATATCGGCGCAGAAAAATGTGGCGAATGCCACGAAGACACGTACGCTAAGTTTTCCCTCTCAGGACACTCATTTGCTTTAACCAAAATTGAAAAAGGACAGTCGCCGGAAATGCCTTTTACCGACATCACCGGTGGCATTCCCGGCCCGCCGGAAGGCATGACCTGGGATGATATTGCCTATCTCATCAGCGGCTTTGGCTGGAAAGCGCGATTTATTGGCCAGGATGGCTATTTGCTCACCGGCGGCGCTGACGCGGCCACGCAGTACAATTTCGCCAATGAGGCCATCGACGCGCCGGCCGGATGGGTCGCTTATCACCCTGGCGAACAGCTTCAATTTGATTGCGGTGTCTGCCACACTACCGGGTACGCGCCTCAGGGTCACCAGGATAATCTGGCGGGGATTGTGGGCACCTGGGCCTTTGCGGGCGTGCAGTGTGAACGCTGCCATGGGCCGGGCAGCCGCCACGCCGAGGACCCCCAGGGGGTGCAGATGACGGTAGACCGCGACTCCCAATTGTGCGGTCAGTGCCATGCCAAAGATGACCCGACCGTCATGCACGCCGGCGATGGTTTTGAGGACCACCAACTCCAATTTGCAGACCTGTACAATTCGCGCCATTTTGCGCTGGACTGCATCGACTGCCATGATCCCCACGCCAGCGCTGTGTTTGCCGATGAGACGGTGAACCCAAACCGGAGCATTCGTCAGGCGTGCGAGAACTGCCATTGGCAAAACGAAGCGGTGCAAAACGTGCGGAAACATTTGGGCATGGATTGCATCGACTGCCATATGCCGCCGATGGCGAAATCGGCGCAGGGGAATCTGGCTTTGTTTACGGCCGATGTGCGGTCGCACCAATTTGCCATCAACACGGACCCGGATGCGCCGCAGTTTAGCGATGATGGCTTGGTGGTGAAGCCGTATCTGACGTTGCAGTATGCGTGTGGCCATTGCCACAACGGCCGTATCGCCGCCGCGCAAGATCTGTCTGCTTTATCCGCAGCGGCCGATGGCTACCACACCAGACCAACGCCTACGCCGGAACCCAGCCCAACGCCGGAAACGGCCGTAGCCCCCACTCCCCAGCCGTAATTCTCTGGCACAAGAGGAAACATCATGCGTAAACTAATCAACGCCATTAAAAACTTTTTCTTCCCGCCGGCGGGAAGCTCGCTCTGGATTCGCATTTTGCCGTTTGCGCTTCTGGGCGTTTTGACCTTAGCCGTAACCTATGGCAGCGTCGAGGCATGGACCTACACCAACTCGCCTGAATTTTGCGGCACTGCCTGCCACACCATGCCGCCCGAATACAGCGCTTACCTTCACTCGCCCCACGCGCGCGTGCGCTGCGTGGAATGTCACATCGGCCGGGACGTGGTGACCACCCAATTTACACGCAAGGCCGGCGATTTGCGCCATGTATTTCTGAACATTACCCAGCGCTACGAGTACCCCATTTACACACGCGCCATGCGCCCGGCCCGAGAATCGTGCGAAACCTGCCACTTCCCGGAAAAATTCTCCGATGACAGCCTGCGCGAAATTCAGCACTTTGACAATCTTGACGCCAATTCGCTGGAGCGCATCCTGCTCATTTTGAAGACGGGCGGCGGCAGCCAGCGGCAAGGGTTGGGGCGGGGAATTCATTGGCACATTGAAAATGAAGTCTGGTACATGGCCACAGATGAACTGGAACAAGACATTCCCTACGTGCGCACTGTGGACCCCGATGGCACAGTCACCGAATATTACGACATCGCTTCCGGCGTTACCCCTGACGACATTGCCGGAACCACCCTCAAACAAATGGACTGCATCACCTGCCATAACCGCATTACCCACGCCATCCCCCAACCGGAAGAGGCGGTAGATGAAGCCCTGACCAAAAACCTCATCGATCGTGACCTGCCGGATATTCGCCAGCAGTCGGTCACCCTGTTGCGAGCTTCTTATCCCGACAACGAAACGGCCGTTGCCGCCCTCTCCACCCTGGCAGACTTTTATACGGATAATTACCCGGAAATCGCCGCCGAAAAAGGCGACGCCATCCAACAAGCCATTTCCACGCTGACCGATATCAATAGCCAGATTGTTTTTCCGGAACAAAAATTGGATTGGAACACGCATCCGGATAACCTGGGGCACAAAGATTTCCCCGGCTGTTTCCGCTGCCACGATGGTACACATCTCACCGGCACCGAAGAAGCGATTCGCCTGGAGTGCAATATGTGCCACGCTGTGCCGGTGGTAATCGACGACCAGACGTTGGTGACGCAAATTGAACTGGTGCGCGGACCGGAACCCACGTCGCACACCCACAGCAGTTGGATCGGGCTGCATGGCCAGGCGATTGACACGTCCTGCGCCGCCTGCCATGTCCCGGATGATCCGGATATGGATTACACGCAGTTGGCAGGTAAGCCGCCAGTAGATGGTTCTTTCTGCGGCAATTCCGCCTGCCATGCCTCGGAATGGGTGTATACCGGTTTCGATTCGCCGGAATTGGAGCCGGTGTTGGCCCGGCAAATCTACATTTTGCAGAATACCAGCCCGTATTTGCTGGAGGGTGTGGCGCGGACTTATGAGGGGACGTTTAGGGCGATGTTTAACGGCCGTTGCGTTTTCTGCCACAGTGGCCCCCAGGCGGAAGCCGGCCTGGACCTGAGCAGCTACGCCAGCATGATGGTTGGCGGTAAAGATGGTCCGGTGATTGTGCCCGGCGACCCGGTGGGCAGCCTGCTCATCCAGCGCCAATCGGAGCCGCGCGAGCATTTTGGACAGGTTTTAGACAAAGAACTGACTGCTCTGGAGGAGTGGATAGCCGCCGGCGCGCCGGAGAAGTAATCGTTTTGTGGCGCTGCTGATCCAAACACGCCGTGTTGGTTCAATCAACACGGCGTGTTCTTTTTGTCTGGGGGCAGATTAGAAGTAGCCGCCACCTCACCCAGACGTTTACGTCTGGGCTATAAAAACAACGCCGGGAAAACCCGGCTTTTATTCTTAGCCCGGTTCACCGGGCATTATTTTGCAGCCAGGAGCTTTTGTGGATTAAAAAATTAATCTGGTAACGTTTGTCCGCTTCGCCTGCGGCTAAAGCCCCAGGCTACAAAACAACGCCCGGTAAACCGGGCTTAAAGAAAAAAGCCGGGTTTACCCGGCGTCGTTATTTAGCCCGGACGTTTACGTCCGGGTGAGATAGCGATTACCCAATTACTTTTTTAAAGAGCAATAGCTCCTGGCGAAGCGAGAAAACATTTCCGAATTAAATGGATCAACTGCAACGAGTTTGAACCAATCTGACCCATCAAACTTTCTCGGCCAGCAGTTCCTTCAGTGGTGTATGGTCGCCGCGCAGGACGGCCAGCAGTTCCAGATCGCGCAGCGCGCCCTGGTGGAAGACGACCTGCCGCATGACGCCCTCCGTTTTGAAGCCGCACTTCTCCAGCACTTTCCGCGAGGCGGCGTTGTCCGGGAAGATGGTGGCCTGGAGGCGGTTCACCGGCTTCACGTCGAACAGGTAGGCCACCAGCAGCTGCGCCGCTTCGCTCATGTAGCCTTGGCCCGAATGTTGACGGCCGTACAGCCGGTAAGCAATCTCATACGTACTCAAATACCGCGCCGTCTGAAAAAAGCCAATCTGCCCCACAATCGTCCCGGCGTGGTTGGTGATCAGCAAGCCGCCCCGATCGCCTTCCCACCAGCCGGTTTCGCTATACTCGTTGCGCCAGCGAATCTCCGAGGGCAGGCTGAGCGGGTAATAATCGCCCAGGTCGCGCACGTCGGCGGCCAGGTCATACAAAACGTCCAAATCGGCGGTGCGCAGCGTGCGCAAAATCACTTTTTTCCCAACTAACATCAGCACCTCCGTGAGTGTGGCTAGAGCGAGAGCTAGAGCTAGAGGAAGAAGAGTACTCTTGCTCTCGCTCTGGCTCTCGCTTTTCAACGGATTGTAGCAGATTTCCGGGGAGGCAGGCGCCCACTTGGCGTGGCTAAGGCAATTCGGTATGATTTCTCCTGTCGTTGTGACCTTACAAACCG
>JAKQCM010000072.1 GCA_029559155.1 Chloroflexota bacterium
GCCGGGAGATGGGCGAGGATATGGGCGACGAATTTAATGAGGTGGTGGACCGGCTGGAAAGCGGGGAATCGCCGGAAGCCATTGAAGCCTCCATGCCCGATTTAGGTGGAGATTCGGGCCTGCCAAGCGATTTTATGTAAATCCAAGGCGCCTGTTCAGGTTCCTCTGGCGAAAAGACCCCAAGGGTTTACCCCCCCAAATACTCCAAATTCTCAAGAGCAAACCCTTGGGGTCTGCATAGGTTACAAGCCAGGAGTGGTTTAAACCAGGCTGGCCTGATATTGGCGCAGGTGGTCCATAACCACGCGCTGCAAATCGGCCTGGACATTCGTTTTGGGGCGATCGGCATTGATGGTGACCCAGCGCTGCGGGTCGTTGGCGGCCAGAGCATGGTAGCCCTGGCGCACGCGCTGGTGAAAGCTGACGGCTTCCAGGTCCAGCCGGTTCATTTCATCGCCGCCCGATTGGCGGCGCGCCAACCCGCGTTCCACGTCGATGTCCAGCAAAATGGTGAGGTGCGGAGACAATCCGCCGGTGGCAATGCGGGTGAGGGTGTGTAAATCGCTCAGGTTAAGGGCACGGCCGTATCCCTGATAAGCAATCGTGCTGTCAGCAAACCGGTCGCACAAAACAATTTTACCGGCCGCCAGAGCGGGTCTGATCAGCTCTTCGACGTGCTGCGCACGGGAGGCGGCATAGAGGAGCACTTCGGTAACGGCCGTCATCTCCCCATTGGCCACATCATGCAAACAAGCCCGAATCTGGTCGCCAATACGCGTGCCGCCCGGTTCCCGGGTTTGCACCACGGCCAAACCCTGCTCGCGCAAATACGCCGTCAGCAAGCCGATCTGGCTCGATTTCCCGCTCCCCTCTGGCCCTTCCAACGTAATAAACATCACGCCCACCCTGTGATAAAAGACCCTAAGGGTTTTCCAAACCCTTAGGGTCTGTCAAAAATCAGTCTACAAACGATCAGCGATCATTCCGCCGCTCATTAAAAATACGCACAAACCGCTGCGGCTCTTTGCCGTAACTGTGCGATACCAAATTAGCCTGCCGAGCCATCTGGTGCTGATACCGGCGCACCGATGAACTGACAGGCGTCAGATCCACCGAGTTTTGGCCGGTTAACACCTGCTGAATGGCCCGCTCGGCTTCGGTCACTGCCACGTCGAACGGATCTTCAGACTTCACATCCAAATCCAGCACCTGAACCAAAAAACTTTCCATCTGGGAAACTGTATTGGCTCGCAGCACGTACACCGGAATCCGCATATGCTCGGCCTGGCTTACCAGCTTGCGCTGTTTGCGGTAATAACTTTTCAGGGTCAGGTAAACATCGGCGTCGGCCAGATTTTCCACGATGTCGATGCGTGTTTTTAGCTGCTTGGCGGCCTGATAGAGGCGGTTGCGGGCGATGCCGAACACGTAGATGTTCAGCCCTTTCCGTTCTTGCGGGCCGTCATCAGGAGCTCTGACCGGTTCGGGGGCGCTGGTATCCAGGCGGATACGGCCGTTTGCCCCATTGGGCGTTCTTGGCGATGGCTCACTGCTGCGGCTGCGCTCGGTGCGCTGCACGCTGCGCGAATCTCGCGACGTGCGCGCCTCGCGGTCCGGCAGCGGCTCTCGCCGCCCGGTAACCGCCGACGACGTCACCAACATGGTCTGCTGCTCTTTGTGGATGTTGCCCTCATCATCGCGGGAGAGCATTTCCACGTCAAATGGCTGCCCGCGCAGCATTGCATCTACCGAGGTGGTTACATCGCGGTGGACCAGAAGCTGCTGTCGGCTCTGGATTTCGATCAGCACATCGAAGGTGGGCGGGGCGCGGCGTTCTAATACGGTCTTTTGCGTGCCACGCCGACGCGCTTCCTCGTCTGAAAGCGTCACACTCTCGATGCCGCCAACCAGGTCCGATAAGGTGGGGTTTAGCAGCAGGTTTTCCAGGCTGTTGCCGTGCGCGGTGCCAATCAACTGCACGCCTCGCTCATTGATCGTGCGCGCCGCCTCGGCTTCTCGTTCCCGCCCGATCTCATCAATGACGATGACTTCCGGGTTATGGTTTTCTACGGCTTCGATCATGGTTTCGTGTTGGTGCGACGGCCGTGATACCTGCATCCGTCTGGCCCGCCCTACGGCCGGATGCGGAATATCGCCATCGCCGCCAATTTCGTTGGAGGTGTCCACGATCACCACGCGCTTTTGCTCGGCCAGCACGCGAGCCATCTCGCGCAGCATGGTGGTTTTGCCCACGCCAGGGCGACCCAACAACAAGATGCTGTGACCTTCGGCCACAATGTCGGCGATGATGTCGATGGTGCCATACACAGCGCGGCCCACCCGGCAGGTAAGACCAACCACCTGCCCCCGGCGGTTGCGAATGCCGGAAATGCGGTGCAGGGTGCGGGCAATGCCCGTCCGGTTATCGTCGTCGAAATCGCCAATGCTGGCTACCACGCCATCAATTTCCACCTGAGAAATTTCGGTGGAGTTGAGGAGGATTTCCCCATCGACGTAACGGGCGGTGGGAATACGGCCCAGGTCCATCACGATTTCCAAAAGTTCGTGCTGGCGTCCGATTTCTTCAATTTTATGGCGAACCCGCAAGGGTAAAATGGTTAGCAGGGCTTCTAAATCTTCTCTAGCTTGTTTTTGTACGTGTTCTGTCATGAACGCTTGTTTTTCCGTTGTGTTTAAGGCGCCGGTATGGCTGCACCATGGGGGCTGATGCGGGGATACCTTGCGCTTCTAGTACGGCCGTTGGTTCTCCCAGCGGCTTTCGTTGGTGTTTGACGGTATGCCGGACCATGACGGCCTGGCTGCCCCACAAACTAAATCCGGCGCGGTTTAATGGTCCTTGCAGCCAGCTCTGGTAGCGCCGCACACAACAGAAAACCGGGCAGGCAATGGCCGGTTTTGCGATGTGCAGGGCAGCGGCCACAATTTCGTCCACGCTGGATTCGGCGTGAGGGTGGATGAAGAGGCGCAGCCAGGAGGCCAGTGGCCCTTTTTGAATATGCACGAAGGCCGTTACTTCCCCTTCTTCACGTAGCACCCAGCTTTCCCCGATATTTAAAGGAGGCAGTGTCTCCACCATTTGCACCAGCCGCGGCACCGTATTGGCGTAAAGCAGTTGAATGTCCCAATCGTCGGTTGGTTGGCGCTGGCTCAAGACGGCCGTTTGTGGCGGCGGATTCCTGGTTCCGCTTTCCAAAACCCAAATATCTTGCCGGGTGTATACTGCAAATCCGGCGCGGCGCAGAATCGGCAGTTCATGGCCGATTTCGCTGACTTCGGCCACCAGGCTATGTTTGCCGCGATTGCCCATTTCCAGCACAGCCTGATCCAGCAGCGCCAACCACACTGTTTCATTTTGCGTGGCCTGGTTTGAGTGCGGGTCTGAATGGACGGTGTGCGTGGCGGGGGAAACGGCCGTCTCACCCCCATTCTCACCCTTTGCCGCCCCGTCCACTCCATCCGCCGACGTTACCCCAACCGGTGTCGCCCCAACATAAAAAACATGTGCATGAGGCGATTCCTCTCGTACCTGCAGCTGAATAAACCCGGACACATTGCGCCCATCCGACTTCCACACCAATGTCGGATAATCGCCGCTGACCATACTCACCAGCGCATCACGCACCGGATGCGAATTATGCGTCAGAGCGGATTCAGTGTGTAGGGAAACTGCGTACTCGCTTAACCTGTAGACAAGTGTCAGATCGCGCAGGGTAAAGGGACGTATCATAACCTAGAGTTTAACAATCGCCGGATATCAAATCAAGCAGCCGGCAAAATTATACTACAAATACTAAGATTATAGTCGGCCGCTTCCTTACCCATTTTGGCAACTGTGCTATAATCCGGAAAATCTTTCCCGACCAACATTTTGACAGATTTGCACAATCGCAAGATTTGTCCAATTAGCCAAAATGGTCAAAATTTGTTTAGTTAGCCCACTACGGAAGACAAGGAGAAAGTTTTATGTCAACACTTGCCCTAACGATACGCGAAAGCATTCGTTACCGTGGTCGAAGTGGTCATTGGAGTTGGGTGGCGCACCGTATTTCCGGTTTAGCCATCCTGCTTTTCCTGACGATCCATGTCTGGGACACAGCCAACGCCCACTTTTACCCCCATCTCTATGAATGGTTTGTGGATATTTTCAAATGGCCGCCTATCGCCATCGGGGAAATTCCATTGATGGCGGCCGTTTTATATCACGCCTTCAATGGCATTCGCATCTCAATTCTGGATTTCAAACCGGAATTATGGAAGCACCAACAACGATCAACCCAAATCACCTGGGGGCTTTTTCTGATCATTTTCATCCCCATCGCCATCGTTATGTTTATAACCATGATTCAGCATTGGCAGCATATGGGCGATGCGTGGATGCAGTTCCCACGCCTCAGCGACTATCCACCCCGATAATCATTTATAGGAGAGCCTGATATGACAACAGCGAATGTAACTGGCGTAACACACCGAAAAGTACAGGTCCAATCCAATCTTGAGCGCTGGGCTTTTCTTTTTATGCGGGTTTCCGGCATTGCTCTGCTCGTTTTGGCCGTGGGCCACATGATGATTCAACATGTCCTTAACAGTTCCTCTAATCTGACCATTATGTTTGTGGCTGAGCGGTGGAACCTGTGGGGCTGGAAAGTTTTCGACATGCTGCTCCTGGCTTTTGCCTATATGCACGGCATGAACGGTTTACGCAACGTTTTGGAAGATTACATCCACAATCGGCGAACGGTAAAGATCATCAATACGATTTTGGCCGTTTTTGCCGTCATTACCATCCTTTGGGCAGGTTTTGCCATTGCCAGTTTCGACTCGGCGCCCTTTTTAGGAAATTGAGGTTTAACACGATGGCCACTGTGAAAACACACACATTCGATGCAGTCATCGTTGGCGCGGGCGGGGCAGGGCTAATGGCTGCTCTGTATGCCAGCAGAAATGCCAACGTTGCTGTGCTGTCTAAGCTGTATCCAACCAGATCGCACACCGGCGCCGCTCAGGGCGGCGTGGGGGCAGCGCTGGGCAACATAGAAGAAGATCATTGGGAATGGCATGCTTTTGACACGGTGAAAGGTTCCGACTACCTTGCCGACCAGGACGCAGTCGATATTTTGTGCCAGGATGCCATTGACGTGGTAATTGAAATGGAGCATATGGGGCTGCCATTTGATCGGTTTCCAAACGGCCGTATCTCCCAACGCCGCTTCGGGGGACACACCAACAACGAAACCAAAAAGCCCGTCACCCGTGCCTGTCACGCCGCCGACCGCACCGGCCACATGATTTTGCAAACCCTCTACCAGCAATGCATTAAAAACAAAGTCAACTTCTTTGATGAATACCACGTCGTCGACCTGATTCGCGTCGATGATACCGTGCGCGGCGTCGTGGCCATTGAAATCGCCACCGGCGACTTTCACGTCTTCCAAAGCAAAGCCGTCATGTTTGCCACCGGCGGCTGGGGCCGCTGCTGGCAAGTCACCTCCAACGCCCACTCGCTTACCGGCGATGGCGCAGCCATCTGCCTGCGGCGCGGCATCCCCATGGAAGACATGGAATTCTTCCAATTCCACCCCACCGGCATCTTCAAACTGGGCATTCTCATCACCGAAGGCGTGCGCGGCGAAGGCGGCGTCCTCATCAACGGTAAAGGCGAGCGCTTCATGGAGAAGTACGCGCCCACCATCAAAGACCTGGCCAGCCGCGATGTCGTCAGCCGAGCCATTTACCTGGAAGTGAAAGCGGGCAACGGCGTCAACGGCAAAAATTACGTCCACCTGGATATCACGCCGGATACCGTCAACCATTATTTCGAAAAAGATGGCGAAAAACGGCGCATCACCCGCGAAGACATCGAAGCCAAATTACCGGACATTGCCGATTTTACGCGCACTTATCTGGGTATCGATCCCGTGCAAGAGCCAATGCCGGTCCAACCCACGGCCCACTACGCCATGGGCGGCATTCCCACTGACGTGGAAGGCCGCGTGATTTTGGACGCCGCCAACACCGTCCTGCCGGGCTTGTATGCCGCAGGTGAAGCGGCTTGCGTTTCCGTCCATGGGGCCAACCGACTGGGAACCAATTCGTTAACCGACCTGGTTGTCTTTGGGCGGCGCGCCGGTAAACACATGGCAGAATTTTGCCAGGAAGCCGAATTGCTGCCCCTGCCAGCCAACGCCGCGGCTGAGGTTATTGCGGAATTTGAGCGTATTCGCAACAACCAGGGCAGCGCCAAGATGTTCGATGTGCGCAACAGAATGCAAACCACGATGACCGAAGGCGTGAGTGTTTTTCGCACGGATGAAACCATCAGCACGGCCGTGTCCCAACTTAAAGAACTGCGCGCCGAATATCAAAACGTAGGCGTTCAGGACAAAGGCAAAATCTTCAACAGCGAACTGTTGGAAGCCTGGGAATTAGGCTGCTTGTTGGAATTGGCAGAAGTAACGGCCGTTTCGGCCCTGGCCCGCAAGGAAAGCCGAGGCGGTCATGCCCGCGACGACTTCCCAGAGCGCGACGACGTCGAATGGCTCAAACACACACTCTGCCACAAAGTAGGCGAAGGTGAATACAAACTGGATTACAAACCTGTGACTTTGGGCCGTTATGAACCCAAGCCGCGCGTTTACTAAAGATTGGAAGCCAGGAAGCAACGGCTCTAACCTCCAATCCCCAATCTCAGGAGAACATCATGCAAGTAAACTTACGCATCCGCCGGTTTAATCCGGAAAAAGACAGCAAAGCCTGGTGGGGCGACTACACTTTAGACGATGTCAGCAGAAACGACACGGTACTGGATTTGCTAAACCGCGTGAAATGGGAAATTGATGGCACCCTGGCGCTGCGCCGCTCCTGCGCCCACGGCGTATGCGGCTCCGACGCCCTGCGCATCAACGGCGCCAATGCCCTGGCCTGCAAAACCCTCGTCTCGCGGTTGAGCGGCGGCAGCGCAGCGCCTACCATCCAGATCGAGCCGATTTTAGGCCTGCGCGTCATCAAAGACCTTATCGTCGATATGGAACCCTTTATGGACCATTACCGCTCGGTTTTGCCTTATTTCATCAACGATTCGCCACCGCCGGCAGACGGCCGTGAACGACTCCAATCCCAAGAAGACCGCGCCCGCTTCGACGACACCACCAAGTGCATCCTCTGCGCCTGCTGCACCACCTCTTGCCCCAGCTTCTGGGCCAACGAAAAATACGTCGGCCCGGCGGCCATTGTTCAAGCCCACCGCTTCATCTACGACAGCCGCGACGAAGGCGCAGAAGACCGCCTGAAAGTGGTCGGCGACACCTTCGGCGTCTGGCGCTGCCGTACCAACTTCAACTGCACCAGCGCCTGCCCGCGTGAAATCGAAGTCACCAAAGCCATTGCTGAAGTGAAAAAAGTTTTGGCAACCGGCGAGATCTAACCTTTTTGATGCGTGATGCGTGATGCGTAAATCATCACGCATCACGCATCACCTACCCCGCCAGTCCTTACCGTTCCCACGGCTCAAAATCATCCATAATCGAACCGCCGATAAATTCGCGCAAGATGGAATCGCTGGCGATAAAATTCAATGCGTCACCGGGAACCGGCTCAAACCACTGCAAAAAGGCCAACAACCGGTTCGCCTCGATGCGCTCTGGCGTGCCCGGCTCCACTTGCAGCAGCAGCGGCTGCGCCAACGTCTTCAGCACGGACAATTCATACACCAGCGCCGAATTAAAAAACACGTCCGCGTTATTTTGATTGGGAAAAATGTACAATCGCTCGCCACGGCGCACGCTCGCCCAACGGCTGATGGTATCGGCGGCGGTGTACCCGCGATGGGCCGCATCGCGCACAATGCGCCGCAGCAGGCGGGTGTCTGTTGTGGGAACCCGATTGTGCTTGTCCAGGTTCAACTGCGTCAGCGCCGAGATGAAGATGCGATACATCGCTTCTGGCGCAATACCTTCAACCAGTCTGGGATTTAGTCCGTGTATCCCCTCGATGATGATGACGTGATCTGAGCCAATTTTCAGCTTGTCGCCCCATTCGCGGCTGCCGGTATAAAAGTTATACACCGGCTGGGTGATGGTTTCACCGGCCAAAAGCTGGTGCAGGTGCTGCTGGAATAAGGGCACGTCCACCGCTTCTAACGCTTCAAAGTCGTAATCGCCTTTGGCGTCGCGGGGGGTGTCTTCTCGATTGACAAAGTAGTTGTCCATGCCAATGGTGACAGGATAGATGCCCTGAGCCAGAAGCTGCACGGCCAGCCGTTTGCTGAAGGTAGTTTTGCCCGAAGAGGTCGGCCCGGAGATCATGACCAGTTTGACGGCCGGACGGCGTTCGGCGATGGCGGCGGCGATGGCGGAAAGCTGGCGCTGATGGAACGCTTCGGCGACAAGGATGACTTCCTGAGTACGGCCGTTTCGCAGCGCATTGTTCAACGACGACACACTCGGCACACCCACAATGCTCAACCAATCGGCATAATCCTGGAACACGCGCGCCAGGCGCGGCTCATCCTCAAACGGCTGCAAAATCGCCGGGTTATGCCGCCGGGGAAACTGCAAAATAAATCCATCGTTGTACGGCCGTAACTCAAACAAATCCAAATAACTCGTGCGCGGCACCATAAACCCATGAAAATAATCCCGAACGCCGTTTAATTCATACAATGTCAGGTAATCTTTGCGCCGTTTGGCAAACAAATCGGCCTTTTCCATATCGCCGCTGGCGCGGAAAATTTGCAGCGCCTCGTTCAGCGGCAAAACGACACGGGCAATGGGCAGATCGGCGGCTACCAATTCGCGCATTCGGCGTCGCAGGTGGTCCAGTTCTGCCAAAGTCACCCGCGTGTTATCATCGCGCTCGCAGTAATACCCGCCAAATGGCATCGAATGCTGCACGGTAATCACCTGGCCGGGAAACACCTCCGCCGCCGCGGCAATCATCAAAAAGCTCAACGAACGCCGATATATCCGCGCCCCGTCCGGATCACGAGTGGTTAACGGAACCAGGTGAGCATCGGAATTGAGCGGTTGGGCCAATTCGCGCAGGTGACCATCACACAGTACCCCGACGATGTGATCGCGGGTCATGGCCTCTGGCATGGCCGTTAATAAAAATGCTTCGACTGTCGTCCCCAGGGGGCCGTCAAAAGCCCGGCCATCCGGGAGCCGAACCTGAACAGTTTGTCTTACTGGTGCTTCAATAATGTGATTCATAAAAATTTCCTTCAGAAATAGTGGAGTAAATTGAGAGGTTACGCATCATCCAAGTTGAAATAGCGGCTCATGATATCCAGGCCAGACAACACGGCCGTATCCAACCTCGCCTGCACTTCCGCAATTGGCACGAAGGTGAATACCTGTTCGGCCATCCACACCGGATCATGCAAACTGGCGGCAAATTCGGCCGGCGACATGTGCAGGCGGTGGGCATAGACGCCAATGGTCTCCAGAGCGCCCTCCGGCGCTAACTGGGCTGTTAGCCGGTCTCGCCAGGCAACCAACGCCTCATCGCCCACAAAAGGCAGCCAATGGTCGGGCTGGGCAGCCGCCAGAGTGGCCACGGCCGTTTCCGGCAGCGCCTCATACGCCTGATGGTCCAGATACGTCAACACGATATTGTGAACCAGATGCCGCCGCTCGTACCCATCGCGCCAATCTGGCCGATCCACAAAAAAAGGCAGCAAAATATCGCGGAACCATACCAGATCCACCATCAGGTGGATGCTGTACGCGGCCACAAAAACAGCCTGGTCGGGCGACATCTGCGCCGGGTTCGCCAGCTCCGGGTAAGCAGCCAGCATTCGCGGATAAGCCTGATTATCGGGGTCGGGTGGGATATTATAAAAATGGGTGGCTGTGCGCGGGATACCGGCCAAATCCTGGCAGTCGGCGGCCACGCTGCCCAGGTAAAACGCAGGCCAATGCTGCGCTAAAAGAAGCGGGAGACGGCCGTCGCGCCCAAATCGTCTCCCGGCCGCGGAACGAAGCTGTTCCGCCATGTGTAAATGCATAAACGGCGTTGGCATAGCGAGGGAATTTTAGGCCGAATGGCTAAAAACGCAACCGCCCTGGGAATGATAATTAAACAACTGCAAAACTGGAGGCTGGAGACTGGAGACCGGAGACCGGAGACCGGAGATTGGAGATTGGAGATTGAATCAATCTCCAATCTCCAATCTCCAATCTCTAATCTCTAATCTCCAATACGCTATTCAATCCCCGTTCCTTCATACGGCTTACGCATCACCTGTGCCAATCCGGGCAATCAGATGGCGCAAACCAGCGCGTACTGGCATGACCCCGCA
>JAKQCM010000075.1 GCA_029559155.1 Chloroflexota bacterium
CGGTCGGCCCAATCGGTGTAATAGGCCATGCGCGATTTCAAATGAAGCTGCCAGCGGTCACGGGCAATGGTCCATTCCATAATCTCCGACGTGCCTTCGTAAATGGTGGTGATGCGCACGTCGCGCTTGATTTTTTCGACCATGTACTCTTTGGTGTAGCCATAGCCGCCATGCGCCTGGATGGCGTCTTCGGCCGCCTTGTTGCCCGCTTCCGTGGCCATGTATTTGGCGATGGCTCCCTCGGTTTGCAAGCCGTGCGCGCCGTCCTCGCTGTCCAGCCGCTCGGCCACCCATTCGATGTAGCTGCGCGCCGCTTCCAATCGGGCGGCATTGGGCACGATGAGTTTGTGGGTATAGCCCTGCTTCTGGCTCAACGGCGCGCCGCCCTGAATGCGATCCTGGGAATAGCGGATAGCGCGTCGCAGCGCCTCCCAACCCGCGCCCAGGCCAAACGCGCCTACCATCAAGCGGGTGTAGCCAAACACGGCCTGGGCCTGAGCCAGGCCCTGCCCTTCCACACCGCCCACCAGCCGGTCAACCGGCACGTAGACATCTTCCAGGAATAAAGCGGCCGTGTTGCTGGCGCGAATGCCATGTTTATCTTCCGGCTTGCCCTTGGTAAAGCCGGGCGCATCTTTGTCCACCACAAACCAGCTTGGCCCACCCGGAGCCAATGCCAGTACAGTGTATAAATCGGCCACCGCCCCGTTGCTAATCCACTGCTTTTGCCCGCTTATTTTGTAGCCGACCACCGCGCCATTTTCCTGAACCGGCACAGCCTTGGTGGTCATAGCCGCCAGATCACTGCCGGCCTGCGGCTCGGTAGCGCCATAGGCCATCAGCAGCGCCTCTTCGGCAATGCGGCCCATCCACAACGATTTTTGTGCTTCCGTTCCCCCAACCCGAATAGGATCAGACCCTAGAAACGTCGCCAGAACCCCGGTGGCTACGCCCAAATCAATAGAGGCCATTAATTCCGAGACACGATAAATATCGTAAGCGCCGCCGCCCAACCCATCATATTCTTCGGGAATAAAGATGAGGTGCAGTCCTAACTGCATGGGATCGTAGAGTTCTTGCAGAACGTCTTGGGGAAACCGGTCTTCATGATCCAGTTTGAGCAAGTAGTCAGGAGTTAATTTGCGTTCGGCATACTTTTTTAATGTATCTAAGATCATGTCACGAGTTTCTTGATCTAAACCGGCCATAAAAGCCTCCTAAAATGATATGTGAGAATTGCGTTACGAAACCGGCGCATAAAGGCAACAGGCGCGGCGGCTTTATGTTTTGATTGTTTATGGGCACATATATGCGTTTGGCAAATCGACGGATTCAGTGGATGCACTATTTTTATAAATAAAAAGCACCCTCTGGCACCATATGTGCTCAAGGATGCTCCCCCCAAATTTTATTATGGTTTTGACTCAAACCTTTGGAAATTGTATTACAGGTAACTTGATGGCAAGAGTGACAAATGTAATATGTTTCTTGTGAAAAAAGGTACAAATATAATATCCATTACACGCAACCAGTGTATGAGGATGTTTTTAGATGCAGAATAATTGTGTCGGTGGGTTGGTGGGTGGAGTGCGACTGATAAAAAAATGCCCCTGCCAGGACTCGAACCTGGGCTTCCGGCTTCGGAGGCCGACGCTCTATCCTCTGAGCTACAGGGGCGGTATGCGAGGGGGATTCTGCCACAGCGGCAGGTAAATGTCAAATTGGACGGGTGGTAAAAAGACCTGACAGGTTTTTAGAAACCTGTCAGGTCTGAAGGGTATTTAGCTGAGTTTCTTCTTAAATTCGGCCGTTAGCGCCGGCAGCACTTCAAACAGGTCGCCGACGATGCCGTACTGCGCCAGCTTGAAGATTGGCGCTTCGGGGTCTTTGTTGATGGCGACGATGACTTTAGACGTGCGCATACCGGCCTGATGCTGAATCGCGCCGCTGATGCCGTTGGCAATGTAGAGGTCTGGGCTGACCGTTTTGCCGGTCTGACCAACCTGGTGCTCGTAGGGAATCCAGCCGGCGTCGACGGCCGCGCGGGAAGCGCCGAGCGCCGCGCCCAATACATTCGCCAATTCCTGCACAGGGGCAAAACCTTCCGGCCCACCCACACCGCGACCGCCGCTGACGATGATGTTGGCATCGGTGAGGCTGACGCCGCCTTCCTTGCCGGCGAACCCGGTGACTTTGGTGGGGATGTCGGCTTCGGCAACGGCCGTATCCACCCATTCCGCGCTGCCACTGCCGCCGGTCGATTCCGCCTGCGGGAAGGCGCGGTTACGCAGTGTGATGACTTGCGTGCCTTCGGTCACAAACACAGTCGCCAGAAGCTTGCTGGCATAAACCGGGCGGGTCACTTTCACCGTGCCGCCGTCAACGGCCAGGTCGGTGCCATCGGCCACCAGACCGGCTTCCAGGTCGGCGGCGACCCAGGCGGCCAGATCCCGGCCGCGTGTGGAAGCGCCCGCCATGATCACGGCCGGTTCGCGTTCTTGCGCCAGCTTGACAACCAACGGTCCAACTGCTTCGACGCGGAAAGGGGACAGGCTGGCGTCGTCGGCGCCCAACACGGCGTCCGCGCCCAGGTCGAACGCAGCGGCGGCAACGCCGGCCACGTCTTGACCAAATACCAGGGCGGTGAGTGTCTCGCCCAATCCATCGGCGACAGTACGCGAAGCGGCCAGGGCTTCTTTGGCGATGGCCGCAATTTCCCCATCACGATTTTCGATGAAAACCCATACGCCGCTCATATCACTTTCTCCTCAAACAGTTTGGCAACCAGTTTGGCTGCTTTTTCCTGAACCGAATCACCGTCGATGATTTCCACACTGCCTTCACGCGGCGGGAGGGCATAGACTTTGGACCAGTTTACTTTGCTGCCGACGCCGCTGACGCCCAGGTCGCCCGCGCCCCAGACGGGGATAGTGGCCCGGCTGGCCTTGCGGATGCCCATGAAGGAGGGGTAGCGCGGTTCGTTAATTTCTTTGACGGTGCTGATGACTACGGGCAGAGGCGCGGTGACGGTTTCTTTGCCGTCGTCGAGCAGGCGTTCGACGGTGATCTGGCCACCGCCAACGGCCGTAATCGCCGAAACAAAGGTGAGCGGGGTCCAGCCTAATTTGCGGGCAGTCTGCACGGCCGTTTGCCCCGTATCCCCATCTATGGCCGACTTGCCAAAAATGGCGATCTGCACGTCACCCACTTTGTTGATGGCCGCGGCCAGCACTTTGGCCGTGCCCAGCGTGTCTGCGCCGGCAAAGGCCGCATCCGACAGCAAAATGGCTTCCGTGCAGCCCATGGCCAGCGCCGTCTTCAGCGCTTCCTGGCTCTCGTCGCCGCCCATGGTGATGGCGATAACGTCGGACGCGCCGTGATTTTCCTTTAGACGGATGCCTTCTTCGATTGAGTATTCATCCCAGGGGTTGACCACATTGGGCTTGCCGCCGGGATCGTCCCAACTCACGCTGCCGTCTGGCCTGACGGTCAGATCGGCGGTGGTGCTGGGGGTTTGTTTGGTACAAACAACAACCTTCATTTAGCTACCTCCATAAATTGTCAATTGCTAATTGCCGCTAGCCAATTGTCAATTGTTCAGTTCCATCAACAATGGCTGATTTAATGCGCGAAAACGCTCGGAGAACGTTTCGTTGGTAAACGTAAAGGTGACGGCGCGCCAGGAAAAGGTTTGGATTTGGGCGGATTGCAGGATGGCTAGCTTGGCGGGCAGGGCGTGTTGTAGGGCGCGGCGGCGGAAATAGAGGAGCACGGCCGTTCCCACACCCAGTCCCACAATCAGCCCCAGCAGCAGACGCAGCCAGAAGGCCAATCCGGCCGGTGTTAGCAGCAAACCGAGAGCCAGCAGGGCAACGGCCGTGCCGCCCGCCGCCGCCCAACCCATCTTTTCCAGCCGTTCTTCCTGGCCCGATTTGCGAGTTAACTCCTCGGCGCAGTCGGCGCAGAGAGGCACATCCACCTGGCGAGTGATACGGCCGTGGCGCTTTTTCAGGCGCAGGGGCGTGACTCCCGGCCGGGCGCAGTGGACGCACAAACCGGGGAATCGAATGGTTTCCTCGGGGCGGGCTTGAATTTTGATTGTCTGGTTGGTCATAGCAGCTCCCAAACAGTCAACGAAAAGACCCTAAGGGTTTGCCATTGCGCGGGCAAAATTAGGCGGGGTTAAACCCTTAGGGTCTGTAAAGATACCACTTTTAACCTTGCCAGAATGCCTCGTCGTAGGCGGGCAGTTCGCAGCGCAGCGGTTTGTCTTCGCGCTGGCCGAAGGCGTAGGCGGCCTGCATCAGTTGGTGAATTTCGCTGGTGCCTTCGTAGATGATGGCCCCACGGCCGTTGCGCAAATAACGCTCCACATCGTACTCGTCAGAAAAGCCATACGCGCCGTGCACCTGGATGGCTTCATGGGCAGCTTTGAAGGAATGGTCGGTGGCGTACCACTTGGCCATGGACACCTCGCGGGTATTGCGGATGCCCTGGTTTTTCAGCCAGCCCACCTGCAAATAAAGCAGGCGCGACACGTCGTACCACTGCTGCATCCAGGCGATTTTTTGCTGGATGAGCTGGTAATCGGCGATGGGCCGGCCGAAGGTTTCGCGCTCCTGGGCGTAGCGGATAGAAGCATCTAAGCAGGCGCGGGTGAGACCGGTAGCGCCGGAAGCGACGGTGTAACGGCCGTTATCCAGGCAGCTCATGGCAATCTTAAAGCCTTCGCCCTCTTCACCGATGCGGTTGGCCGCCGGCACGCGCACGTCCTGGCAGTTCACCCAGCCGGTCGAACCGGCGCGCACGCCCAATTTGCCGTGAATGTCGCCGGTGGTCACGCCGGGCATGTCGGTTTCCACCATGAAGGCGGTCAAGCCGGCGTGGGCCGGTTGGGCGTGAGGATCGGTTTTGGCGAACCAGAGGACATGGTGGGCCTTGGTCGCCAGACTGATCCACATCTTTTCGCCGTTGATGATGTAGTCGTCGCCGTCTTTGCGGGCGGTGGATCGCAGCCCGGCCACGTCCGAACCGGCGCCGGGTTCCGTGAGGCCAAAGGCGGCGTATTTTTCGCCGCGCGCTTGCGGCGCGAGGAAGCGCTGCTTTTGCTCTTCGGTGCCCCATTGCAGCACGCCCATGCTGTTCAGCCCCATGTGGACCGACATGACGACGCGCAGGGTGGTGTCGATGCGTTCCAATTCTTCGCACACCAGACCGAGGGTGACGTAATCGAAGCCCTGGCCGCCGTAACGGACGGGGATATTAATGCCCAAAATGCCCAGTTCGGCCATGCGCGGCAGGGCGATGGGATTCATAGTTTGTTGGCGATCATATTCTTTGATGGTGGGTATGATTTCTTTTGCGCCAAATTCGCGGACCATGGCCGCTGCTTGTAATTGTTCTTCGGTCAGGGAAAAATCTAGCATGTTCTGGTTCTCGTGGGTTCTCAGGATATAGCTTTCTCAGCTTGCATCATTATAACGGCAGGGCAAATGACACGCAACATGACGCGGTGCGCCATGAGAAAAGGGGAGGGGAAACGGCCGTTACCCATCAACCGCAAACACAAACACCCCATCATAACTGTACAACAGATGCATCTGCGGATTGCGGGTCAGCGTAGCCGGGTCAAAAAAGCCGCCGCGCGCGCCCACGTAAATATGCGTCACGCCCTGCGCCCGCAGCCAATCGGCGGCCGCCGGATCGGCCCAATCCGGCGTATCGGTGGCGGCGCGGTTAAATTCCTGAATATCCTGGAAATAATCGCGGTTGTAGATGTGGTCGATGGGCGGGATGGTCGTTTCGCGTCCCGTCAGGGGCAAAATCCACGCGCCGCCATCACTGCCGGCCCAGGTTGCCCCCAACCACAACCAACTGCTGGCCGCGATTTTGGCGTCGGGCGGGACGTTTTCATCCAGCCAGGCCAGTCCGGCCACATCGGCCGGGTAAGCCAGCACGGTCTGGCTGTTGAGGACCACGATTTGCTGGTGGATGCCGAAAATGAACACGGCCGTTACCCCCGCCCCCGTGATAAACCAGCCCATCGCCTGCACAATCCAATGCCGCCGCCGCAGCCAGCGCCAGAACTGGTTCGCGGCGATGCCCAGGAACAGGCTGAGTGGAATGAAGATGGTGATGTACATGCTGTTCATGTTCACCAACGACGTTTCCGGCAGACCCAGCCGTTCGCCAGACAACAAAATGAATAACACCGCCACCCAACCCACCAACGCCAGCGGCGCGGTTGTCCAGCGGTGGCGGCGCAGCGCCGGAATAAGCAGCAGCACAAACACGCCGCCGGCCAGGTAGAGGAACGGCCGTTCCCAAGCCACATTCAAATAAGCCACCGGAAACGTGTTGTAATTTTCGATGTTGCGCTGCACCGTGGCAACCGGCTCGGTGACACGCAGCAAGTTAAGCATGTGGGGTCCGGCCAGGAAAACGCCCAGAGCCGCGGCGGCCGCCAGCCAACGGCCGTTGCGCCCCCAACTAATCAACCAGACCAGAAAGGCGAAGGGCAAATAAAACAGAAAAACACGAAAGTGCACCAGGAACATCCCGGCGGCCAGCACGCCAACCAACCACCAGACGCGCCGCCATTCGCGCCCGCCGCGCGCCAACTGCCACGTCAGCCCCAGCAAAACCGGCATGAGGAGAACGGCCGTGAGCTGCGTCATGCGCCCCCAGGAGAGGTAGTAGGCCGGAAAAAAGAAGGGCAGCGCCACCAGAAAAGCGGCCGCCAACCCGGCGCGGCGGCGGCGAGTGATGAGCCAACCGGCGGCGTAAATCGCCAGCGGAACCAGCGCATTGAGCAGTTGGCTCAGGTAAAGCAACAAGGAAGCCAGCGGTGCGCCGGTCATCAGGCTCAGGCTGGCGGAGAGGGTGTGGAAGCCAAAGTGATAGGGGAAATGATCAACGGGCAGGAAGGGGGCGTAATTGTCGGGGATGGTGCCTTTGTTGGCCATAACGGCCGTGATCAACCCATGACGGCTGGCGTCTACCCACGGCAAAAAGGCCAGATCGCGCACGGCCAGCAGGCGCACGACAAAACCCACCAGCAGCAAGACCAGCAGGGCAACGTGTTCTTGATGGAAGCGGCGATTGGGAATTGGCGATTGAGGATTGGGGATGAGAGACGGCCGTTGCCGCCAGTTGAAATTCGCCAACCGCCAGCGCCAGAGAAAAACGGCCAGCGCCCAGCCGCCGATCACCAATCCCCAGAGCAGGCCGCCGGAAAAACGGCCGCCGACCAGCGACACCCACTGCCAGAGAATGGCCCAACCGGCTGCGCCCAGGGCCACGGCCGTGCCGACCCAGGCCAGCGCATCCCAGCGCCGCCAGGCCGCCGGACCGGCCAACAGCAGCAGCGCTCCGGGCAGCGGCAACAACAACAATGCCGCCGCCGACAAAAATCCAGCCTGCGCCAGCGCGGTGTTTAACGCTCGCCACACGTCACTCCAGGTCAGCCGGTAACGGGTGATCAGACGCAAATCCTGAGCGGTTGTGGTGGGACTTTGCGTATCCAGCGGGCCGTTTTGCAGGCGCAGCGCGCCCCCGGCGTACACGTCCAGGTCGTAGCCCCACACGGACATCGGGTTATCGGCGCTGCCGCTGATGTGGAGGGTGTAGGGTTGTCCGGCGGAATGGGGCTGCGGCGCAAAGCTGAGAAGCGCGGTTTGATTGTGGGTCAGGGCAGCAGTTGGCAGCTGCTTTTCGGCAATCAGGCCGTCGGCAGCATCGAAAAGCTGGAGGATGAGGTTAGCGTCGCTGCCGCCATCGCTGCCATTGCCGGAGAGGATTAGCTCTATTTCGGCGAGTCCGTCGCGGTTGGGGGTGATGGTTTGTTCCAGGCGCAGGGGGCCGCGGGGGATGGGTAAGGTGGTATTGGCGCGGGTTTGGCTGGCGTCGACGGCCGTGATCGGACTCCACACACCACGGCCGTCGGCCCACACCCAGATCAGCGCCGCCAAACAGCCAAACAAGAAAGGCAGCCACCACCAACGCCGGATGGGGGCAAAGGGCGAAGAAGGTAAGGGGGAAACGGCCGTTTCTGCAAAAGGTTCCATGTTCATTTTCAGAGCCTGTCCGGCCATCCGGATTGCCAGCAGCCGGAACGCATCATAAAAAAAGCCGCTCACAGGGAGCGGCTTGTCTTGGTGGTGCCAACTGGACTTGAACCAGTGACCTAGGGCTTATGAGTCCCTCGCTCTGCCGACTGAGCTATGGCACCAAAGCGAACGGGATTATAACCAATACGGCCGTTGCTGCCAAATTCTATGCCGCAAAACCGCTAGAAAAAATCAAAACGACCTCACGGGGTAATGAATTGGAAAGGAATGGGGCTGAAAACCAGAAAAAACAACACCAGGGTAAAAATCGCTAACCAGCGGCGGCGTGGATCCAACGGCGTCACGTCGTCCAATGGCACAGCATAGACGCGGCCAAAAAAGAAAAGCAAAAATATCCAGAAAAGCCACATCAACGTCCCGGTAAGCGCTGTCAGCAGCGCCAGAGCCACAATCACCGGCCAAAAGAACTGTTTGGCTCGTTCGCCAAACAAAACGTAAGAAACGTGCCCGCCATCCAACTGCCCCACAGGAATCAGGTTTAGCCCGGTGACCAGCAATCCTACCCAGCCGGCCCAGGCGATTTGATTAAGCGACACATCCAGGCCGTGGGCCGGCAGCATCTGGCCTAACATTAAAATTTTGGCGGCGGCGTACAAAATGGAGTTACCTTCCAGCATGTAGGGCACGGACGGCATGGGGCCAACCGGGGAAGTGGACAGGCCATACAACAGAATAGGCAGAGCAAAGGCCATGCCCGCCAAAGGGCCGGCCGCGCCCACATCGAACAGCGCTCGTTTGTTTTTTACCGGCGCTTTCAGTTGGATAAACGCGCCCATTGTGCCGATGATGGAGAAGGGCATCGGGATGAAATAGGGCAGCGTAACGGGGACGCGGTGGTGACGGGCGGCAAAATAATGGCCCAATTCGTGCGCCCCCAGGATGACCATAATGCTGAGGCTGAACGGAAGACCTCGCCATATTTGCGCCAGCGCGGTTCCGTAATCGCCCGTTTCGCCCAGTGCGGCCACGTACATTGTGGAAATAATGGTGACGATCAGGAGGATTAAGTTGATGGTCCAATTGGAGGCTGGCGGGTTAAAAACGTGGGGGAATCCGATCAGATTTGGGCTGCTGTCGCCCTGGCGGATCATCGGCGTAAAGCCGTGCTGCTCGAAGATGAGGCGGAGTTCGTCGTAACAGTCGGCGGTGTCGCGTAAGAAGCGGCCGCGCAGGCGAAAATGGCCCGGTTCCGGCCAATCCAGGGTGGTGTCGTCGGTGGTGAACAGGGGGATGATGGCTTCACGGATGTTTTCAACGGCCGTCAACGATATCGTTGTGGTACGCGGATCATTAAACATAGAGCAGCCTACGCGTTTCCATCTTCGGCATCCTCGTCATTGTCGCCCCAACTCACAATCCAGATGCAGGCTCCGGCCACCAAAATGGTGATGAGAATAAGCCAGAACCACTGCATGGTTTGCAGCCCAACGCTGCGGGCTTCATAAATCAAAATCAGCACCATGCCCAACGCCAAAACAAACCAGGCGGATAGGTTGGGATGGCTGCTGACGGTCTTTTTTAATGTTTCCATGGCTTCAACCTCTTCATCTACTCAGGGTTCGCTCGCAAATAGGTTGCAATTTTCAGATTGGTCTAACCTTGAAGATTGGACCAATCTAACCAGTTTAAGAACGAACGGTTACTCAACTTTTGCGCAGCCGATCATCCCGCAGGACTTTAACCATGAGGATGGTGTCGGGCGGCTGGGATTCTTCGACGGCCGTTTGCCACACATCCGGCAGCATCTCTTTGTCCACCACGATATACCCTTCACGCTGGAACAACGTCGGCAGCGTTTCTGTCTCATCGTCGGGTAAAAAGGCGGCCACCATTTCGCCGATGTGGGCGTTGGCCGATTTTTCGATTTCCAGTAAAACGGCCGTTACCGTCAGGGCGACATCTTCCCCGGATAACCTAAAAATCTGGTCAATGCGCGCCACCTGCGCGTCGATGCTCCAGCCCATGACGACGGTGACATCCGTGCCAATCTGCCCGATGAAATAGCTGCGCTCGCTAAAAGACATCAACAAATCGGCGCGTTTCATGGTGACAGCGCCGTTGGTAGCCTTTTGAATCAACAGCAAAATGGAAGGAATATCCGATGGTTTGCCGCGCCGCACTTGCAGTCCGGCAGGCCATTCACGTTCGACGGCCGGTTTTGGGGCGGCTGCCAGCAACTCTTTCAGGCTTTGGGGGCCGGATGTACGCGGTTTGGTTTTGGCGGTAACGGCCGTGTCCTCAACCAACAACGTCGTCGGGGGCAGCGTGTCTGGCGATGGCAGCCGGCTCCAGGCCAGCGCAAACTGAGCTTCGGTTTCCGTCATCAGCCCATCGGTATCAATCACCACGTCGGCCATGGCGACTTTTTCTTCTTGTGGGGCCTGGGCTTTGATGCGCGCGGCGGCGCTTTCGGCATCCAAACCACGACAAATCATCAACCGTTGCAGTTGGCGCTGGCGGTGGCAGCGTGTGACCCAAATCTGGTGGCAGGCTTTAACCAGGTCGCCTTCCAGCAGTTTGATGGCCTCGATAAAAACAACGGCTGCTTCGCTGGCGTTGATGCGTTCCGCAATGACGGCGCGGACGAGCGGGTGGGTCATCTGCTCCAGGTCCTTCAGGGCTGTGGGATCGGCAAACACAATCTGGCCCAGAGCGCGGCGGTTGATACGGCCGTCCACGCGCCGCACTTCCGGGCCAAAAGCAACGGCAATGGCGGCCTGAACATCCGCGTCGTAATCCATAAGTTCATGGACGATTTTGTCGGCGTCGATGGTCAGTGCGCCCTGTTCGGCGGCCAACCGCATCACGGCCGATTTACCGCTGGCGATATTGCCGGTGAGGCCAATAATTAGTTTTCCAGAGAGGGTAATTGTGGTTGGCCCGTCACTCATGCGCCAGTGTCTCCCATTCCATCATTCGCTGTGTCAATTCCTGTTCGGTCGCGGCGTATTCTAAGCTCAGGGTTTGTATCTTGTCAAAAGATTGTGCCTGGGTGGCGGCTTGTATAGCGGCGCTGATGGCGTGCAGCCGGTTTTCCAGGTCGTGGACTTGCTTTTCCAGGGTGGCCAGCGCAGTTTCGCGTTTGCGCTGCTCGTTCTTGCTCAGGCGATTGGCGTCGTTTTCACTGCTGGCTGGGTTGATGGCGGCGCGCGCCAGAACGGCCGTTTCACGAGCGGCTTCGTTTTCCTGGCTGCGGCGGGCCAGATATTCCTGGTAAGAGCCGGCATAGATGTGCAAACGGCCGTCGCGCAGTTCCCAAATTTGCGTCGCCAGCCGGTCCACCAAATACCGATCGTGCGTCACCATCAAAACCGTGCCCTGAAATTCAGCCAGCGCCGCCTGCAGCGTTTCTTGCGCGGGAATATCCAGATGGTTCGTCGGCTCATCCAGCAGCAAAAAATTAGCCTTTTGCAAGGCCAACAGCGCCAACGCCAAACGACCCCGCTCCCCACCGCTCAACAAACTGATGGGTTTATACACATCATCGCCGCGAAAAAGATACCGCGCCAGATAACTGCGCGCTTCGCTCAGAGGCATATTTTGCTGATGCAACAATTCGTCCAAAACCGTGTTGCTGCGGTTCAAATCATCGTGAGCCTGGGAAAAATACCCAATTTCCAGGCTTGCCCCCAGCGTAATTTGCCCGGCCAGCGGCGTCAACCGATCCAAAATTGTGCGTAGAAACGTGGTCTTGCCCGTCCCATTGGGTCCGATGAGCGCCGCGCATTCCTGGCGCTGCAAGACAATATCGTCCGCCTCGAACAAGATCGCGCCAGGGTACCCGATCTGCAAATCGCTGGTGCGCAGAACCAGGTTGCCGCTGCGATGCGAGGCGTGTATATGCATTTTAATTTCTTGCGGGCGCGTAGGCCCTTGTAAGGCCTTGATTTGCTCGTGGAGTTCACCCACTGTAGACGCCTGCATCTCCACGCCGTATTCTGCTTTAACCTGCATCCAGCCTTTGCTGTCTAATTCTTGTAAAACGCCTAACCCGCCGGAACGAATGGCCGCAACCTCCCGGCTGAGACGGCTGAGTTTTCCCTGGGCCATTTGCGTGCGCTGCCCAGCCATGTTCCGGCGGATGTAGTCCAGTTCTTTTTCCAGCCGTTCTTTCAGCGTGACAAATTCTTGCATGCGGTAATCCCAGCGGGCGTCGCGCTGCTGCATGTAGGCGGAATAATTGCCGCGATACGTCTGAATATCGGTGCGTGTCATTTCCCAAATGGTGTTGACGGTTTTGTCGAGAAAATAGCGGTCGTGGCTGACGATCAGCACCGCGCCTTCCCAGGTTTTTAGCGTGCCTTCCAGCCATTCGATGGCCTGGACGTCCAGATGATTGGTCGGCTCATCGAGGATGAGCAAATCGGGCGCTTCCAGCAGGAGCCGCGCCAGCAAGACGCGGGTTTTCTGGCCGCCGCTGAGGTGCGGCAGGGGCAGCTGCCATGTCTGGTCGTCGAAGCCCAGGCCGGTGAGGACTTGGCGAATGCGTAGTTCATATTGGTAGCCGCCGGCCAGTTCAAACTGTTCCTGGAGCCGGCTGTATCGATCGAACAGGTCGTCGCTTTCGGCTTCGGTGAGCGTGGGGTCGCTCATGGCGCTTTCCATCTGGCGGAGTTGGGCTTCGGTGGCGCGCAAGTTCTTGAAGACGAGGAACATTTCGTCGTAGACGGTGTGTTGGCGACCGGAGAAGGCTTCGGCGGCTTCCTGGCGCAGGTAACCAAAGCGTGTTCCTTTGGCCATCTGGACGCTGCCGGCGGATGGGGCCATCTGCCCGGCCAGAATGAGCAGGAAGGTTGTCTTGCCAATGCCATTGGGGCCGACGAGTCCAACTTTGCCGTCTTTAGGGATGCTGACGGAAATTCCGCTGAACAGATCGAAGGCGCCGAAGGATTGGGCCAGGTTGTTGGTGGTCAAAATTGCCATGGCGGGTGATTATACCGTAATGGCAGGGGTGTGGGTAAAGCGGAGGGGAAACCGCCGGTAATTAGTGGAAGATTTGTAGGAAGCTGGCGTTGATGGTTTGCAGGCGTTGTTTGATGGATTGACGGCCGTTTGTATTATCCAGAGGTTGGTAGTTGGTGCGGTAGTAGTAATTGTAGGCGTAGCCGAAACGGCCGTTGGCGTTTACTTTGTTCAGAATGACGCCGGCGATAGGGCTGTTAAGGGCCTGAATTTGGGCAACGGCCGTGCTGAATGCCGGATAACGGGTTTGTCCAGAGCTGGCAACAAAAATTGTTGCATCCACCAAACGGGACAACACCACGGCGTCAGTTACCGCCAACACCGGCGGGCTGTCGAAAATAATGTAATCCGCCTGCCCAATAAGCCAGGTCAGCACTTCCTTCATGCGTTCAGAACCCAGAAGTTCCGCCGGATTGGGCGGCAAACGGCCGGCCGTTAAAACATACAAATTGGAAATCAACGTTCCTTTGATGTACTGTGCGTCTTCACGGCCACGAATAATGAGATTGCACAAGCCCTTGCTGCCATCTACTTCTAACATTTTATGCAGCATCGGACGCCGCATGTCGGTGTCTACCAATAAGACGCGTTTGCCCGACTGCGCCAGCGCGGCTGCCAGGTTAATCGACACCGTCGTTTTACCTTCTCCGGCGTTGGCGCTGGTGATGAGCAGTGTGCGCACGTCGCGGTCTACGCTGACAAATTGGATGTTGGTCCGAATCTGGCGATAAGCTTCAGCTGCCGGGGAACGCGGTTCCATTGCCACAACCAGAGCATCGATAGGTTTGGTCACTTTCACCTTTTCCAATGAACCCAAAATAGTCAGCCCGGTGCCCAATTCGATGTCTTTGGGGTCTTTCAGCGTATCATCCATGTATTCCACCAGAAAGATGATGCCCAAAGCCAACATAGCGCCTACCACGGCGGCCAAAACTGTATTGGTTAACACGCGAGGACGAATGGGTTGTTGCGGTACGCGGGCGGATTCGTCGATGATCAGATTGTTCAGGCCGCGCACCTCGGCGATGCGTACATCTTCGTAATTGGCCATCAGGCGAGCGTAGGTTTCACGCAGGCGCAGGACGTTGTCGTTTTGGCGGTCAACGGCCGTTTGATTGGGAACCATCTTGCTAATTTCCGCCTGCACAGCAGATTCCGCCGCCGCCAATTCTGTGGCGAGCGTGGCCAATTCTTCTTCTAAACCCTGCTTCAAACTGGCATAACGCGCCAACTGCTGCTCGCTATTCCGTTCTGCAAAAATTGTGGGGATTTCATTAGCCAGATCGCGCGCAACACGAGGATTTGTATGTTCGACGCTCAAAATAATCAACTGCGTATTATTAACCAACTGCACTTGAATCATTTTGGCCAGGTCGTCTGGCGTGAACGATAAATTGAGATTTGTGATGGCCTGGTCTAATACTTCATAGTTCTTAAGCCGTTCGGCATAAGATTGGGCTAATTGTTCGCTTGTCAGGAGGGAATTATAAGCCGTATCAATGCCATCGTTACCTTCGATAACCAGCAGCGTGGCCGAAGCGCGATAAATTGGAGCCTGCGCCTGGCTAATATAAAACGCGCTGCCGCCAGCAACCAGCGCTCCAAGAACGATCAACCATGCCCAATGCCAGACCAGATAAACGTACTGCCTTAATTCCACAGGTTATTCCCTCATTACGTCAAAGTATTCCTCCAAGGTAACGCAAATGTAAATACCCCGTGGTAAAAGGTCGGTGAAACAAAAGTGAAAGGGTCGTGAATCCTTTGGTAATACAAAAAACCCCTCATTAGAGGGGTTTTTTAGGTGAATAATCAGTTGGCTATATCTGCTTAATTCAGATATTGGCGTAGATGGCCGGCAAAGTTGGGGTGGCGCAGCTTGCGCAGCGCTTCTTTTTCCAGCTGTCGGATGCGTTCGCGAGAGAGGCCAAACATCTCGCCGACTTCTTTGAGTGTGCGCGATTCGCCATCTTGCAGGCCGTAACGCAAGCGCAAAATACGCGCTTCGCGTGGCGTGAGTTGGTCCAAAATATCGCCCAGCTCTTCGGTGAGCATTTTATTGGCGACCATTTCAGCGGGCGGCGGGGCTTCGATGTCTTCGATAAAGTCGCCCAATTCAGCATCAGATTCGTCGCCGACGGGGCGTTCCAGGTGGACGGGTTGACGGCTGGTGCGCAGCATCCAACGCACACGCTCGGCCGGCAGTTCCATGTTTTCGGCGATCTCTTCAGCGGTGGGCTGACGGCCGTATTCCTGTTCCAATTCTTGAGCTACCTGATACAACTTGCTGATTCGGCCACCGAGATGCGCCGGAATACGAATGGTACGGCCGTGATTGGCTAATGCGCGTGTTACGGCTTGCCGGATCCACCAGGTTGCATACGTACTAAACCGATTCCCGCGACGATAATCATACTTTTCCACCGCTTTCATCAGCCCGACATTACCTTCCTGGATAAGATCTAGAAATTGTAGGCCGCGCCCACGATATTTTTTAGCAATGCTTACCACCAGACGGGTATTGGCGCGAATCAGATGCGCGCGAGCAGCATCTCCCACTTCTTTTAGCCGCTGTAATTCATCGAGTTCATCATCGGTAAGGCTGTATTGGCTGTCCATGGCTTCTTCAGCAGCCCGTCCAGCTTCTATTTCCATGGCCAATTGAACTTCTTCTTCCGCTGTCAGTAGTTGCTGCTGGCCCATTTCCCGAAAATACAAGCCAACCGAATCGTCAATCGGAACGTTGCTCAGATCAAACAATGGGGCAATGTGCGCTTTAGGAGAATTAACATCATCGACATCGGCCCCATCCAGGTCGTCTAAGTCGGTCTCTTCTTCTGCGCTCATAGCAAGACTGGCCTCTTCTTCGTTTTCGAAAACTGGCACACCCATAGATTGAGCTTCTTCCAGAATTGTCTCTAACAGCGGTAAATTATTTTCAATATTGGGGAGAGCTTCAAGAATTTGATCGTACGTAATATATCCTTGCTCCATACCGTTATTTAGCAAAACGCCAACAACGTCCATTTCATCAAATGGATTCCCTAAATCGCTCAAGATTCCCTTTTCTCCTTAAAAAAATTTGTGCTCAGGTTGTGTGGTTCGACTCTCACCCAACTCTGCCTCTTCCTGCACTGGGGCAGTCTAGCATATTCAGCAAATAAAAGTCAAGGGGGGTAACTCCCCTAAAAAGTCATGGAATTTACTCTAAAATTTTTGCCTTAGCTGGATATGAGTTGCAAGTGAGCAAGCCCATAAAAACAGGGGGTAGAAGGCCGAATTTATTGGCCTGCAAAAGGAGGTGAAGCGCGGCGGCACACGTCGTCTATTCCGGGGAGGGGGGTGGTGAGTACGGCCGTTGCCCGGCGTAAATCTAACTCGCAATTCAGCGGCCACTGCCCACCCAACGAAGGGCCAATGGTCACTGTTTCGCGCTCATGAACGCCCCACCAATCCAACAATTTCAGGGAGTATTCGGCGCGCGTTAACACCTGGCTCCCGGCCACGTTGAGTATGCCGGTGTAAGGATGGTCTGCGAGTTCCAGACAGGCGTCCGTGAGGGTGTTGACCCAGACAGGATTGCGAATCTGGTTGTCGAACAAGGTGACCGGTTGTCCGGCTTGCAGCGCTTTTGTCATCCAGGCCGTACCATGATCCATCTTAGTCAGGCCATAAATGAGGGATGTGCGGATGATGACATGATTGGGGTGTGTGGCAATGATGGTTTCAGCGTTGGCCTTGGCCTGGCCGTAGGCGTTCACCGGGGTGGGCACGGCCGTTTCGTCGTATGGCGCGCCGCCTCTGCCAGAAAACACGACATCGGTGGACAAATGGATGAGGCGCGCGCCCACGGCCGTCGCTGCCTGAGCAATGTGCGCCGCTCCCTGCTCAATCACGGCGGCCATATCCGCGCCCCGGTTGGAACCGGCGGTGTGGATGATAACATCTGGGGCAAACTGGCCGACGAGTTGGGTTACGGCCGTTCCATCACGCATGTCCAGGTAACGGCCGTTTGGCAAGCCCAATGGATCCTGACTAAAAAAGGTATACAGCGTTTCGTGCCTGGCAGATGCTGGCGGCACAAGATGAACCCCCAGGTAACTACTGCCGCCGGTAATCAGCAAGCGGCTCAAGCCAGTTCCTCATCAAACTGTTCGGCCGCAGCCATGGCCACACGAGCCGCCGCCTGCGCGGCCGTTTGTTTGCTGCGCCCTTGCCCTTCGCCCCAGGATTTATCGCCCACCATCACCGCCACCATAAACACTTTGGCATGATCGGGGCCGGTTGTTGCGGTTACTTCGTAATGGGGCGTAATGTTGTACCGCGCCTGCGCCCACACCTGAAATTCGCTCTTCGCGTCTTTATGCAGCGACTCATCCAAAATGGTGATTAACGTTGGGGCGATCAGTTTTTCCACTAACTCTCGCGTCGTGGGCAATCCTTTGTCCAGGTAAATCGCGCCGATCACCGCTTCAAAGGTGGCGCAAAGAATGGGCGTACGCTCGCGCCCGCCGCTTTCCGCTTCACCAACCCCCAGGCGCAAAAAACGGCCGAGTTCCCACTGGCGGGCAAAACTGGCCAGCGTATTGGCGCGAACCAATGCCGCGCGCAGGCTGGTTAGTTCCCCTTCATCCACTTCCGGCAGCCGGTTATACAAATAGGCGCCAACCACAAAATCGAGGACCGCATCGCCTAAAAACTCCAGGCGTTCATTGTCTTCCAACACCTGATTGCTGTTTTCATTTAAATAGGAACGGTGGGTAAGCGCTCTTGTCAGGAGCGAGTAATCATTGAATTTCAGGCCAATGATGGCCTCTAAAGCAGGCAAACTATCATTCATATCACGCCGTAAATTCCCGAATCGCCAAGACGGCGTTGTGCCCGCCAAAACCAAAGGCGTGGTTTAGACAAACCTGGACGCGTTGAGGTCGCGCCACATTAGGCACATAATCGAGATCGCAATCAGGGTCTGGTGTTTCATAATTGATGGTCGGGGGAACGATCTGGTCGCGTATGGCTAAGACGCAAAAGATGGTTTCAATGGCTCCGGTAGCGCCCATGATATGACCAGTCATGGATTTTGTGGAGCTGACGGCCACCTTATAAGCTGCAGGACCAAAGACACTTTTGATGGCCGTGGTTTCCGAGGAATCGTTTAGTTGGGTGGCTGTGCCGTGGGCGCTGATGTAATCGACGTCGGCGGGCTGGAGGTGGGCGTCGGCGAGGGCTTTGCGGATGGCGCGCGCGGCGCCGGCGCCGCCTTCGGCCGGAGCGGTGATGTGGTAGGCGTCGGTGGTTTGTCCGTAACCAACAATTTCGGCCAGGATGGTTGCCCCGCGAGCCTGGGCATGGTCCAGACTTTCGATGACCAGCATGCCGGCCCCTTCGCCTACAACGAGGCCATCGCGGTTTTTGTCGAACGGCCGTGGCGTGCGCACACTTTCCCCTGATGTAGCCCCAGCCCGTTCAAAGCCGGCCACGGCCACATCGGTAATAATCGACTCGCTGCCACCAGTCAGCACCGCGTCTACTTCTCCCCATTGAATAGCCCGGAAAGCATGGCCGATGGCATCGTTGCCGGCGGCGCAAGCCGTGGTGATGGTGGTTGTAGGGCCTTGAATGCCATAATCAATGGCCAACATGCCAGAGGCTCCGTTGGGCATGATCATGGTAATGGCAAATGGGCTGACCCGACGCAGTCCTTTTTCCAAAACGGTGTGCTCTTGTTCCACCAGCGTGCGAATGCCGCCGACGCCTGTGCCCATGATCACGCCGATACGTTCGCGGTTGCCGTCGTTGATGGGGAGTTGGGCCTGGGCCAGGGCTTCGTTGGCGGCGATGGTTGCCAGTTGTTGGTAACGGTCGCGGCGGCGGGCAATGCGTTTGTCCAAAAGTTGTTCGGGGTCAAAATCTTTGATTTCACAGACGGCGCCAGCGGTGTGTTCCCCGGGTTCGATGATGGTAAAGGGACCTATTCCGGATTTTCCGGCCAGGATGGCGGCCCAGGTATCGGGCACGTTATGCCCAAGGGGGGTGATAAGGCCAATGCCGGTGATAACCACACGCGGTTTTGGGCTGTTGTTTTCTTTCATGAAATATAGATTCTCCGCTTTTTTCAGAATGATGAACTGCCGATGTGTCCTTTGGCTTGTTGGCGGCTGGCGTATTTTTGCAGCGTAATCGTCAGGGCTTCGTTGAGGTCGATGTTAACGGCCGTAGCCAATAAACACAAGCTGTAAAGCACATCGCCAAGTTCGCCAGTGAGCGCCGGTTGGGGCTGGAACGGCCGTTCACCATAGTCCGTCGCCAACAAAATCTCCTTAGCCACTTCACCGACTTCGCTTATCAGATCAAGAACATAAACACTCGGCGAGTGGCTTAAGTTCTGTTTTTGGGCAAATTCCATGGATTGCTGCTGCCAATTCATACAGGTTATGTGTTGCTAGCTGATAGTTTGGAAGATTGCAGAGACTCGTTGATTATTACGGGCTGGGGTTTAACTATTGTTATCTTTTTCCGTTGGTTGGTAATGACCTTCTACCCAGACGCTGCTATCTGTGCCCACTTCCTTTTTCCAGATGGGCACAATTTCTTTCAGGCGATCGATGCCGTAACGGGCGGCATCGAAAACCCCCTGATCGCGGTGACCGGCGGCGCAGGCGACATACGTGGTCACATCACCAATAGACAATTGGCCGATGCGCTGCACGATGGCCACGCCTTTCACCAGCGGCCAGCGCGCCCAAATTTCCTGGGCTATTTGAGCCATTTTGGCTTCGGCCATGGCCGAATAGGCTTCATATTCCAGGTAAAGTGTTTCCGAGGGCAGACCTTCGCGCCGGGTTTGGCCACGCACGGAGCCGGTGAAGCTGACAACTGCGCCCACATCTGGCCGGGTTAGCTGCTGATGGATGGCGTTCATGTCGAGTGGTTGGTGGGTGATGGCGAAGTAGGTGGGATGAGGCAGATCGCTGCCGCCGCTAACGGGGGGGAAGATGGCTATTTCGTCTTCGGGCTGCACGGCCGTTTCCGCAAAAGCAAACGATTGATTAACCGCAACCAGCGCCGTGGGCAACGAGGCACGCAGGGAAGGATATTCAGCGGACAGGGCGGCAAGCATGGTTTGCACAGTGGCGGGCGCAGCGACATCTATCTGCACCTTGCCCTGTCCAACGCGATCTTTAAGGGTGGCAAAAAGACGGATGGTGAGTTGCATGGATTACTCTTCCGCGGTGAAAACGCCGCTCTGGCCGCCTGATTTGTGCATCAGGCGAATATTGGTGAGGCGCATGTGGCGGTCGACAGCTTTCGCCATATCATAAATGGTGAGCGCGGCCACGGAAACGGCCGTGAGCGCCTCCATTTCCACGCCTGTTTTGCCGTCTAGTCGCACAGTTGCCTCGATATCGACACAGTTTTCGGCTTGATTGGGGGTGCAAGCAACGTCGATATGGGTCAGTAGTAGAGGATGGCACAGGGGAATCAACTCGCTGGTCCGCTTGGCGGCCATGATGCCGGCTAATTTGGCCGTGGTCAAAACATCCCCTTTTTTCAGGTTTCCCTCTATAATCAACCGCACTGTTTCAGGCTGCATCACCACTCGGCCGCGTGCCACAGCCATTCGTTCGGTATCCGGTTTGTGGCCCACATCTACCATGTGCGCCTGGCCACGTTCATCAAGGTGAGTTAACTTTTTTGTCATTGCTCTGTTATTATATGGATCATTGAATGATGCGCACACATTACGACTCAATCTACCTTTCTCCCCATCTCGATGATGCTGCTTTATCCTGTGGTGGTCAAATCTACGAGCAAACGGCCGTTGGCAAATCTGTTCTGATCGTTACGCTGATGGCTGGAGATCCACCTGACGGACCGTTGTCGGCGTTTGCCCAGAGTTTGCATGAACGCTGGCAGCTCGCCACCGATGTAGCCGCCGCCCGGCGCGCCGAGGACGCCGCTGCCTGCCACATTTTAGGCGCCGATTATGCCCATTGGGAAATTTTAGACTGCGTTTACCGCACGCACCCTCACGACGGGTTACCTTTATACCCCACCTGGACCGATGTCATTGGCGCGATTCACCCGACGGAAGAGGCTTTAATTGCGCGGTTAGCCGCTCAAATGGCCGAGTTTCCCGCCAGCAGCCAGGTGTACGCGCCGCTGGCAGTGGGCAATCATGTCGATCATCAGGTAACGCGGGCCGCGGCGGAACGGTGCTTTGGCGAACGGGTGATCTATTATGAAGATTACCCGTATGTAGCTCAAGCGGATGCGTTAACGGCCGTTATTCCACCGCACAGCGCCGCATGGCAAGCCCGGGTTATTGAATTAACGACCCGCAGTATTCAAGTTAAAACCGAAGCCATCGCCGCGTTTGCTTCTCAAGTCGGTTCGTTTTTTACCGATCAGGCGGATTTGGTGCGTAAAATTGTTGATTTTACAGCATTGCGGGGCGGAGAACGGGTATGGCGACAGAGCGGTGGTTGGGAAACGGCCGTATAACCTCGACCAGACGTTCATGACCCCGCCTGACACCATTGTACTGATTGCTTGATAAATACGGCTGGGTCAACTTATAATTAGCTGCTGAATAACAAGTGAAGGCGTTCAACTATGGGGCGATTAACAACCCGACAACTCCCCGGAAAACAGGGTCGAAAGAAAAAAGCCACCGCCAAAATTGGCCTACAGCCTGGCGATATGCTGCAAGATCGCTATCGCATTGTCGGCGTGTTAGGCGCGGGTGGCTTCAGCTCCGTCTACCAGGCCCGTGATATGCGTTTTCCCAATGTGACCAAGCTCTGCGCTGTCAAAGAGATGGTCATCTCTGCCCCAGACCCCAAAATACGCGAACTCACCATCCAATCATTTGAGCGTGAAGCCAGCATGCTGGCAATGCTCGACCACCCCGCCATCCCCGACGTTTCCGACTACTTTACGGAAAAAGACCGCAGCTATCTGGTTTTAGACCTCATTCGGGGCAAAGACCTGGATCACTGGCTGGAAGAACAAACCGAACCACTTGATCAGGAGCGGGCGCTAGATTGGGCCATTCAGCTTTGTGACGCCCTGGGGCATTTGCACCACCAAAAACCCAATCCCATCGTATTTCGGGACATGAAACCTTCGAACATCATGCTAGATCATCACAATCGCATCCGGCTGATTGACTTTGGCATCGCCAAGATATTTGAAGGCGGCAACAAAGGCACGATGATCGGAACTGAAGGGTACTCACCCCCGGAACAATATCGCGGGTTGGCGACGCCTGCCGGAGACGTTTACGCCCTGGGCGCGACACTTCACCACTTGCTTACTCGCCAGGATCCACGGTTAGAACCACCATTTACGTTTGCGGAACGGCCGATACGGCCGTTAAACCACTCCGTCACCCCGGCATTTGAAGCCATCATCATGCGCTGCCTGGCCTACGATCCAAAGGAACGATTTGCCGACGCCACTGCCCTGAAAGAAGCGTTGGAGCTACTGGCAAATTCTACGGCCGTCGTTTCGGAACCAGCGCCCCCCATTATATCTGGACAAAAATCAACCACGCCTGCGCATGTGGCCGCCAAAACCAGCACCGGCAGCGTAGCCAGCCCCACCGTGCAGCCGTTATGGGCATTTAAGTGCGAAGATGAGATTCGGTCTAAAGCGGCCGTTACCGATAACCGTGTTCTCATCAGTGTTTATGACAACAATTTGTATGCCATAAACAAGGCAAATGGGGAATTTGTTTGGAAATATCCCACCGCCGACGGCGTTGGCGCGTCGCCTTGCGTTTATGACGAAATGGTTTTTGTCGGGTCGTCGGATACCATGATGTATGCCATTGATCTGCGCACCGGGCGCAAGATATGGCACTTTGAAACCAATGGCTCCATCTATTCTTCCCCGACGGCGCGGTTTGAGCACGTTTTTTTTGGCTCGGATGATGGCTATTTGTACGCGCTGAATGTGAAACACGGCCGTTCCGCCTGGAAAACAAACGCCTTTAGCGCCGTACGCTCATCCCCCTACGTAGACGAAGAACGCGTCTTTTTTGGCACGGAAGGCGGCTACATCTACTGCCTTGAACTTTCGACTGGCAAAACGAAGTGGCAAGCACAAGCCCGCAGGGCTGTCACGTCATCACCCACATTCGCGGAAGAAATTGTTATTGTAGGCTCACTAGACGCCACGGTTTATGCCCTGGATGCGGCAACCGGCTGGGCGATCTGGCGTTTCCGCACTCGGCGACCCATCATCTCGTCGCCGGTAGTGCATGACGGGGTGGTGTACATCGGATCATCAGATGGCAGCCTGTACGCCATCGACATGAATTCTGGGCGGCAGTTGTGGACGTATGACACAGATGGGCAGGTGAATTCATCGCCAACAGTCTGGCAAGATGCCGTTTATTTCGGTTCCACAGACGGTTTTGTGTATAGCGTTTCTTGCAAACGAGGCGATTTGCGTTGGCGGTTTGATACCGGCAAACCGGTTATTTCGTCGCCAACAATCGATGATGGGATTGTTTACATTGGCTCCACCAATCATCATTTGTACGCACTGCCCGCGTAATTACAGGATAAGCATGGTGTTAAATTAATGGACAAGTCAAAGACGATAGACGAACCCGAAGAAGAACATGTTGAAAAACATGCGGATGGGGAGCTTGCCGAAGAACCAGTTATCGAAACTGAATCGAATCCCGAAGAAGAAATCCTGATTCCGGAAACGACGCCATTTGCAAAAAACCCATTTATTGATGTGAACCGTGGCGAGCCGGCCAAAACACGGCCAATCATCAGCAAAGTGACAGAGCCTTTGGTCGCCGAAGAGCCGCGTATGCGTGTAGCCAAACGGTGTCATGTCGGAGCCAGACGGGAGCGCAATGAAGATTCTAGCCTGACGCTTGTTTCGGAGGTAGGGGGACATTTTGCGGTATTGCCTTTTGGTTTGTACATCGTAGCCGATGGCATGGGTGGGCACTCTGACGGCCATGTTGCCAGCCGCATCGCCTCGCGCACGGCCGCCACGCACATCATCAACAACATCTATCTACCGCTGCTCGCGGATGATGATAAAAGCATTAAAATGCCCATTCAAGAAGTGTTGGAGCAGGCGGTACAAAAAGCCAATAAGGCCGTTTTTGAAAATGATCCGGAAATGGACAGCGGGACAACGCTAACCATTGCTCTGGTATTGGGGCGGCGACTGCACGTGGCGCATGTAGGCGACAGCCGGCTTTATTTGCTGGCAAATGGTAAATTTGAGTCGGTAACAAACGACCATTCTCTGGTGCAGCGCCTGCAAGACGTGGGTCAGCTCACGGCTGAAGAAGCGACATTTTATCGCTATGGGCATATTTTGCTGCGCGCCGTTGGGCAGGCTGATGAGGTGGAAGTAGACACCTATATGCGGTTGCTGCCCAAGTCTGGCAAGTTGTTGATGTGCAGTGATGGATTGTCTGGCTTTGTGTCGGAAGCAGAAATGCGCGATATTTTGGAGCGTGACATTTCTTTAGATGACATGGCTGAGGCGTTGTTTCGCGCGGCGATGGAAATGGGCGGTTTTGATAATATCACGGCCGTTCTCGTAGATTTTGAATTATAGATCAAGGATCCGCATGAGCGGCGAGAGTACCTACTATTCTGTTTTGGGCGTTTCTCCTGGGGCCTCAGCCGAGGCCATTCAGAATGCGTTTGCCAAACTGGTGGCTCGCTTCCCGCAGGGAGCAACCAAAGAAAGCCACCCGGAATATCAGGATTTACTCCAGGCATATGAAGTATTAAACAACCCGTCGCGGCGCGCGATTTACGATTCGTTGATGGTGGAAACATCGCCGCCGCCCCTGACTGTGACAATCCAGGTTAGCCGCGCCAAAATCCCCATCGCCACTTCCCCGCAGATTTTCTACTTATTGCTGGAGATTGCCGCGCCGCAGCAGACCATGAATGCGCGACGGCCGTTAAACCTGTGCCTCGTTCTGGACCGCAGTACATCCATGCAAGGACAACGCCTGGATTTTCTCAAATCGGCCGTCGAATTGGTCATCGAAAAACTGATGCCCGAAGACATCATCTCCATCATCACCTTCAGCGATCGGGCTGATATTGTGCAGCCGGCAACCCGCCTCACGAATAGAAGCGCCATCATTTCCCATGTGCGCAGTATACGCGCTTCTGGCGGCACAGAAATTTATCAGGGCTTACTTGCCGGCACCGAACAACTGCGACAAATGCCCCTGGCCCAATACAACAACCACCTGATCTTGCTGACAGATGGCCATACATATGGTGATGCGCCAGAATGTGTAGCCCTCGCCTCACGCGCAGCAGAGCAGCAGATTGGCATTACCGCATTTGGGCTGGGCAATGAATGGAACGACAGTTTTCTAGATCGGCTGGTATCCCCATCCGGCGGGCAATCAGCCTTTATCGAAGAACCCACCCAAATACTAGAACATCTGCAGCAGCGTATCCAGGGACTAGGCCTCATCCATGCTCGCAATCTGCGAATAAAAAACACAATGCCGTCTCAAGTCTCCTTAAAATACGGCTTCAAACTACTGCCCTTCGCCCAGCCCCTCGATTCCACTGAAAATGAAATCAAATTAGGCAATATCGAAGGCAAAAGCGCATTATCCTTTTTGTTAGAAATGGTTTTGCAACCCCAACAACACGAAACCCGTATCAACATCCCGTTTGAGATCATTGCCGACATTCCCGGACGCAGCGCCAAAGATATATCTTTCAAAAGTCAGGCGCAAATCGTCGTCACATCAACCCCCGTAGAAATGCCGCCGCCCAAAGATTTGGTGAAGGCAGTACGTTTGTTAAACATGTATCGCATGAACGAAAAGGTTTGGGAAGAGATCGAGGCGGGAAATGTAGGCGTGGCCGCAACTCGCTTGCGCCACCTGACGACGCGCTTATTGGAGGCCGGCGAAATTCGTCTGGCGCAACAAGCCCATGCAGAAACAGAACGGTTATCGACGGTTGGCTCCATGTCGGCTGAGGGTTGGAAGCGGCTGAAATATGGCACTCGAGCCATGATCGGCGAAACGGTAAGAATAGATAACGATGATTCAATGTAAAGAGTGTGGGGCCACCCAACTGGAAGGCGCACTTTTTTGCAGTGAGTGCGGCCGGTTTTTGATGGAAGACAACCTTAAAGCTACCGATGTCTTACCTTTTTCAGACTACAGCCATCGCCCGCCGCCGCCGCCGCCAGAAGATTACAGATTAATTACCGTGCCGGAAGGGAAGAATATCACATTTGTTATCCCGCACAGCCGTCACCGGCGGGTCATGGCCCTCACCGGGCAAATTCGCGTCGGCCGCGACAGCTCTGAAACAGGCGACTTCCCTGAATTAGACCTAACCGTGGAAAATGGCGTTGAATTGGGCGTTTCCCGACTCCATGCTACCATTCAATGGTCAAATCACGGATTGGTGCTCATAGACCTGGACAGTACCAACGGCACATTTTTGAACAACTATCGATTGCCATCGAAACGGCCGTATCCCCTCCGCAGCGGCGACGAAATACGGTTCGGCGAACTATTAATTCACGTTTTCTATGATTCCTAACCAACGGTGAAACCCTATGATTTCAATAATCGTCCACATAGCCAATGAAGATCCTATCGTTTGCGAGGTAGACTCACTGCCAAAAGCGCAAGATGTCCTCATCCAAATTCACAACCCCCGCCGTCGAGACGGACTCGACGTCCACTACCTCGACGAAGACGTCACCTCCGTCTTCTATCCCATCCAACGCATTAACTTCATCCAGGTACTTCCATCCACCGACATGAGCGAAGTTGTCGGGTTCGTACGCGAATAATGGTCGAAAAAATTCCTCCCTCCCTCGATAAAACCGCTCCCAGGCTCATCCTAATCGTGGATGATGAAGCCCGCATGCGACGCTTCATCCGCATGAACATGGAATTGGAAGGTTATCAAGCCATCGAAGCGGAAAATGGTCTTCAAGCCCTGGAACAAATCCGAAAATACGCCCCCGATCTCGTCATCATGGACATCATGATGCCGGAACTCGACGGCTTTGAAACCTTGCGCCTCCTGCGCGAAATCTCCACCGTCCCCGTCATCCTGCTCACCGTCAAAAGCGACGAAGAAGACAAAATCCAAGGACTTGGCCTGGGCGCAGACGACTACATCACCAAACCATTTAGCCCTCGCGAATTGAACAGCCGCGTCAATGCCGTCATGCGTCGGGCAGAATGGCCAGCTCCCCCACCTCGCACCATCTTGCGCATCGACGATCACCTATCGATCGACTTTAACCGCCATCAAGTCATCGTCGACAATGAACGCATCGACTTGCGGCCAACAGAATACCGGCTCCTGAGCCAATTGATTCAAAACGCCGGCTGGGTTGTCCCCCACGAAACCCTGTTAGCCAAAGTTTGGGGTTATGAATATCAAGACGAAACCCATTATCTTCGTCTTTACATCAATTACCTGCGCAAAAAGATAGAAGAAGACCTGAATAACCCCAAATACATCCTCACCGAAAGAGGCGTTGGTTATCGTTTCATGGATTACAAAAAAGAGGCTTCAGACTGATACGGGCGCTGATACACCTCCAAAATCACATTTTCAGCGGTTGAAGACTGGAAATGGTTTGGTCTTCAACCGCCAAATTTCCCACTTGCAGCAAAGCGCGGCATCTGTTTTGGGCAGACGCGAATCCTGTTTTGATCGATCTCATTTAAGTTTTTCAGCGTACTCTCAGGTATAACCGGTTTTGTTTTTCCCCAATTTCAATTATCATACGGGACTATGTTGCTGCAAACGCATCATACAACGACCGACGCGACAAAGTTCTTTGACCAAGTCAACACGTATTTAAGTGTGGAAGATCGACTCCGGGTTCAAGAGGCTTTTGCCCTTGCTCGCCGAGAACACGGAGACCAACGTCGCAAATCTGGCGAGCTTTTCTTCACCCACCCGCTTACGGTGGCCTATTACCTCTCCCAATACCACCTCGACGCCTCAGCTCTGGAAGCCGCTCTACTCCACGACATTGCTGAAGACACGCGCGTTTCCATTGATGAAATCGAAACCATGTTTAGCCCGGAAGTTGCCCGCCTGGTAAATGGCGTTACCAAACTGAAAGACGTTACCGAAGGGGTTTCCAAAGGCAAACATTTACCCCCCCAAGAAATTCAAGACAAAACCCTGCATAAATTATTTTCGGCCATGACCGAAGATGTGCGCACGGTCATCATCAAGCTCTTCGACCGTTTGCACAATATGCGAACCATCAAGGCCATGCCGCTGCACAAACAACGACAAAAGGCAGAAGAAACACTGGCCGTTTACGCTCCTCTGGCGAACCGCTTGGGTTTGTGGGATCTAAAAAACGAACTTGAATCGCTTTCTCTGGAAGTGCTGCACAATAAAGCCTACACAACCATCAAACGCCGGCGTGAAGAATTGGAGCGGGAGCATCAGGAAACTTATCAGCTTTTGAGCGGGCAAATATTTAATTGTTTACTCCAGGCGGAAATTGACGTGCGCAATGTGGTGTTGGCTCCTGAAAACATATATTCGGTATATCAGGACCTGACAAACAGCGGCGCTTCCTATGATGATCTCGACCGGACGATTCGTCTGGTGGTCTTGGTGAACGAGTGGCAGGAATGTTATCTGGCGTTAGGACATTTGCACCAGCTTTGGCGGCCGGTTCCCGGCACATTCGACGACTACATTGCAGTGCCGCGAGACAATTTGTATCGCTCGCTGCATACCACCGTGGTTCATGCAAACGGGCAGGCAGTTAAACTGCATATTCGCACCGTTGCCATGGACAAGGTCTCGGAAATTGGGGTGCTGGCTCGCTGGTTGTATGCCGGCACACCGTTATGGTCTACAGGTATAGCTGACCGCATCGAATCCTTTTTTGAGAACATTACCGACAACATCAATGTGGAACCGCAGAACCCGGCGGCCGGTGTTAAGGGTGTGGTGGAAGATGTCTTCCGCAAGCAAATCCGGGTGTATACACCGCGTGGCGACATTGTGGAATTGGGGCAAGGGGCCACCATTATTGACTTTGCCTACGCCATTCACACGGGTCTGGGTAATCAGGCTCATGCGGCCTATGTTAATGATGTATTTTTCCCGCTGAACAAGCCGCTTAAAGATGGCGATCAGGTGCGAATTGTGAAGAAGCTGCGCGCGCAGCCGCAGCGAGCCTGGCTGGATGACGATTTAGGGTATATTGCTACGAATTATGCACGCTCACATGCCCGGCGGTGGTTTAGGCGGCTGCCGACGCAGCGAGCAATTCTGGAAGGCAAGGAACTGATTCAAACGGAACTGAATATCTTGGGATTTCCCGATTTTTCGCATGAGGAGCTTGCAGAGGCTTTTGGGTTTGAAGAGGCGCAGCAGTTGTATTATGCAGTGGGGCGAGCGGAGGTTTTGCCCACGGCCGTTGCCACACGCGTCTTAGAATACAAATGGGACACCGGCCCGGCCCGCAACGTCGACAATGTTATCCTCACAGACACTGGCGAAGAATTTGTCATCACCAAGTCCCCCACACGCCGATTGAGCCTCTGCGGAACCTGCCAGCCACGGCCGCGCGAACAAATTTTAGGCTTTATGCGCAAAGATGGCGGCATCACGGTGCATAAAAAGCGCTGCCATTTGCTGCGCCCGGAGCGAGGCCGTGTTCTAAAGTTGGGCTGGGGCGAGGCGACTCGTGAAGCCCATGAAGTGACGGTTCAGGTCGATGTGTATGACCGTCCGGGGCTGTTATTTGAGATTTCTCAATTAATGGAAGATGAGCAAATTAATATCGCCTATATTTACACACCACCGCGACGAGGCGGCGAGTTGCAGATAATTTTGACCCTGGAAGTGCTGCAACCCCGCCAATTGGTGCGTATTTTGCACCAAATTCACGCCTTACCCAACGTTTTTGACCTTCGATGCCTGCCAGATGGTCCTCCGGACCGAAATGGCGCGGCCCCTTCTCCCCTCTACTTACCAGAGTAAGCACATTTGACCGCTGGTGAACGGCCGTTATAATCTCACGCTGCTTTGCCCGCCAGAGTGTACTCTGCCCGGTTAAAGTGATCATCATGTAAGTTAGAGTTGAAGGAGTATAAAAATGCTTAAGAAAAAATTCTTTAAAACCAATGACGACTGCGAAGTTACCTTCGAATACGCGGCCCCCGAAGCTACAGAAGTAGCCCTGCTCTGCGACGCACACAACTGGGAACCCACAGCGATGAAAAAGACCAAAGAAGGCTCTTTCCGCACCAAAATTCGCCTGGCGAAAGGTAGACAATACCAGTTTCGTTATCTCGTAGACGGCGAATCATGGGCCAACGACGAAGCGGCTGACGCTTATTGGGCCAACGAACACGGCGGCGACAACAGCGTCGTTTTCACTTCTGAGAACTAATCGATCACGAGATGGACTCGGAGTAACGTAGTAATAAAAGCGGCTTGGCAGCAAGCCGCTTTTTGTTTGCCCGGTTGTATCCTCTTTGACCTCACGTTACAATCGGCCACCATGTAAGAAATGAATACCTGCTCCCGTCTAACAAAGTGGTACCAACTGAACTGGTAAAGGCAAAACGGCCGTCCTCATCAACCTTCGACGGCCCAATTTTTTTAAAAGAAGGATTACCCATGGAAAAAGAACGTGTCATCATTATCGGCTCAGGCCCTGCCGGGCTCACTGCGGCCATCTACACGGCCCGCGCCCAACTAAACCCGCTGGTCATCGCCGGCACACAAATTGGCGGCCAAATCGCCATCACCTCCGAAGTTGAAAACTACCCCGGCTTCTGGTCGCCGGAACGCACCCCCACCGGCCCGGAACTGGTCGAAATTATGCAAAAACAGGCCGAGCATTTTGGCGCGCGCCTGGAATACGACGAAGTCGTCGCGGTTGATTTCACCAAAGGGTCACCGTTTTACATCAAAACATATGGCAAAGAATATATGGCCGACGCAGTCATCGTCACCGCCGGCGCTTCGCCCCGCCGTTTGGGCGTGCCCGGCGAAGAGGAATTCATCGGGCGCGGCGTAAGTTACTGCGGCACCTGCGATGGCTTTTTCTTCCGCGGCAAAGACGTCATCGTGGTCGGCGGCGGCGACAGTGCGCTGGAAGAAGGATTGTTCCTGACCAAATTCGCCGATTCCGTGCAAGTTGTGCACCGCCGCGACGAATTTCGCGCCGGTCCGGCGCTGCAAAAACGCGCCGCCGCCAACGAAAAAATGTCTTTCGTGTGGAACACCGTCGTTGAGGAAATTGAAGGGAACGGCTCTGTTCAGGCCGTAAAGGCGCGCAACGTGAAAACAGGCGACGTGCAAACCCTGGCTGTCGATGGCGTTTTTATCTTCATCGGCCATTATCCCAACAGCAAGTTCCTGGAGGGGCAATTGGCGATGGATGAGCATGGCTATGTCATCACCGATGAGCTGATGCGCACCAGCGTGCCGGGCGTATACGCCGCCGGCGAAATTCAGGATGCCATCTACCGACAAATTGGCACTTCGGTGGGCCAGGGCGTGGCCGCCGGCATGCAAACCGAACGCTGGTTGAGCGAACGAGAGTAAAGATTCAGGTTTTCAAGTGTTCAGGCGTTCGCGGAATGCCTGAACACGCATCATGCCATGCTGCGATTTCTTTGGGCTTATCTGGTTTACACCTGGGGCGGGCTGCACCGCTATTTTGGCAACCAAAATGCGATGCGCAGCGAACATGAAGCGGCCGTGCGCTACTTTACAAAGGCGTATGCGATAGACCCCACGTTTCTGCGCGTGCGCCTGGAACGTGGGGTTTTGTTGTTCCGCGAATTGGGGCGTATGGATGAGGCGTTGGCCGATTTTAACGCCCTGGTTGAGGAAGATCCGATTTATGCGGCTCCGGCTTTGTTTAACCGGGCCATGCTGGCTCAGCAAAACGGCCGTTATCAGGACGCCCTGCACGATTTAGAAGCCTACGTCGCCCTGTCCCCCCGCGACTACCTTCAGGAAACCCAACATCTCATGGACGCCCTGCGCTCGCTCGTCCTCGCGGACGACAACCAGGATTAAACCAGACGATCTGAGCGGCAATTTCAGGGGGTAACGGCCGTTACCCCAACCCCCATTTCCTCCGCCAACTGCTGCAAATCGGCAAAACTGCCAATCCAGGCTACCTTCTCCATAAATTCTTTCAACGATGGGCTGGCTTGCCGCAACGCCAACAGCGTCGGGCCAATCGGGTCTGCGCCGGTAGCCCCCGGCTGGTCGGCGTAAGCGCCATAAAAAGCGAAATACGCCTGATTCAGTTTACGAATGCTGTAGCCGTTGGCTACAAACACCTGCCGTCGCGCCTCCATGTACGCTTCCGCCCCTTCAATATCGCCGGCTGCCAGCATCTTCTCGGCCTCGATGCGCGTGGCGGCCATTTCGGCGCTAAAGTTGAAGGCTGGTTCGTCGCTCGGCGTCGGCGCAGCGGCTGGCGGCGCAGGCGGCGGCACAAATTCCGGGTAAAAGCGGGCGATCACCTGCTCGCCAATCTCCCGCCCCACAATCGAGGCCACAGTTTCGTTAATCGTGCGCACCTGCGGATCCGATACATAATTCAGGCTGATGGGGTACGGCATAAACCAGTGATGGCTCCATTCGTGGGCTGTCACTTCGGCCAGCCAGTTGATGTTGCTGGTTTCCATGATCATGGCCGGGTAGGTGGCCAGGCCGCCGATGGGCACAACCAGGGCGGAGAGATTAAGCTGGTCGAGAACGGCCGTTTCCATCTCTTCCTTTTGCGGCGTTGTCAGCCCCACAGCCAGCGGGAATTGATCCTGACGTTCGATTTTGTCCCGCGGGGAGACAATGAGCAGCGCAGGCAGAGGCGTCATGTGCATCAGCACTGGCGGCCACGTTTCGTTAACGGCCGTCAACCCCTGCTCGCGCAAAATATCGGCCACCTGGTCTTGCACCACAGCCTCAGCCACCGGCTGCAGCCGGGCGATCTGCGCCCGCGTGGCGGCCAGCTCCGCCTGCTGTGCCTGGGAAGCGGCATCCGGGTCGGCGATGTCCGGATTCACATACATCTGTTCGATTTCCCAATTGAGCCGACTGCTGGTTTGAATGGCGGCCAGATAATCCAGCACCAGTTGGCGGCGCGTGGCCTCATCCAGAAAAGCCTGTCCATCGGCCAAAATCGCTTCCGCTTTGGTCCAGATGGCTTGCATTTCCCAGACGGCAAAATCGAAGGAATGGGGGCCAACGATGGCCCGTAATTGGTACTGTTCCTGGCCAAAAGCGGGCCAATTGGGGACCAACAGGAAGGCCAACAGGCCCAATAAAATGAGGAGTTTCCCGGCTCGTAAGAAACGCTGTTTACGCATGGACAGGATGATAGTCAAGGGGCAGATGGGGCACAAGGAAACGGCCGTGCGCTTCACCAGACGTTAAGAAAATTTCCAATTGCCGCCGGAAACATTACAATACACACGAAATCACAAAGAGGTGCAACGAACATGCGCTTTTTAGTCACCGGCGGCGCCGGTTTTTTAGGGGCGGCATTAACCAACCAATTGGCCCATTCCGGCCATGAGGTCATCGTTTTGGATGATTTGAGCAGCGGCAATGCGGCGTATTTGGACACGGCCGTTACCTTCCACCAGGGCGACGTAGACGATGTGCCCCGTCTCTGGTCGCTGCTGCAAGGCGTCGACTGCGTGTATCATCTGGCTGCCCGCGTGTCCGTCGCCCAATCCATCCATTACCCGCGCGACTATACGCGCGTCAACGTCGGCGGCACGGTTAGTTTGATGGAGGCCATGCGCGACACGGGCGTGCGGCGGGTGGTGTTTACCTCGTCGGGGGCAGTATACGGCCGTTTGCCCGACCAGCCCGTACACGAAAACGACACGCCCCAGCCCGATTCGCCCTACGCCGTCAGCAAATGGGCCGCCGAGCAGTACATCCACACCATCGGCCAATTGTGGGAAATTGAAACCGTCGCCCTGCGCATTTTTAACGCTTACGGACCGCGCCAAAACCTGCCTCCATCCCACGCGCCGGTTGTCCCCCGCTTTTTACAGCAAGTTCTCTCCGGCGGTTCGGTGGTTATTTTTGGCGATGGGCAGCAGACGCGAGACTATGTGTATGTGAAGGATGTGGTGGAAGCGTTGATCGCGGCGGCAACGGCCGTGAATATCAACCGCCAGGTCATCAACATCGGCAGCGGCATAGAAACCAATCTCAACGATCTGGTAAACCAGATGGAAATCGTCACCGGCCGATCCGTAAACCGCCTTTATAACGGCGAAAAAAGCGGCGGCGTCCCCCGCCTGGTGGCCGACATCAGCCGGGCGCAAACGCTGCTGGGCTTTCGGCCCCAAACCAACCTGGCCGCCGGCCTGCGCCTGATGCTGCAAGAAGACGAGCGGTTTAGACGGTTAGCCGGGTAGTCTTGTAATCGACCCCCTGAATAATAAAAAAACGAGCCAGAACATATTGTTCTGACTCGTTTGTGCCCAGGAGAGGACTCGAACCTCCACGCCCTAAGGGCACAGGCCCTCAACCTGCCGCGTATGCCAATTCCGCCACCTGGGCAAAGGTAAGCGGCTGATATTATAGCTTGTCGTCGGGCAGAGTCAAAAAGTTTGCGAGGTGACAAAGGACACGTTTTTTCCTGAGTTTTGTTATGTGCCTCAGGAATCTGTTATTTGTTATCCTGTCAGACGTTGTTGTTCCAATCCTGAGGCTGCGCCTCAACCAGAAAACGGATTTTGCCAAAGTCTGTTTTCACTATACACAAGGGAGGATAGTTTGATGCCCAGACGTCTTTTATGGTTTTGCAACGTCACCGTTTTGCTTTTTACCACTTTATTGTTGTTTACCCACTTTGTTTACTCATCTCCCGCGAACACTCTGATCAACCAGACTCTGCCCGGACCGGCTGCGCCGTAGGCGCAGCCGGTCGCGGCGCTGGCTTTTTTGACTTACGCCAGTTCAGACGATCATGCAATGAACGCAGTATTGTCGGACACGGCCGTTACCCTCTCTGCCTATCCCACCACACCCGACCATCAACTGAACACCGCTTCACGGCAAACGCTGGGGGCGCAACCGTCCCGCGCCATGTGTGAAGCCGACCAATTGAGCGCCGCGCCGAACGGCCGTTATCTGCTCATCCAGTACAACTGCGAAGCGGCGCTCTTTGCCGTGCTGCAAAATCTGGCTACGGGCCAGACAGACACCCTGGCACAGGGCTACTTCCTGGACTGGTCGCCCGACGGCGAATGGCTGTTGTTCCACCAGACCGACGAAGACGCCATCTGGCTGGTGCAGGCGGCGACGGGCAGCCGCCAAACGCTGCTCAATCTGCCCCCTGGCGTTTACAACGCCGCCTTTCGCTTTGATGGGCAGACAGTGGTCACGGCTTCCAGCCGGGGCTTAGGTTTAGGCAGTGAATTGGGCGGGTATAACCTGGCGGCGTCTACATACACGCCCTGGCAAACCTTTCCGCAGCAGATTGTGGCTTACCCGCGTTGGTCGCCGGATGGGGCAAAAATGGCCTATATTCTGATGCCGGACAGCAATCAGCCCTTTACCATAGGCGAATTATGGTTGGCCGACCCCACAACGGGCGCGCCCGCCCAAAAACTGGACAGCGTTGACGCCGGGCATGGCTACCCGCCGGCATGGTCGCCCGACGGTCAAAGCCTGGCCTATGTGCGCCGCGAAAACCCGGACAGCGTACGCGCCAACCACGCCGCTGCTGCCCTGCGCAGCAATCTTTACCTGGCGCACACCGCCACCGGCCAAACGATGCCGCTGACCGCCTTTCCGGACAGCCTGGTGTATGACATAGCCTGGTCGCCGGACGGAGCGGAGTTGGCTTTTACGGCCGATGACGCCATCTGGCTGGCAAAGCCTGGACAATCCCCTACCCAACTCACGCAAACAACGACCGCTCGCCATCCGGCGTGGCTGGTAGCAGACAATTAGGGACGAAGAACCTTGAACGATGAGTATGGACGATACGCATCGTTCTGCGTTCCTTTTTTCGCGTTATTTTCTGGAGGCTGCGATGATTCGATTACATCTGTTTATACTGTGCTGTATTGGCTTGCTGTTAGTGGCATGTGGGGAAGAAGGAGAACCGGTAACGGCCGTTTCCACTCCACTCAACGCAGCCACACCTACCCATACAGTTGAGTTAACAAATACGGCCGTTCTGCCCACTCAGCCACCTGTTACGGATACGCCGATGGGGATGAAAACGGCCGTACTGCCCACCAATACCGCCACAGTTTCTCCTACAACGGCCACTTCGACTGCGCTCAGTGCAGGCGTGCCCACCCAAACACCCACCATCACCCCGACACTCCTTCCGTTACCCCCTGGCGAAATCTACTTCTTTTGGGATACAGAAACGCCTCTTGAGGAACCTGCTTACTATTCTATCCCTTTGTATGAACCCAAACAGGATTTATATATCGCCGCACCTGGCGATTCGCCAGATCATTGGCAAATATCCTCAATACTTAGAAATCAACTAAATTGGCCTGACGAAACTATGGGCGGGATTTCTGCTTTGTCGCCGGATCAATCTATGATTGCTTTTACTCTTCACAAGAGAATTGATAACAGTACAGACGTAGCAAGCATTTATGTTGTTAATTTGTTGGACAGTACAGTTGAACAACTAACCCAAGATCATCTTCCTCGAATATACAATATTAGTTGGTTGCCAGACAGTCAAACGGTGGCTTATTCTTTAAAGCAAGCAGGCTTTTTAGCTAACCGCAACAATATTTTTTCAGAACAATTTACGCCTACTCTTCCAACAGATATTTCCAAATTACAGGTGTCGCCTGATGGGCATTTCGCAGCCATTATTCTGCAATATAGCAAGATGCTTTTTATCAATATGGAAACTAGCGAGTTGTTATCTACTCCAATTGATGCAGCAACTAGCCCGAATAACGCAATTTGGTCACCGGATAGCAAATGGTTTGCTTTCAATCAGGTTAGTGGTAGTGGCTTTTCAGTTTTCAACGTTGAGACTAAAGAACTCGTATCTTTGTTGGACTCAGCTTATTTTGGACTTCCATCCTGGTCGGCTGATGGTTCACAATTAGCTTTTGTTACAGGCACCAGGGAAAACACAGACCTGTACCTTTGGGATCCTGCAAGTAAAGTTTCTAGTTTTGTCATGAATTTAGGGAATTACTTAAAAGCTCCTGTCTGGTCTCCTCAAGGGGCTTTCTTGGCAACAGGTTCTATGGAAGATGGTCTTGCCAAAATTTTCATTTTAGAAACAAGCACCGGCAAAATAAATCCTTTAACACAGGTAGAAAATGTCTACGATTTCGATATTTTATCCTGATCACCAGATGGACAATGGTTACTTGTGTTTTTAGTGCAAGAAGACAAGTCTTGTTTATACGTCATTAACTATGAGAACGGAAATACCTATTGTGTTGTTGATACAACAGGAACCGTCAATCCGTCAAATGTTTATTGGCTGCCTACACAATCAAGCACACCTTAATGGTTTTGGGAGGTATATGATGAGTAAAAAAGCCTCGCAGCTTCCAGCGATGACCCCCGTACCTGTAATCCCGGTGGGATATAAAACCCTCCGCTGTGACCGGTCTTCAAGACCGTGCTACCTGATTTGCACATATAGCTGTCTGGCAAAATCGTAATTTGGGGAGGTTGTGATGACGCGA
>JAKQCM010000098.1 GCA_029559155.1 Chloroflexota bacterium
CGCAAATCGAGGGTGGTGGTCACTTGCAGGCCGCCGTTGGCTACGGCGTCCGCGCCAAACTGCTCCTCCAGCAGTTGGCGCACGTAGACGGCGAAGTGCGGCGCGGCCAGACTGACCTCCTGCGGGGCGAAGGTGAGCGGCTCCTGGTAGGCGGCTTCGGCCTGGGATTGGTCGATCACGCCGTCGCCGACCATCAGGTTGAGGATGAGCCATTGGCGTTCTTTCGCCCCTTCTAAGTTGGTGAAGGGGTCCAGTTCGACCGGGCTTTGCGGCAGTCCGGCCAGCAGACTGGCTTCACCCAGCGTCAGGGCGGTGGCCGATTTGCCGAAGTAGGTTTGGGCGGCGGCTTCCGCGCCGTAGGCCAGGTTGCCGTAGTAGATTTCGTTGAGGTACATCTCCAAAATCTCATCCTTGCTGTATTTCTGGTCCATGATCCAGGCCAGGATGATTTCTTTGGCTTTGCGGTTGTAGGAAACGGCCGTGCGCTCGTCATAGTCAAACACAATATGGCGCACAAGCTGCTGGGTGATAGTGCTGCCGCCGACGGGACGGCCGTCCGGGTTTTTGTAATTGGCGATGACGGCGGCGACCAGCGAGGGGATGTCCAGGCCGGTGTTCTGGTAGAAGCTGTCGTCTTCCACGGCGATGGTGGCGGCGATAAGACTGGGCGGGATTTGCGTCAGGGGAATGGCGGTGCGTTTGCCTTCGCCGAAGAATTCCCACAGCAGGTCGCCGTTGCGGTCGAAAATGCGCGTGGTCTCGAAGGTGTCACGCTCGCGGGCGTTGTCCAGCTTGGTGATGCCCGCTTCGATTTCGCGGGATAGGCTGCTGTAGACCAGCGTCCCGGCCACCACGACGCCGCCGAAGATCAGTACCGCCAGCAGCACGACGGTCACAATCACCGCCTGGCCCAAACAGCCCAGGCAGCCCTTTTTGGGGCGCGGTTGGGGAAAAGATGGGGCAGGAGACGGCCGTTGCGGCTGTCCAAATTCGATAGGTCTGGTTGGTTGATCGTCACGATGAGTCATTGATAACCTCTAATAATGAATAAATGTCATGCGATAAACGTCGGGATGGTAGATATTGTTCCCCTTTTTCGTTTTGTTAGTGTACGTCCTCAATCAGGAATAAACTTGTCGGTAAACTGACGCAATCGGCACGGTAATGACACGCCTAACAAAAAACGCGCCCGATGGCGCGTTTTTTGTGTCTCGTTTTTCGGATTCTGTGCGTCATCCACAGAACATTGATTATCCCCGACGCAGTAAGAAAACCCCTACGCCAGCCAACAAAACCAGGAAAGCGACGACGATGAGGATGACGCCGCTCATGTTAGACAGAAAACCACCGGATTCTTCAACGGGCGCGCTGGTGTCGGTGACGGGTGGGGTTTCCGGCGTGGCTTGCACGGCCGTGTCATCGGCAGCCAACGCTGCGTCAGCCACTGTTTGCGGCGCAGTGGTCAGGCCAAAGGCGACAGGAATAATCACACCTTCCGTCACGGCAACCGCCCAACTTTCCGGCGTGGTCGTGCGATATCCAGCTGGCGGGAAGGCCTGCACCTGATAGGTTTCGGCATTCAGATTCTCAAAGCAGTAGAACTCAGCTACGCCATCGGTGACGTAAGAGGCGACATTTTTGCCGCCCTGGAACACGCTTACGGCGACATTGGCCATCAGCGGTTCCGTTTCTTTATCGCGTACGGCGTCGCCGTTGGTGTCTTCGTAGGCGCTCACACAAATGCCGTTGGCTGTGCTGGCATTGGTGACCGTGTTGATGCCGGTGTTGCTGGTCACGGCCGTATCGGTGAGTACGGCCGTTGGTTCAACCGTCGGCGCTTCAGCTTCAATCGTGGGCGTGGCTTCTGTCGCCACGGGTTCGGGTGTTGCTGTTGGCGGCGTTTGATTGGGCGGCACAATGACCAGCTCATCGCCAGGGTTGATAAAGGCGGGGTTGTTGTTTAATTCCTGGATAGCTTTTACTGCTTCTTCAGCCGTTAATCCCATTACCTCGTGATATTGAATCGCCAACCCCCAGAAAGAGTCGCCGGCCTGAACAATGTGAACCACGGCGCCGTCGGCGCGGGGCGTGGGCGTGGGCTGCGGCGTGGATGTTGGTCCGGCCGGCTGGCTGGCCGCAGGATTGGACGGAGCTGCGACAGTATTGTCGCGCTCATCGAGGGCGATTAACGCAAAGCCATCCATGAAAAAGCCATTGTTAATGTAGGGGTCTTTGGAGGCCATTTCAATCCAGACGGTCATGGTTGTGGCCGTGGCGGTAAAATCATGCAAAAACACCGGGTAAGCCTGGTAAAAGGGTTGGATGTTTCCAGCGGTCCACCAGCCGCTGTATTGGATGGCTGATTCATCGCGGAAAGCAGCGCCGGGGGCGCTGGTTCCCAGGCGAACCTGACCGGAATCCAGCTTGCTGGGGGCTTTTTTGCCGCCATCATAGGTTTCCACGATATCGATGTAAATTGGGATAGCCAGACGATAACGGCGGCCAACTTCCAGACCACTTACGTCTTGCGACAGGCCGGCATAAACCGGGGCCCACCCTTTGAATATTTTAAGGGCGTAAGAGCCATCGCGGAAAAAGAGGGTTTGCTCGTTTGGGGGGGCGTCTTTGATATTCCAGACGACGGTTTCAGGCCGCGCGGCGTTACCGTTAGAGCCTGGGAAGGGCTGACCGTCTACCCAGTGCATACGCCAGCCATTCGGCACGGCAATTTCGGGGATACCGTCTTGGTTGTAGTAACCTTCTTCAAAACCGGGGTTGGTGAGAAGGTTGGCTTGTTGAGCGACTGCCTGGCGAGACGGCCGTACCGTTACAGCCAGAATAAAGACAGCCAGGACGGCCGTCAGAACAAGGGTTTTTCTATTCATGTTTTGCTTCCTCTTATCGGGTGCGGCTACGGCCGTACTCGATTTCGCCTCTTCTTATCTTGTCGTCATTGATCACGACAACTTTACAAAAATATAGCGCAATGAGCCATTGCGCTAGAGACAGCCAAAGATTGTAACATACCGCTCATGAAACAACAATTTGCGCCCGGCCCTGACAATCGTCACGCGCAGGCATTGTGGCGGCTGTGGCGCCAGTTGGGCATTTATCAGCCGCCGGTCTAAACAAAAAAGGCGTCTGATGAGTTTCACCAGACGCCTTGCTGTGTCTACTTGGCGGCAAACTTTAGCAAACGGCTGCTGTGTTGTTAAAGAACCAGTTGTACGCAAAGAAGGGATAAGCGTGCGCGGTTTGCGCCCGAATCGCAATCCGCGCCGAGCCGAATAACTGCTGGGGAATCTGGAATGTCAACCGCTGGCTGCTGCCATCACCGGAATTATAGGAGCCGACAACGATGCCGTTAATCCCGGCCGTATACATCGACCCCATGGTGACTGTGAAATCTTGTCCGGGCGGCATGTTATTTGTCACAATCGTCGCCGTGCCATCTTTCGCTACTTCACACACCTTGAAGGTGGGAATGCCGGTATATCCTGTACTTGGGGGTTGAACCGGGGGCTGGCCACCCGTGCCGGTGGTATTGTTATAGAACCAGTTAAAGGCGTAATAAGGGTTAAAAGGATATGTGTGCGCCGTTTGTGCCCGGATGGAAATCTGGGATTGGCCAACCAATTGCGCCGGAATGGGGAAGGTGGCCGTTAAGGTGCCGCCAGCGGCGGAATCCAACTCGCCAACCACAAACCCGTTAATGCCCCGGGTGCCCATGTAGCCCATTGTAACTGTGAATTTTTGCCCTGCCGGGAAGTTATTGGTTGTGATGGTGACATTTTGGTCTACAGCCACAGCAGAAATCGCAAATGTGGGGATGCCAGTGAAGCCTGGAGTCGTGGGCAAGCCGCCTGTGCCGGTGTTGGTTGTGTTGTTATAGAACCAATTGAAACTGTAAAAGCCTTGGGCGCTTTGTAGGCGAATGGCAATCTGGTACGAACCTTTGAGCTGGTCGGGGATGGCAAATGTCGCCGGGAAGGATCCGCCATTGCCCGAATTGATTGTGGATACATAGTACCCATCAATGCCCTGTGACCCCATCGGTCCCATGGTAACCACAAAATTCTGGTTTGCCGGGTAATTGTAGGTCTGAATTGTCACGGTTTGGTCAGCAGCTACGCCGGTGATGGCGATTGTGGGGATGGTGCTAGACGCGGCAATGCCTGGGCCAACGAGCAGCACAGCCATCACAACCAGCAAGATCGCTAATGACCTAAACCGTAGAATGGGCGTCAATTTTTGTTTGAGTGCTGAATTGTTCATGTTTTCTATGCCTCCTAAAATAACTATTTTTGCTGGAAAGGACGGTAGATGAGGTTTTTTAAGATATGCTGGTTCTTTGATTAATTGTCGACATTCCGACAGCGGGTTGAGAGGTGAAATAGCAACACTAATTTGGAAAATCTACCATTTCCTCCTATGCGAAGTAGACAGAGGCATTATAAAAGAAAACCAGTGTACAATTCTATAGAACGCGTGTTCTTTGTGTTGATTGGTCGTGAAAATTTCGTTTTTTCACGTTCGGTGCAGAACCTGTGCGGTTTGTGATTGTTGTACTATCTCAATGCATGTTTAGTGATTACAACAGAACTTTGGTGACAAATCGCCGTGCGGTTTCGGCGAGCACGGCCGTTCCGTAAGCCAGCACGCGTTCGTCGATGTCAAAAATGTCTGTGTGGTGGTGGCGCTCACGGCCGTCTGGCGTAGCCGCGCCCAGCATAAACATCGCGCCCGGCGCTTTTTGGGTCATGTAGGCGAAGTCTTCCGCACCCATGCCAAACTCAGCGTCGATAACGGCCGTTTCCCCGGCAACCTCTCGCGCCACATCGCGCATCCAGCCATTCACCCGCGCATCATTAAACATGGCCGGATACCCCTGTTGAATTTCCAGCGAATACCCGCCGCCCAAGGTTTCACTCAGCTGCAACGCCCGCTCAATTTCTGCCCACAAACGACGGCGCACCACTTCTTCATACGAACGAATGGTCCCCAGCATATGGACAGAATTAGGGATGACATTGGTCACTTGCCCGCCACAAACCTGTCCCAGGCTCACCACACTGGGGCGCAGGGGATTGATCTGGCGCGAAGGGATGGCGTAAAGCGTACTCAAAATAGGGCCGAGCATGAACAAGGGATCGCTGCCGTTGTGCGGGTACGCGCCGTGCCCGCCATCACCGCGAATCCAGGCCTCAAATTGGTCCACCGCCGCCAAACTGTAGCCATCCTGAAAATAAAACTCGCCCGACGTGCGGTCTGATGCGACATGCAAGGCAATCACGGCATCCAGGTTTTCTAGCGCGTTGTCATTGATCATGGCGGTTGCGCCGCTGATCCCCTGGTTATCGAAGGCTTCTTCAGCCGGTTGGAAGATCAACCGCACATTGCCATGCCACGGCTCTTTCTGGTAGCTTTGTTTGAGCAAATGGGCTACGCCGAGCAGCATGGCGGTGTGGGCATCGTGGCCACAGGCATGCATCACGCCTGCGTTTTGCGAGCAGTAGGGCACGTCATTTTTCTCGACGATGGGCAGGGCGTCCATGTCGGCGCGGATGCCGATGGTGGGGCCGTCGCCGCTGCCAATTCGGCCAATGACGCCGGTGCGTCCAACGCCGGTTTGGACGTCGATGCCAATTTCTTGCAGGGTATCGGCTACCAGGGCGGAGGTGCGGAATTCCTGAAAGCTTAATTCGGGATGTTGGTGGATGTCACGACGGAGGCGGATAATTTCGTCGGCAATGGATAAGGCTTTGTTTAACATGAGGCTCCTTTGACAGGTGATGAGATGATTGCGGGGGCGGGTGAATCTGACCGCCAACGACTTAAACTTTTGATTGCTTACAGACGCACGGCCGTCATCCCTGTTGCTTCGTCGCTGCGCAGAGCGATGCAGTTGACGCCTTGTACAACACCTTCTTTGGGCGGCACTTCATCAGCCTTGAAGCGAATGATTTTACCGAGTTGGGAGATGATAAAGAGGTCGTTTTCAGGCTGAACAGTCAGCGCGCCGACAAGTTTGTCGGTTTTCAGGACGGCTTTGCCGCCAGCGCCGGGCGCTTTGTTGGCGCGAAAGCCAGACATCTGGCGGATGGTTCCTTTCCCATCATGGCTGAGTAGGAAGACGCCGCTTTCTTCGGTAACGGCCGTCACGGCCGTTACCTTATCGCCCAAATCTACCCGCAAAGCCAGCGTGCCCGTTTTATGGACCTGGGTTTCGGCAAAGCGTATTCCCAGCCCATTTTCTGTGACCACCAACAAATCGCCGTCCCCCTCCGTCCAACAGGCGGATGTCACATATCCGCCCTGCTGCACATCGTGGAAGCTCATGCCAGGGATAAGGTTGTGATTAAGCCGCGAGGCAGGCACGCGGCGCACCCAGCCGCGTTGGCTGGCCAGCGCCACATATTGGCCGCTGTCTGCCGGCAAAACGGCCACAATATGCTCGTGAGGCCGAAATTGAAACAGGTTCATGAGGTTTTGCCCGCGAGCGCGCACCGGCGCTTCAGCCAAACTGCTGACAGCCAACCGAAAAGCGCGGCCAAAATCGGTGAACAGGAGAATGGCTTCATCCTCATGGGCGACGGTGAGGAGCGTGGGCGGATCATCTTCGGCTGTTTCCAGATCAAAGACACCCATGCCGCTGCGGCGTTGACGGCCGTAAAAATGGCGCGGCGTTCGTTTGCCAATGCCTTTTTTGCTAATGGTAATCACATTAAACGGGGTCGGCGGTTCGCTGGGTTCCGATGCTGTTTCTTCCCTTTGCCGGACAGGGCTGTCGCTTTGCAGGCGCGCAATTTCTTCTTCCAGAGCTTCCACATAAGCCAGAATCTCTGGTGATACTTCGCTCAAATCGGGTCGTTCGGTAATCATACAGTTAACCCCTCGCAGGCGATTTTGTAAATTGTACGTTTCATTGTCAAATTGTGGGCACTAAATCCGCCATCTGAACACGGATATTTTGAAAATTGGCAAAGGTCAGGTCATCGAAATCCAGTTTGTAAAAGGCTTTAATGGCCGACATCAAGCCCAGGTAATTGTTGGTGATCCGTTTGTCCCAGCTCAGGCCCAGGTCGGCGGCGGCCGTTTTGATGGCCGCTTCCGGCCCTTCGAGTTCGACAAAATCGCCGTAGGGCAGCTCATCCAAGACGATTTCTACGTCCTGCCAGGTGAAGGTTTCGCGGTATTTTTCATAAACTTGCACCGGCGCAAAACCCAGGCGCGTAAAAATCAATGCCGCCGTATCAAAATCGCTGACCTGTATTTCCAACTCTTCGCGTATTTTGGCTTCACTGTGGGCATCTTCGGCGGCAAGACCTTTGTATGTGAGGCGCACGGCCGTATCCTGGCGCAGCCGCAGCAGTTCTTCCTGCCGTAAAAGACGGTTATCCGGCGTGTCGAATCGCACATTCCGTTCAAACACGCGCGGTTTGGTCAACACCGCCCCAACCGCCAGCAGCCGGCCGCGAAAATCAGCCCGATTGGCCAGCAAAAATTTCACTTCGATTTCTAGCTGTTGAGCGCCGCTCATATTTTCCGCCTGTCGCCGGATCGGCTCATTCTTCCAGGTCGCTGATGAGGATGAGGATTTGATCTTTTTCGACGCTGGCGCCGGGGGTAACGTGAACGGCCGTAACCACCCCTTCTCGCGGCGATCGCAGTTCATTCTCCATCTTCATCGACTCCAAAATAACCACCTTCTCGTTACGCTCAACCGTATCCCCCACCTCCACCAATACCCGAATGATCAACCCGGGCATCGGCGCTTTCACCCCGGCCTCGTGCCCCATGTCTAGCCCGGTGCCTCGCGCCTGAGCCAGACGATACGCCCGCTCATCCTGCACAAACACAGTATACAATTCACCGTCCGTCAGCACTTCCCAATGATCATCCCGCTCGTCTACCACCGCTTCCAGCGAGCGATGGTTCAGCAGCAAAGAAACCATACCGCCCTCCGCCACCCGCCGAAAATCAATGGCATACTTCTCATCATTCACCGAGATTTCGTTATCCTGCCCCACCTCAATGATGTATTCTTTATCGTTGACCTTTGTGTAATATTTCATAATCGGTCTATCCTCATCATCCTGTCGCGCCTGTTACACACCACCCACATCATCGCCGCAGCCGCTCCCACCGGTTATACCACTTCCAGGCGCTGCCCTTTTCAGACCCCGCGCCAACCGCCGCGATGCGCTGCCCGGCCTGCAAGCTTTGATGATGCGCCATAAGCGTAGCCAAAACGGCCGCTTCCATATCCTGATCCGCCGCTCGATCCGACATACTAAACCGATCTTCCACAAATTTGGTGTCAAAATTACCCGTTAAAAATCGGTGGCTGTCCATCATATGTTGGTGGAATGGGATATTTGTTTTGACGCCGGTAATGCGATATTCCTCAAGCGCCCGCCGCATGCGCAGCACGGCCTCCCCACGGGTTTCCCCATAACAAATCAGCTTGCTGATCATCGAATCATAATAAGGCGTAATTTCATACCCTCGGAAAACCCCCGTATCCACACGCACCCCTGGCCCGGTAGGCAAACGCATCGTAGAAATAACGCCTGTAGACGGCAGATAATTGTTGTAAGGGTCTTCCGCATTGATGCGGCACTCAATGGCCCAACCACGAATCTGAATATCTTTTTGGGTAAATCGCAGCCGACGGCCGCGTGCAATACGCAACTGCTCCTGGGCAATATCAATACCCGTAACCAACTCCGTCACCGGATGCTCCACTTGCAAGCGCGTATTCATTTCCAAAAAATAGAAATTTTTGTCCTTGTCCACCAAAAATTCGATGGTTCCGGCATTGACATAATCCACCGCTTTAGCGGCAGCCACGGCGACCGCCCCCATGCGTTGGCGCAAATCCTCGTCCACCACAAAAGAGGGCGCTTCTTCAATCAATTTTTGATGTCGCCGCTGCAACGAGCATTCTCGTTCACCCAAATAAACCGTGTTCCCGTGTGCATCGGCCAGCAGCTGGATTTCAATATGCCGCGCATCGGTGATCATTTTTTCCAGATACACCACGTCGTCGCCAAAGGCGCCCAACGCTTCGCGGCGAGCCGCAGCAATGGCGTCTTGTAGGTCTTCTGATCTGTGGACCGGGCGCATGCCTTTGCCGCCGCCGCCGGCCACCGCTTTTACCAGCACCGGGTAACCCATACGGTCGGCCGCCGCCTGCATCTCGGTTTCATTCAAGCCCGGTTCTGTCCCGGGCACAATCGGCACGCCAGCCGCCTTCACCGTTTCGCGGGCTTCTTGCTTGTCGCCCATGATTTTAATGGCCTGAGCAGATGGGCCGACAAAAACCAGTCCGGCATCCACGCATGCCTGAGCAAATTCAGCCCGTTCGGCTAAAAAGCCGTAACCGGGATGCACTGCCTGTGCGCCAGAACGTTTGGCAACGTCCAGAAGTTTGTCCACCCGCAGGTAGCTTTCACGCGCGGGGGGCGGCCCAATGTAATAAGCCTCGTCGGCAAACCGCACATGAGGCGCATTGCGGTCGGCGTCGGAATAGACGGCAACCGTTTTAATGCCCAACTCGTGACAGGCGCGTAAAATGCGCACGGCAATTTCGCCGCGATTCACAATCAATAACTTATCAAATTTTTTAGTGAGTAATCCGTCTTCTCGTTTCATGGTTCGATTTATGATTTGCGATTTACGATTTGCGATTTACGATTACTTAAAAATCGCCAATCGCCAATCGTAAATCTACAGTGGGATGTTGCCGTGTTTCTTGGGTGGGTTGCTGTCGCGTTTGTTTTGCAGCATATTGAGGGCGTTGATCAGGCGCGGGCGGGTTTCGCTAGGCAAAATGATGTCGTCGATGTAGCCGCGTTGGGCGGCGATGTAAGGGTTGGCAAAATGCTCGCGGTAATCTTCGACCAGTTCTGCTTTGCGAGTCACGGGGTCATCAGATTCTGATAATTCGCGGCGGAAGATAATGTTAACAGCGCCATCTGGTCCCATCACGGCGATTTCGGCCGTTGGCCAGGCCAGGTTCAGGTCAGAGCGAATATGCTTGCTATTCATCACGCAGTATGCGCCGCCGTAGGCTTTGCGCGTGACCACTGTAACTTTGGGCACAGTCGCTTCGCAGAATGCGTAAAGTAATTTGGCTCCATGGCGAATGATACCGCCATATTCCTGATCGGTGCCGGGCAAGAAACCGGGGACGTCTTCGAAAACGATGAGTGGGATGTTGAAGGCGTCGCAAAAGCGCACGAAGCGGGCGGCTTTTTCGCTGCTGTCGATATCTAACACGCCGGCCAGAACCATAGGTTGATTGGCGACGATGCCGACGCTGTAGCCGCCTAATCGGGCAAATCCAACGACGATGTTTTGCGCGTAATGTTCGTGAATTTCGTAAAAATCGCCGTTATCGACAATGAGGTTGATGGCGTCTTTGATGTCGTAAGGTTTGTTGGGGCTGTCTGGGACCAGGGTGTTGAGTGCTTCTTCGGTGCGCAGCGGATCGTCATTGTTGGGTTTGTAGGGCGGGTCTTCCATGTTGTTGGAGGGCAGGAAACTCATCAACTCTCGAATCAGGTATAGCGCGTCGGCTTCGGAATCGCAGGCCATGTGGGAGACGCCGCTTTTGGAGTTGTGGGTCATGGCGCCGCCGAGTTCTTCGAAGGTAACGTCTTCACCGGTGACTGTTTTTACTACATCGGGGCCGGTGATGAACATGTGGCTGGTGTTTTTGACCATGAAGATGAAGTCTGTGAGCGCGGGGGAGTAAACGGCGCCGCCGGCGCAAGGCCCCATGATGGCGCTGATTTGGGGCACCACGCCGGAGGCGAGGGTGTTGCGCAGGAAAATGTCGGCGTAGCCGCCGAGGCTGACGACGCCTTCCTGGATGCGCGCGCCGCCGGAGTCGTTGATGCCGATGACAGGAGCGCCGTTTTTCATGGCCATATCCATGATTTTACATACTTTTTCGGCGTGGACGCCGCTGAGGCTGCCGCCGAAGACGGTAAAGTCCTGGCTAAATACGTAGACGAGACGGCCGTCTATCGTCCCCCAGCCTGTCACCACACTGTCGCCCAGGTACTGCTGCTTGTCCATGCCAAAGTTTCGTTCGCGGTGAACGGCAAAGGCGTCCACTTCGCGGAACGAGCCTCTATCCAGCAGGAGTTCGATGCGTTCGCGCGCGGTCAATTTGCCTTTTTCTTTGTGCTTGGCGATGCGCTTTTCGCCGCCGCCAAGCTGTGATTGAGCGCGTAACTGGTTAAGTTTTTCTAGTTTTGGGTCCATAATCCTGGGTTTGCCCCTCCTTGGGAATAATTTAACGCAGAGACGTAGAGGCGCAGAAAATGTGTTTGATTTTCGTTCATGGTGTCGAGCTTGCGCTTATGTCGTCTCCTCTGTGAAATGGTATAGGATGACAGGCCGATTGGTTAACAGCGTGGGTAAAGCAGATCTTGGCGCTGTCTTTGTCGTGGGTAAATGTGTGAGAGCCATATATTAAACAGGCTCCTGAGCGATAAAATAATGGGAAACGGCCGTGCGCCCCAGCGCCCATGCGCTAAAAGCCACACCGCCACTCGCCAACATGATATCCAATATCAACGTCTCGCGTGCGATGGTTGTGCTGAAAAACGAAATCAAACCGATCTCATACAGCGCGTGTAAACCAATCAAAACGGGGATGAGGCGGCGGGTAAACGGCCGTCTCCGCCGCAGCGCTTCAGCCAGGCCCAGGAAGACAACACCCCAAACCAGGGCCATCGTCAACCGAAATACCGGATCGGGCTGAGCAGCTAATTCCTTAAGTAGGTCGCGTTGTTGGCCTAAAGCCAAAGCACGACCCAAATTCCACACTCCTAAGAGGAAAACCCCCCAGAGTGTCAAAGTTACGGAACGTGGGCGATTTGCGGGCTGCGCTGGGTTCATTCTGGCTAGATTGTAACGGACATCGCGCGCTGACGGCAATAAGCTTGCTAAACAATTCGCCCCAATTGCCCACCGGCGCTCAATGGCCGCTACGGTTGACACGAATGGAAGCGAAAAGTTACAATGTTGCCAGACAGCAGATCGTTGCATTCCAACCTGCCGGGTCTTACAATAGCCGGACAATTTAACAACCAAATAACAAGAACAACGGCCGTTCGGGAGAGAACCTGAACCAGGTCGCCGAAGGGGCAAGCCGCGAACCATTCCCGGTGAAACTCTCAGGCAAAAGGACCGCGCGGGCGAAGTTCCTCTGAAAAGAGTGTCGAGCAGCCAGAAAAACATGGCCATGTCTCACCGGCAACCAGGCTAATCTCACTCACCGTTGGAGCAAGTTTCTGCGAGAAACGAAACTCACAGGTTAACGACAGGGGGTGCTGGCAAAAATCAAACGCCATGCACCCCTTTTTTATTTATAAGCCGAGGGTTGGTTGCTAACATAACGGCCGTAACCAACCGGCAAACAACAGTTCACAGCAAACAGGAGAAAAACATGAGTACAGTCAAAGATGGATTACTTTATACAAAGGATGATGAATGGATTGCCGTAAGCGGTGAAACAGGCACAGTAGGTATTACCGATTACGCTCAAGATTCGCTGTCCGATATTGTGTATCTGGAACTACCCAACGTGGGCGATTCCTTCGAGTCCGGTGAAAACTTTGGGGTTGTAGAATCCGTCAAAGCCGCCGCCGATTTATTCATGCCGGTATCAGGCCGGGTAACGGCCGTCAACGACGCCCTCATCGACGCCCCGGAAGAAATCAACCAGTCCCCCTACGACGCCTGGCTGGTCAAAATCCAATTCAGCGACCTCGCAGAACTCGACGAATTAATGGACGCCGACGCCTACCGCAAATACCTGACCGAACGTGACTAACCTATTCCGCGAACCCCGGCGCACCGCCCTTCGCCAAACCCCATCTTTTGGAGGTAACCGATGATTGCCCCACCCACATCCCCACGAACCGCTCTCGCTTCTAACCGCGATCTGCTAAACCCCACCGATCACTTTGTCGATCGCCACATCGGGCCGCGCCCGGAAGCCATCACCCACATGCTCAACCTGCTGGGCGTGCCCTCTCTGGACACGCTCATCGCCGAAACCATCCCCTCGGCCATCATGCTAGACGCCGATTTAAGCCTGGAAACCCCACGCAGCGAATCAGAAATCCTGGCCGAACTGCGGGCCATGGCGGCCAAAAATCAGCTCCACCGCTCCTTCATTGGCATGGGCTACTACGACAGCATCATGCCCCCCGTTGTTTTACGCAACATCTTCGAGAATCCGGGCTGGTACACCCAGTACACCCCCTATCAGGCCGAAATAGCCCAGGGCCGCCTAGAAGCGCTGCTCAATTTCCAGACCATGATCACCGATTTCACCGGCATGGAAATCGCCAACGCCTCGCTGCTGGATGAAGGCACCGCCGCCGCCGAAGCCATGACCCTGTGCCAGCGCCAACGCTCGCGCAAATCCACCGCCACCACCTTTTTTGTGTCCGAATTATGCCACCCGCAAACCATCGCCGTTATCCGGACGCGAGCCGAACCATTGGACATTGATGTCGTGGTGGGGGACCATGAAACGTACGATTTTAGCCAGCCCACATTTGGCGTATTGGTGCAATACCCGGCCACCAACGGCGACGTGTTAGATTATGAAGACTTTATCAACCGCGCCCACGCCGCCGACGCGCTGGCCGTAGTCGCCACAGACCTGCTGGCGCTAGCCCTGCTGCGCCCACCCGGCGAGTTTGGCGCGGATGTCGTAGTCGGCAACAGCCAGCGTTTTGGCGTGCCGATGGGGTACGGCGGCCCTCACGCCGCCTTCATGGCCACCCGCGACGACTACAAACGCCAGATGCCCGGCCGGTTGATTGGCGTATCTATCGACGCGCACGGCAACCCGGCCATGCGCCTGGCCATGCAAACCCGCGAACAACACATCCGCCGCGAAAAAGCGACCAGCAATATCTGCACGGCGCAGGTGCTGCTGGCGATTTTGGCCTCGATGTACGCGGTGTATCATGGACCGGATGGCATTGAGCGGATTGCGCAGCGGGTGCGGGTGCTCACGGCCGTTCTCGCACGCGCCCTCACCCAACTCGGCTACACCACCAACCAGTCGCCGGTGTTCGACACCCTCAAAATAACCGGCGGCCCCAAAAATCAGGCGCAAATTCATCAGGCCGCGCTCGCGGCGGAAATCAATCTACGCTACTACCCGGATGGCGGCGTCGGCATTTCCCTGGATGAATTGACCCTGGCGAAAGATGTAGACCATCTTTTGGCCGTTTTCGGCGCCCAGGCGGGAGACTTTGATCTGGAAGTATTGGCCGACGAGGTAGAACTGGCTTACGCACGGCCGTTTGCCCGCACATCTGCCTACCTCACCCACCCCGTCTTCAACAGCTACCACTCCGAAACAGAGATGATGCGCTACATCACCCGCCTGGAATCCCGCGACCTGTCGTTGACCCACTCCATGATTCCGCTCGGCTCCTGCACCATGAAACTCAACGCCACCGCCGAAATGCTGCCCGTTATGTGGCCCAAGTTTGGCGCGCTGCATCCCTTCGTGCCGCAAGATCAGGCAGCCGGCTACCATGAATTGTTTGCCCGCCTGGAAAACTGGCTGGCGACAATTACCGGGTTTACGGCCGTTTCCCTGCAACCCAACTCCGGCGCATCCGGCGAATACACCGGCATGTTGACCATTCGCGCCTACCACCTGTCGCGCGGCGAAGGCCACCGCCACATCTGCCTCATCCCCAGTTCCGCCCACGGCACCAATCCGGCCAGCGCCGTCATGGCCGGCATGGAAGTGATCGTCGTGGCCTGCGATGACAACGGCAACATCGACGTAGCCGATCTGCGCGCCAAAGCGGAGCAGCACCGTGACAATCTGGCGGCGATTATGGTGACATATCCCTCGACGCACGGCGTTTTCGAGGAAGCCATCGAAGAAATCTGCCAGATCGTGCATGAAAACGGCGGGCAGGTTTACATGGACGGCGCCAACATGAACGCCCAGGTTGGCCTCACCAGCCCCGGCTACATCGGCGCGGACGTGTGCCATCTGAATCTGCACAAAACCTTCGCCATTCCACATGGCGGCGGCGGCCCCGGCGTCGGCCCGATTGGCGTAGCCGCGCACCTGGCTCCCTTCCTGCCCAACCATCCGGTGGTGGCGATGGGCGGCAGCGCCCAAAGCATCGGCCCGGTATCGTCTGCGCCCTGGGGCAGCGCCAGCGTTCTGCCCATTTCTTACGCCTACATCGCCATGATGGGCACGACTGGCCTGAAGCAGGCGACGCAGGTGGCCATCCTGAACGCCAATTACATCGCCCACCGGCTGGACCCGCATTATCCGGTGCTGTACAAAGGCAAAAACGGCCGTGTCGCCCACGAGTGCATTATTGATTTACGGCCGTTAAAAGATTTTGTCACGGTTGAAGATGTGGCCAAACGCTTGATGGATTACGGTTTCCACGCCCCGACCATGTCCTTCCCCGTTCCCGGCACGCTGATGATCGAACCGACGGAAAGCGAATCGCTGCCGGAACTGGACCGTTTCTGCGAAGCCATGATCCAGATTCGGGAAGAAATCCGCGAAATCGAGAATGGATTGGTCAGCCATGAAGACAGCGCCCTGGCCCATGCGCCGCACACAGCCGCCGATGTGACCGGCGAGGTTTGGGAACGGCCGTATTCCCGCGAAAAAGCCGCCTTCCCTCTACCGTGGGTCAAAGAACACAAATTCTGGCCGTCCGTCGCCCGCATCGACAACGTTTATGGCGACCGCAACCTCTTTTGCGCCTGCATTCCCATCGAAGAATACGCCTAGCCTGAAGAATTGAGATCTGATTGACCGACAGATTTTATTTTTTACCGCAAAGGACGCAAAGATCGCAAAGATTTTAAAAGCTTTTCCTCCTTTGCGCCCTTTGCGCTCTTTGCGGTGAGATAAGTTTTGTCAGTCAACCAGGAATTGAGATACAAAAAGAGCCAGAGGAGACTCTGGCTCTTTTTTTGTCTGCTCGTTGTCCGCAACAGCGCAGGGTTGTTATTAGCCCCTCCGCCTGACCAACCAGCCGCCTACCATCAACACCCCCAACAAAACGGCCGTGCCAAAAAACCAGTAAGAAAGTGAAGCATTACCCGGAGGCGGCGAGGGCTGCGGCACGGCCGTGGCGCTTGGCGCGATGGGCGGCACGGCCGTCATCGTCTTAGCCATCACGGGAGTCGGCGAATCGGTGGGCGTGGCGCTTGGGATCGCCGTAGCGGTGGCCGTCGGCGTGCGGCTCGGCGACGGCGTTATCGTGGGGGTCGCCGTTTCCGTTGGGGTAGATGTGGCTGTGGGCGGCGTGGTGGGCGTGGCCGTGGGCGAGCCGGTCGGTGATGGCGTTACGTCTGGGTCTGGCTTGGGCGTGGGGAAACCGGGGGGCAGCGGCGTGGGCAGCGCGTCGTCGCCGATCGTTGACTGCACCAGAAAAAAGGTCGTGCCGCCAATCATGCAATAATCGCCAATCGACTGGGTGCAGAGCGCGCCGGGCAGTTCTACAGTGAATTGGCCGTCTTCGGCTTTGATGATTTGCGACCGGCCCCACATGTCTACCCAAAGGGCGGAGGCGGCGGTGGCGGGGATGACGGCCGTTTGCCCCTCTCCCGGGAGCCGCGCAAATAAAACTGTCGTGGTCCGGTCTGGCTGGTCTATGCGGATCTGCCCCACCTCATCCCAGCGCTCTCGCTCGGCGCGAATCGCGCCGGCCAGATAACGAACAGTGGTGATGTATGCGCCGAAGGCCGGGCGGCGTGTGCCATCCATGCGCAGCAGGCCAAAGGGTTCCGGGTTGGCGTCACGGTCGCTGCGCAAATCCAGCAGTTTGTATACTGCGATGCGCTCCGCGCCCGCCGCCAGCGCGGAGGCCACCGCCTGCGGAATAAAAGCCGCCTGCTCGTTCATGGTCACTGAAAGGGTCCAGTTTTCCACCGGCCACGCCTCGTCGTCGATGGGCGGGGCGTTGGTTTCCACCAACCAAACAGGCTTCCAGGGCAGCCCGCGCGCGGCCATCGCCTCATACAAAATGCGGATGCCGTCGTAGACTGTGCCTGGCTGAAAATAAAGATGGGCCGTGGCCACGTCGAAAAAGTAGTTGTTGGCTGCCGCGTCCGGTTCGGCGATCAGCGCGTCGAAGAAGTCGTCGATGTAGGCGGGGTTCCAAAAATAGGTGAAGGCCGGCAGGTGAATAATGGCCTGGGGATTGGTCTCTCTAGCGGCCTGGTAGGCCACGCGCAGCAGTTGGATGAAGTCGGCAATGTCGCCATCCCAGGTGTGGCCAGGCGCGGCGGGATCGTCAATATCGGGTTCGTTCCAGATGATCCAGTGGTTGATACGGCCGTCGTACCGCCCCACGGCCTCGCGCACAAAAACAGCCCACGTATTGTCCGGATCGTCATAGGGCAGGTACAAACCGGCCGGCAAGCCATCGTCCCCGCGCGCCCAATCTGGTATGCCAATAAGCAGCCCCACCACTTCCCGTCCGGCCTCGATCTCGCCGTCGATTTGCTCCTCGCGCACGGTGGATTGCCACTTTTCCGGCCCATCTGGCTGCACTTCAGCCCATTGGAAACGCACCCGCGTCCAACTGACGCCTAAATTGTTGGCGGCGCGGGGAGCTGTATAACTCTCAATCACGCCAAAACGCCAATCAAGCGCCTGCTGCGCCGGTTTTGCGGCCACCGACTGCCGCCCTAACAGCAGCAGCAATCCTATACTCAATCCAATCCACAATGTTCGCTTCATCATGGCGGGGGATT
>JAKQCM010000115.1 GCA_029559155.1 Chloroflexota bacterium
AAAATTAATCCGGTAATCGAGAGACGTGTCATGCTGAGAGCCTGTGCTGAGGCCGCCGAAGTATCCTCCGAAGCATCCCATTTGCTTGAAATGACCGAGTGATAGGGATTCTTCGCTCCGAAGACTCCGCTCAGAATGACCAGTTCATTACCTGATTATTTTCTTAAAGACCAAAAAAAACCTTAAGGGCTACCGGAAAACCCGTAGCCACAGTGTCTTTACTGAAATTCCTCGCGTACCAGATCCAGCATATCGCCGATCACTCCGGCGGCGGTCATCTCCACGCCGGCCCCTTTGCCACAAATCATCAGCGGGTCGTCATCGTAGCGGCCGGTGCGGAAGCTGATGAATTTGAGATTGGCCAGGGCGCTGCCGGCGGGCACGGCCGTTAACCCAACCACCCCTTCCCCCTCGCGCACCTGCGCCAGATAGCGCAACACCTGGCCGTTGGCCTGCGCGGCAGCCACACGCTGGCTCATCACCTCGTCTAATACCGCCACCTGCGCCATAAAATCCGGCACCGACAGGTCAGCCAGGTCAGGGGTGTAGAGCGATTCCACGGTGATATCGCCGGTTTCCAGCGGCCAGCCGGCCATTCGGCCTAAAATCATGACCTTGCGCATCACATCCAGGCCGCCCAGGTCTTCGCGCGGGTCGGGTTCGGTGTAGCCGCGTGTTTTGGCGGCGGCCACGGCCGTTGAAAAAGCCACGCCCTGATCCAACTGCTGGCAAATAAAACCCAGCGTGCCGCTGAGCTGGCCCTGAATTTCGTGGATGGGGTCGTTGGTGTCCAGCAGGTAGCGCAGGGTGGCGATGACCGGCTGGCCGCCGCCCACGGTGGACTCGTGGCGGATGCGCGGGTGGTGGAAGTAGCGCTGCGCCGTGGCCCAGGGGCCGGCGAACGCTTTTTTGTTGGCCAGGACGACGCCGTAGCCCAATTCCAGAGCGCGGTCGAGCGTGGGTTCCAGGCCGGACACGGCCGTTACGTCCACCACAATCACCTGCTCCAGCCCGGACTCGGCCAGCAGGTTGAGGATTTGCAGGGTAGACGGCCGTTTCTCTCCCACCGGCTGGCCCTGGGCTTTGCGCGCCACAATGTCGCGCAGTTGGTCATCGGACAGGCCGCCGGGTTGCAGCTGCCAGGATTGGCTGTCGCACACGGCCACAACATCAAAATGGACGTGATTACGGGCGCGCATGGGGGAACGGCCGTCGACAATCTGCCGCAGCACCGCCGAGCCGACGCCGCCCGCGCCGAAAAGGATAACGGGGATGTGTTTCATGGAGCCTCCGAAGAAGAGATTAGAGATTAGAGATTGGAGACTGGAGACTAGAGATTGGAAATTGACCCATTTTCAGTCTCCAGTCTCTGGTTTCCAGTTCCTTCCGCGCCAATCTTACCCCAAAAAGCGAAAGACCCCATCCGAAGATGGGGCCTTTCTTGCACCGTAGCATTACTTATCTCGAACGAGGAGGTAATGCTACGGTGCGACTAGCTGAATAACTATCCACAAGCATCACCTCCTTGTCATTAAGATGGCGGCGCAGCTTTCGCTGCAAATAAATTGGAAATGATGCGGGCATTATGGCATAGGGATGCCCGGATGTCAACCGACATGAGAAAATCCTTACTTCAACTCGGCTAACGCTTTGAGGAGCCGGTCTACTTCTTCGATGGTGTTGTAGTGGGCAAAACCGATACGCACCAGGCCGCCTTTGTCCAGCAAACCCAGGCGTTCCATAACGGCGATGGCGTAGTAGTGGCCATCCCAAACAAAGATGCCCTGTTGGCCTAATTTTTCGGCAACCTGCGCCGGGGTAAACCCTTCCAGGCTGACGGCAAAAGTAGGCGTGCGTTCCGCCAGTCGTTCTACGTCGGTGATGCCATAGACTTTGAGGCCGGGAACGGCCGTTGCTCCGCGCAAAAAATGGTCGCTCAGGCTCATCTCATACGTTTTAATGCGGTCCATAGCCCGCACCAAACATTCGCGGCGCGTGCCGCTAGAATCGCCATTGGGCGCAGCGCCGATGGCCGCCATGTAGTCGATGGCGGCGGCGACGCCGGCCAGGCTTTCGAAACTTTGCGTACCGGTTTCCCATTTCCCGGCCGGTTTATTGGTTGATGGGCGCACTTTGTAAGCGGTGAGGGAATCGAGCAAATCGTATTTGCCGTATAGAACGCCGGTGTGTGGGCCGAAATATTTGTAGGTGGATGAAACCAAAAAGTCGCAGTCCAAGGCTTGCACGTCGATGAGACCGTGCGGGGCATAATGGACCGAATCGACATAGACCAGGGAGTTGTTGGCGTGGGCCAGACGCACGGCCGTCGCCACATCGCTAATGGTGCCCACGGCATTGGAAGCATACGTAATCGCCAGCAAGCGGGTGCGATCGGTCAACAAATCTGGCAAACTGTTTAAGTTCAAGGTGCAATCGGCAGGGTCAAAATCCAGCCAGCGCACAGTCACGCCGTGGTCTTCGGCGGCCAGCAGCCAGGGGGAAATGTTGGCGTCGTGGTCCAGGCGGGTAACGATGATTTCGTCGCCGGGCTGCCAGGTGCGGGCGATGGCCCGGCTGACGGCAAAGGTGAGGCTGGTCATATTTTGCCCAAAGACGATTTCTTCAGGGCGGCGAGCATTGTAAAAGTCCATCATGGCGCGGCGGGCAACGGCCGTCACCTCATCGGTATAGCGGCTGGTGAGAAACGGGCCGCCGGAGTTGCTGCCCCCGTGGGTCAGGTAGCCGCTAAAGCCGTTGATCACACTTTGGGGAACCTGAGTGCCGCCGGGGCCGTCGAGATAGACGGCCGTTTTGCCATTAATTTCTAGTTGCAGCGCCGGAAATTGGGCGCGCAAGGGAATAGGGTTGAGGAGAGGCGTTTGAGTTGACATGGGCAAATTATAAACGGAACGATAGGGGATGTCATATCGGCCAAAATCCGCAAATCCTGGCAAGAATTCTCCCATGATCGCCAAACTGCGCAGGAAGTCGCAGGGAGTTGGCAAACATAGATTGCCCAAGAGAGATACCATTACAGAAATCGGTTTAAGTAGACTTTAACTGCGGCCAACACACAAACAGAGCCGCAGCGCTATGGAAACCAAAATTGCTGTACCAATAACTTGATATCGTTGAGCGTCTCATGAGCGGATTCATCGCAAGAGGTTGAATTCGGGCGCCACACTCGACGAGTCCTTTCCAACAAGGGGGTGACTCGTGATGCTCAACCTAAACAATCAATGGTGTTCCAGTAGACACATCGCCGCAGCCGGGAATGGCGGCGGCTCCCAAAGCGGCTGCGGCGGCTAAGGCTGACCAATGCACAGAAATCCACCCCAGTGGACGATATCCAACTTTGGCTGCGCCTGACGCACGGCCGTGCGCTGCGCCCAGGCCAACGCCTCCGCCGCGCCCATCCCGGCCAACAAAAAGCGGTAGAAATCAGCCATCAATTCCGGCGCGCTGTCATCCACAATCGACCAGAGAGCGCCAACCACCCGCTGCGCGCCAGCCGCCAGACAGGCGGTCGGCAGTCCCATCGGCTCGTCACCTTCATACAACAAGGTACGCAAACCGCTGCATGCCGACAACGTGATCAACGGGGGCAATGGGGCCATCGACGCCAATTCATCCAGCCAGAGGTCTCGATCATGCAGGGCGATGCCGCTTAGACGGCCGCTGAATGCGTCGGCAAAGGCATGGGTGGCCATGTGGAGAAACCCAAAACGAGCCAGCCCATCCGTCTGGCGAAGGCGCTGCCAATTGGCAAAGGTGGCTTCGGCGTTGATGAGCGGCTGGACTCCGCTGCCGAATAGATCGAGCAGGGCGGCGGTTTCGCGGGGCACGGCCGTTAACGCCGCATGTCGCCCTTGAAAATCAGCCACGGCCACCAGCAAACCCGGCTGGCCGCCAGGCCATTCGCCGGTCTGGTCGCGCTGCCACAAAAGCGCCAGGTTATGCAGCGAAGGTGTCAGGGCGGGGATGGCGGCCATCACCAACGGCGGTCCATCTTCCGCAAATTGCAGGGCCGCCCAGGGCAGGCGGTGCAGCTGACGGTGCGGGGCGATGAGGAGATGAGTTTCCGGCGTGAGCCGCCCGCGCACAAAATCCGGCAGCAAAGCGCGGCCCAGAGTGGCAAGATGGCGCGGGGAGAGGGAACGGCCGTGTCCCGCTTTTATGCCCATGTCCAGAGCCAGCCTTATCGCCGGCGTGATGGGAATCGACCACGAAAACAAATCGCCGGCGGTGATCATCACGCCGCTAATGGTTTCGTCTGTCTGGTAATAATCAAGCGCCAACCATTTTTCGCCGTGATGGGCCAGAGCGAGCTGCCGGAACTGCGCCAGATTAAAGGCCTCGCCGACGGCCGTAGGCAAACCTGTCGCGCGGTTAGCCCGTTCCAGCCGGCTCATGGCGGCGTCATACTGACGCACTTTTTGTACAAATTGTTGGTGCTGCTCTTTAACCTTCGCCAGACCCAAAAGGCCGGAAGAACTGTTTTGGCTCACCTGCTGTTGCAGCCAGCGTATTTCCGAGACCAGATCGGCCAATTGCGCAGGCAGGTTGGGACGCATTGCCGCAGGCGCGGCTAATTGGTAGGCGGTGGTCTGCGCCTTGCTTTCTTCGATGAAGTACAGCGCGTCGGCCGTGGCGGCCTGAGTCATTGCCAGAGCTACGGCCTGATCCAGCAGAGCGCGAGGGCGGGTAAGATAAGCGCCGGCGATGGCCGGCTGCCATAGAGCGCGGCGCATTTTGCCCAGCGCAGCAACAGCGCGGCGATATTCAGCCAGGGCCAAAACTGCCTCGCCGGATGCAGCGACCAGTTGACCCAGCCCTGCGTACACCTGCCAGGTTAGTTCTGGCGCAGCGCCCTGCGCCAGATCAAGGGCGGTTTTCCAGGCAGCGCGGGCGGCGTTTGGCTGGCCGGTTTGGGCATAATGCTGGCCCAAATTCACCTGACTGGCGGCCTGATCCATCACCATGCCCATGGCGGCGAAATGGGAAACGGCCGTTTGTAAATAACCCCGCGCTTCATCGAAGTGGCCGGTGGCGCAAAGCGCCTGGCCCAACAGCCGCTGCGCGCGCGCCGTTTGCACCTGATCCCCCTGCTGCTGCGCCGTAGCCAATGCTTTTTGCCAGAACAGCAGAGCATCCTCCCTTTTGCCTTCCCGAAACAACAACTCGGCCCTCAGGATGTGGACTGCCGGGTAATCCTCGTTGGGCGCGGCCTGGTGGTAATGGGCGACGGCCTGATCCAAATAGGTGTGGGCGCGGGGAATGTTGTTCAACTGCAGGTAAACCCGCGCCAGACGAATCTCGCAGGCGGCGAGGCGCTGCGGAAAACCAAGCGCTTGCAATCGGCTGTGGCTGTCTTCGAGGCGCTGCAAGGCGCGCTGGAATAGCCCCATCTGGAGGTACACTTCGCCTTCGTGCATCAGAATAAGAGCATGTTGCCAGTGTGCGCCAATCTCCGAATAAAGCGTTTGGGCCTGCTGGAAATAATCGAGACTGGTCTGGTGTTGGCCGTAATAAAAAGCCAGCCAGCCGCTGTCGAAAAGGCTGTCGGCCCAAAGGCCGCGAAGTTGGAATTGGGCGAAGGTTTCTCTGGCGGTTTGCATGGCGGCCGTGGCGGCGGCAAGTTGGCCGGTTTGTTGATAGATCTGGCCCAGTCCGAACTGGCATTGCGCCTGCCAGAGAGGCAAATCGGCAGCGGCAAATTGGGCTGCCGCTTGTTGAAGCGTGGCGGCGGCGGCCCCATCATACTGCGACCACCAGTGAATCTGGCCCAGTTGGAAGGTTGTAATGGCGATATGGACCGCAGCGCCCGCCTCTTGAAAAAGGTCCAGGGCAGCGGTGTAGTCGCTTTTGGCTGCTTCGAAGCGCGTCTGGCGGCGCAGGGCGCTGGCGCGGGTATACAGGCATTGGGCCAGGCCGAGGGGGTTACGGGGATGTTGGAAGGTTTGTTGGGCCACGGCCGTTTCCCGCTCGGCATCCGCAAAACGGCTCAGCAGCAGTAGGGCATAGGCCAGGGAAAGGCGACACCAGGGGACGAGGTCGTCGAAACCGGCGGCCAGGAGCGCGGCCAGGGCTTGGTCCAATTCGGCTGCCGCCTGGGTAAAGTTGGGGCGGGTCCAGGGCAAGGCGTTTAGCTGCCAGTCGCAGGCCGCCAGCCAGCCCGGTTCTGAGAGTTGGGCGAAGAGAGCACGGGCGCGGGCGACGGCCGTTTCCACCAGGCGCGGCTGCACCCAGCCGTTGGCGGCGCGGGCCAACTGCCAGGCAGCCAGGGCGCGCACCAACAGATCGCTGCTGCGCTGCGCTGCCGCATCGGCAACAGACATCAGGGCGTAAGCGTAGGCGGGTTGGCTGAGAACGGCCGTGTCGGCTTGCTGCGCCAGCGCCGCCAACAGCGGTTGGTCTAAGGCAGGCAGTGGGGTAACGGCCGTAGGCAAGTCTTCGTGTGTCAGGCGGCGGCGAAACACCGCGTCGGCGACCTGCAGGTATGGAGACATGTTGAGTTGGGGAACGACAGGTGTGAGCATTGCGGGCAATGGTAATCCACTCGCCGGAGAAGATCAAGGTGTAGCCGCGGTAAGGATGCCGCGGCTACCAGGCTCATCGGCTAACAAGACCCTAAGGGTTTGAGTTGCCAAAGGTTCATCTTCTCAAGAACAAACCCTTAGGGTCTATCCAACCGCCGCTGCTAATCCAGATTAATATTTTCGCGTTCTTGTACGCCAAAACGAGCCGGCGGCAGCGCCAGAAAAACCAAATTCAACAAAATGCCTACCAGCGCGGCAAATACAATCGCCGGGATGCCATTGGGAAACAACACCGGCACAAAAAACGGATACACGCCATCTGCCAGCGCCAAATTCCCGCCGATGCCTGTAACCAGGATGATCGCGCCCACCGCCAATTGGCGCGGTTCAAACAAATTCACTTTTTCTGACTGGATGAGCGCCACGCCCTGCATGCCAATCACCCCAAAAAGGTAAATCGAGAGGCCGCCAGTTACAGCCACCGGCAGCGTATTCACAACGGCCGCCAGTTTGCCCACAAACCCCAACACAATCGCAATCCCCGCAGCCACCATCAATACCGGCACCGAATAATTGCGCGTAATCGCCATCAGGCTGTTATTCTCGCCATAATTGGTTCCCGCACAGCCGCCCAACATGCCTACCACCAGGTCGTCGCAGCCATCGGCCACCAGATTCAGACCAATGAGGTTTTTAATCTTCAGTGGCGCGCGCCCCAATTCTTTGGCAAGCTGGTCGATATACAGACTCATCTGGTACAGGTGCGCCGTGCTTTCCGGTATGGTGGCGATGGCGATGAGGGAAATGCTGATGATGGCCCCCCAGGCCCGCGAATCGCCAAACGCGGGCAAGGTGATGGCCGGTACGCGCAGCCAGGGAGCCGCGCCGATAACCGCGAAATCTACCAATCCCAGCGGAACCGCTACCACATAACCAACCACTGCGCCCAACAGGATGGGCAGCATGCCCAACAAGCCGCGCCCTTGCAAATAAACCGAAAAAAGCACCGTGGCAACCAGGGTGATGAAGGCCACGCCCCAATGCGCTCCGGCCATGTTCAACGCAGCGCCAGCCAGCGCAATGCCGATGACAATGGCCACGCTGCCGGTGATAACGGGCGGCAGAACTCTATCCAAAGCCGCTTTGCCCACACGCATAATCAACAAACCGATGAGGATTTCGAAAACGGCCGTGCCAATAATCCCCACCTGCACCAACCGCACCCCTTCCGGGCAGTACACCACCGTCGGGTCGTTAAAACAATCCGGCACAAACTGGCTCATCACCGTGATCACCACAGTGATGTAGCTAAAACTTGAGCCGTAGTACATGGGAATTCGCCGCTTCGACACCAACAGGGCAACAATTGTCCCCAGGCCGCCGGCCAGCAGCGTCACACCCACGTCGAACTTGGTCAAAATCGCCACCAACACCGTCGCCGGGAACATGGTCAACACCTGTTGGAACCCCAGGCTGATCATCGAGCCAATCGGCGGCGTGTCGCCCGGCATATAGCCAAAAACCTCTTCCTTCTTCGTCAAACTTGCCATCATCCTCTCCTTAAATATGTAGTTTGTGGTAAGCCAACATACAAAGAGATCCCAGGCCCACGCCGGCCGATTCAGGCATAAAAAAAGGACTTTTCGCCTCTGACGAAAAGTCCTTAATAAATGCTTGACGGCCGTTTCCGACCTTTGAACATGAAAAACGGGCTGTTTTCCGCCCGTTTTCTGCTTTTGTATTCAATGCGGCCAGGCCATGACCGCCTCGGGTTCTCAGTGTTGTAACTCACTGAGAGGGAATTATATGCCGTGTCAGCCGATTAGCCAATCGGTTATTTTAGCCAAATTCCCGCGTAACTGTTCTGGTTTCTCCAACAAGACCCCCAAGGGTTTTACACCCAGCTCATCCAAATTCTCATGAGCAAACCCTTGGGGTCTGACCGTTTATTGATGCGCCTGCAATAAGCTAATCACAGCCTCGGCGGAAGCCATTTGCAGAGCCTGGTCGGCCAGACGCTGCGCATCGTAGCCGGTTATCTCCCGCACGGCCGCTTTCACCGCCGGGATAGATGGCGCGCTCATCGACAATTCGTCTAAACCCAGGCCCACCAACATCGCCGTTGCCAGCGGGTTGCCGGCCAATTCGCCGCACATCCCCACCCATATATTCGCCGCATGGCCGGCATCAACCGTCAGTTTGATCATGCGCAGAACGGCCGGTTGGAATGCCTGGGCCAATCCCGCCACACGCGCATTGCCCCGGTCCGCGGCCATCACGTATTGCGTCAGATCGTTTGTGCCAATAGAGAAAAAGTCGGCTTCTTTAGCCAGTTGGTCGGCGATGGCCACGGCCGACGGCACTTCGATCATAATGCCGACCTGGATATTGGGGTCAAAGGCGACTTTTTCCTTTTTCAATTCCGCCTTTACCTCAGCTACCAGCGCTTTGGCCGCCAGCAATTCCGACAATGCGCCCACCATGGGGAACATAATTTTAATTTTGTGTTGGTGACTGGCGCGTAAGATGGCTCGTAGTTGGGGTTTGAAAACGGCCGTTTCATCCAAACAAAAACGAATGCCCCGCCAACCCAAAAACGGATTCTCTTCCTGGCCCTGGTCAATATATGGCAGCGGTTTGTCGCCGCCTACATCCAGCGTGCGGATAATCACCGGCTTGTCGCCCAGCGCTTCCGCCGCCTGCACGTAAGCCGCCACCTGTTCGTCTTCCGTTGGCGCTTCGGCGCGCCCCATAAAGAGAAATTCCGTGCGGAATAAGCCCACGCCTTCCGCCCCATACTCCAGAGCAATGGCCGCGTCATTTGGACCGCCAATGTTGGCGGCTATCTCAATATATTTTTTGTCTTTGGTGATGGCGCGTTGTTGGGCAACAGTCTTGACCCGTCGCTGCTCAGTCAGCCAGGCAATGCGTTGTTCGGCCAATTTTGTCAATTGGGCGTCGTCTGGGCTAATCCACAGGCGGCCTTGCTGCCCATTGATGGCGATGGTCTGCCCTTCGGCCAGCGTTTCGAGCTGTTTGCCCAGGCCAACAATGGCCGGAATGCCCAATGCGCGGGCCAGGATCGCGCTGTGCGAGGTTGCGCCGCCCAATTCTGTGCAAATGCCCAGAACTTTTTTGGGGTCCAGCCGCGCCGTGTCGCTGGGTGTCAGGTCGGCGGCAATGAGGATTGACGGCCGTCTGAAATTCAGCGACGGCCGTTCCAAATCCATCAGCTGCCCCAACACGCGCTGCCCTACATCCTCCACGTCAACGGCGCGCGCCCGCATATAGGCATCCTCAAGAGCGCGATAGCGGTTGGCCGTCGCCAGGATGGTTTGCTGCCAGGCTGCTTCCGCGTTGATGCGTTCGCTTTCGATGTGGGTTTTGGCGACATCCAACACATCGGGGTCGTCCAAAAAGAGCAGATGGGCTTCAAAAATAGCCGCTTCACCCGCCCCCACCTGCACGACCGCTTGTTTATGCAGCAGTTGAATTTCCAGGCGGGCAGATTGAACGGCCGTTACCAACCGCGCCCATTCTGCGCCGGTATCTTTGACTTTTTTGACCTTTACTTCTGGCAGTTGTGGGCGATATTGCACCACCGGCCCAATCGCCACGCCGGGCGAGGCAGGGATGCCGCGCCATTCGCCTGCCTGGGCAACGGCGGGCACGGCCGTTTCCGCCGCCAGCGGAACCCCACTTTCGGCCACACCGTCATCAACGTCGCCAAAATTGATGTCGGCCAAAGCCTGGATGGCGGCCAATGCAGCTTGCGCGTCGTCGCCGGATGCGGCAATGACCACTTCGTCACCCTGCCGCACGCCCATCGTGGCGACCTGATTGAAGCTTTTGGCGTTGGCGGATTGTTCGCCGCGCTGAATATGCACCTCAGCCTGAAAGCGGTTGGCCGTGCTGACAAAGCGGGCGGCCGGGCGTGCATGCAGGCCGAGTTTGTTGGGGATAATGAGGGTGATGGTTTGCGCGGCGGTGTCTGGTAAGGTGGGAACGGCCGTTTCCGCAGCCGAGGTTTCATGATCTAGCTGGCTTCGTTTAGCCGACAGCGCGCCTTGCGCCTCGGCGATCACCTGGCTGACGGATGCGCCAAACGAGGCTTGCACCGCCGCCGCCAATGTGCCTTCCACCAACGGAGCCGAGCAGAGGAAGATGTTTGCTTGTTGTTCTTCGGGGATTAACTCAACGGCCGTCTCCGTGCTTAACAGAGCGCTGCCCAGGTCCATGAGTACAACCACGCCATCAGGTGAATAGACAGACTCAATGGCAGCCACCACTTTCATCGGGTCAGTGCCGATGGGATGGTTGGGGTCGTCGATGCCGCCGGCGGCGGCAATGGCTACCTGGTCTTGAACCATTTGCAGCGCCAATTCCCGCACTCCTGCGGCTAATGTGGCGCTGTGGGAAACAATGACAATGCTGACCATGATGTTCTCGTTTTAGTTGGCAAGCGGGCGGCGGCACGATGGACAATCGACAACTTCGTGAACGGCCGTTTCCAGCTCTGGATTTAAATATTCGACCGGTCCGGGTTTAAAACCGGCGGCCCCGCACCAACACGCATACCAACCCATCGGGGCGGTAGTATACAACATGCGTGGTACTTGTAAATTGATGGCTTCAACCCCCATGCCCCAGCGGGCATTGGTGATCAGGCGTTGGCAGCCGGCTAAATGAAGTTTATTGGCGTACAGATGGAAATGTTGGCAGTGGCGCATCAGAAGAACGGCCGTGGTCACTCCTTTGGGAACAGCCTCGCGCCGGGCATCTACAGCATAGGCAGTCAGGTTGCCTGGCAGGCCTTGCGCGGCGCTGGTAAGAACGGCCGTCTGCATTTCCCAGGCAATAACTTCACGGGCAATATGGGCCAGGCGGCGCGCCAGGCGCAAATCGCCTGCGCCAATCTCCAGCACCACATCGTTGGGCCGAATCAGCTCCAGCACCTGGTTATAGGTTGGTTCATCGTAGGGCGCCCAAAGGGACTCCCATTCACGTGCTGTCGCCGGCATCATCGTTTTAGTTACCGCCTCACTATTTTATTGAAGCCAAAGGAGAGCAAAAAAACCACCCAAACGGCCGTGGCCGAAGCCAGCCCCCACATAATCGAGCGCCCAAGCCCTTCTGTGGGATAAAGCTGCCAGATCATGAAAAGAGCAAACGCAAGACTCAACAACCCCATCATCATCAAACCAGAACGCTGCTGAATCCAGGGTTCGCTCAACGCCTTGCGGATTTCAGCATCCTGCGCTTCTTCCTCAGCCTTTGTCAGATGTTTTTTTTGTTTCCGCTTGGATTTATTCGCCATAAAAGTTCCTACATCTATACAACCCAAAGGGTTTGATTTCTATAAGGTCCAACTTCTCTAGAGCAATCCTTCAGGGTTCCTCAGAGAACCATGAACGGTTGCCAGTTTCTTACAAAAGCTGCCGCTTTTCCAGGTCATACAGACCATAAGCTGCGGCTAAAATCTCGACCGGATGGCGTGATGGCAGGTCTGTGCCATGTTCCAACTGCCAGCGGCAGGTCTCCGAATCGCACGCCGTCATTTCCACGTCACCACCCTGGTCGGCCACAAAATCGAACAATTCCGCGCCAACATCCATGGCGATCTGGTACTTTTCCTTCTTATACCCATATGTTCCGGCAATGCCGCAGCAGCGCGCATGGCTTTCGCGTATGTCTATGCCCGGTATCAAGGCCATGATGTCCATAGCCGGTTTGCCGACGCGGTGCGCCCGGTATTGGCAGGGCGCATGGTAAGGCAGAACCATATTCATCTGGCGAAAATCGGTTTTCAATTCGCCTAATTCGTGCCGTTCGCGCAGCCATTCAAAAATGTCCCAGGTCGCGTTGGTGATGGCTTTGGCATTTTCGCTGTCCATGTCCAACAACTCTGGCGCTTCTTCTTTTAATGTGAGCGTACAGCTTGTGCTGGTGCCTACAATGTCTAACCCGGCCTGGGCATAAACGAGCAGTTTGTTGATGTTGTTTTGATGGTAATCGGCGGCGGCGCCAAATTCGCCATTGCTCAACATGGGCAAACCACAGCAGTTTTGCGGTGGAACCAGCACTTCATAGCCATTATGCTCAAACACAGCCACCGTCGCTTTGCCGATGAATGGTTCGTAATACATGGTAGCGCAGCCGTGATAATAGACAACTTTTTTGTCCGATTTGAGGCGCTGTGCCTGTGTTTTCTTAAACCAATCGCCGAATGAGCCGTCGGTGCTCCAGTGCGGCAGCGGCGCTTCCCGGGCGATACCCATCACCTTTTCGGCCATGACCCGGCTGAAGGAATTGTGTAGGCCGAAATTTGCCAGGCCGGGCACGATGTGGCCTAGTTTGCCCAACATTTCGTTGCGCCCCAGCAGACGGTTGCGCAGAGGAATGCCTTTTTCAGAGACGATTTGGGCGCGGGCGCGGGCGTTGAGTTCGGCAATTTTGACGCCGGTGGGGCACACTTCATTACAAACCCGGCAGCCAGAGCAATAATCAACCGAATGGTCGGGGGTTTGGGGCTGGCCATTTTCCCGAAACCGCTGTGCCTGGGGACCGACATATTTGGGACCAGGGAATAGATCGGTTACAGCCGCAACCGGGCAGTAGCTGGTGCAGATATTGCATTTGATGCATTCGTCCAAAGAGGGACCGACAGAATGCCATGATTTGGTATGCATAGTTGATCCTTTTAGCCGCTGAGAGCCTGAGCCGCGGCCACACCGGTGGCAACGGCCGTTCCCTCGACGCTGCGTTCCTGAATCCCATCACTGTGGGCCAGCAAATTACCGGCGGCCCACAGGTTGGCATAGAGCGGTTGGTCGTTTGCGCCGATGGGCTGGAAGCTGGCATTGACTTTGACGCCGCCCTTGAAAACCGGATGGCCTTGTGGGTTGAGGAAACCGGGATTGAACCAATCGGCTCGCTCCTGGGGAATGGTGAGGGGCAGGTTGAAGATGGTTTCCCAGACACGGCCGTTTACATCACTGTTAAATCCACCGCCTAAAATGCCGCCTGTTGCCAGCAGATACTTATCGGCGCGCAGTTTGAGCGGGCGAGCGCTGGTTGCGCTTTCCACCCATTGCACAGCGCCCGGCACGCCGTTTGGCGCGGTTGTCTGGGTAGAAATCACCTCTAAACCGGCCGTCAGGCGGACACCCAGGCTTTGTAAATGACCGCGAAAAGCTTTGTACAAGCGCACACCGGGCACACTGGGCGGCAACGTGGGGATTTCAAAAACCGGCGAGTTGGTCTCTCGTTCCAATTCGGCCAGGAACGTGATATGAGCATCCATGCCTAAAATTGCCGGCAGACCAATCCGCTCGCCAGGGCGGACAATTTTTCGCAGAGCAGCGCCCAAAAGTGCGCGCTGTTCTTTGTTATCCAACCCTTGCGCCAGTTGCACGGTGTTGCTGTCGCGGCGGTTGGTGATGAGCTTTAGAGGCAAGAAGGCGGCGCGGGCGGGATAACCGAGATGGGTGAGATTCTCCGCAATCAACTCCGGGTAAAAATCGCGCATCCCCTCGAAGCCAACAATCAGCATGGGTTCGGAACGGCTCAGGTCGCCGGCAAGCTGCGCTTTGGGAGCCAGATAGGTGGGGCGGGCCGCGCCGGCGGGCGACGGCAGGAGTACATTATCGCCTGGGTTTGTCGCCCCGCCGTAGGGCACGCCGATGTCCTTGCTTAGGGCGACAAAAGTCGCCAGGGTTTGGGCGATGTGTTCATTGGTCAGTAAAGCATACGGGTGCTGAGGGTTTTGTTGGATGAGTGATTGGATTTGTTCTAACGGCCGTTTCACCGGCAGTTCCGGCTGTGTAGCCGTGTACCCCAATACGTCAATCGTGCCTGCGCCCCAATGCATGGAACCCAGTCCTTTGGCGGCTATGGTGACACGCATTCCTGCTTTAACGGCCGTGTACGCGGCCATCAACCCACTTAGTCCAGCGCCAATGACGAGTAAATCAGACATCGGCCACCTCCTCGGCTGTTGGCGTTGTGTCAAACAGATAAAAATCCGTAACCGGGCTGGTTAACTCTTTGTCCGGCAGGTGATCGACATTCATCAGGCTCATGTAGATGAGTTCATCCAGTCGTTCTTGTTTAAGCTGCCGTCCCCAAAGAATCGGTGTGACTCCTTTCCAACGTTCTTGCAAAAAGTCGCGCAGCAGCAAATTGGGGTTGAAGGAATCGGCGGTATTGGCGGCACGGCCGTTATCCTCATGGCTGTCGGCGTCGCTAACCAAATTGTGGCCGGGCGATTGCAAGTAGGCAACTTCCCACTTGGCCGCGCTGCTGGCGTCATCGCTCATGTTCACTTCCCAACTGCCCGCTTTTTTCATCTCGTGCAAAATGCCGGTGGCGCGGTAGGTGCAGAACCCACCCTGGCACGGTCCTTTGCCCAGGCGCACATCGCGCCGCAGGTCGTCCAAGGTTAGCAGCGGGTTACGCCGGGCGGCGTTTTCAATCATCGTTCGGGTAACCAGTTCGCATTCGCAAACCAGTTCGCTTTGTAGATGTTTTTCTTCGATTTCGTGCAGGCGATGGCCGACCCAGTAATGGCCTTGTTCTGCGCCGGGCACGGGGGTGGTGGCGGTGATACACGGCCGTTCCGTGCCCAAATGCCGGCAAATATCATCAACCGTCGCCTCGGCCATCAGGCGGAACGTCGTCCATTTACCGCCGGTAATTGTGAGGAAACCGGCGACCCCTTCCCGTTCTTTGTGGTCGAGCAGGGCCAACTTGCGGGTAACGTCGCGTCCTTTACCGCTGGTGTAGGTGTCCTGGAATAACGGCCGTACCCCAGCCCACGCTCGCAGCACCCGCGCCTCAGCAAATCCGGGAACCATTTTGTCCCCTTCTTCCAACATCTTTTTCACTTCCCACGGCTCAATCCGCAAAGGCTCAGGTTCCGGCACATTAATCGAGGTCGTTCCAATAACGCAAACTGTATGGCTGGGCACAATAATGTCGCCATCCGAAGGACTTTTGCAACGATTCACCACCGTATTCACCAACCGGTGATTCATCGCCACCATTGTTCCCTTGCTGGGCATAATTGTGATCTCGATGCCCGCCATCGCCGCCAATTTGCCCGTCCACGCTCCGGCCGCATTCACCGTCATGTCGGCATGAATTTCTGTATCTTCACCGGTGACCACATTATGCACAACAGCCCCGGCCACACGCCGATCACTCTCGCCGCCAACCATAATCAGGCTGGTAACTTCGTGGTATGTCAGAATTTGCGCCCCAGCATTACGCGCTGCCTGCGCCGTGGCATGCGCCGCCAAAAAACTATCAGAAGAGCCGTCCGGCACTTCAAAAACGCGGCTGATACGCGGATTTAGCAGCGGTTCACGGCGCAGCGCCTCAGCCACGGGAATTTCAACGCAAGGAATGCCGACCGCCTCACAACCTGCTTTAAATTTATCGGGATATTCGCCCTCGTCTTCAGGCAAAACCACAAAAAAGCCGCTTGTGTCTTCAATGCAGTGGGCATGCGTAACACGCAATATTTGATTTTCGGCAATACACTCTGCCGCGCCATGTGGATCTTTGACGGCATATCGGCCGCCGCTGTGCAGCAACCCATGATACCGCCCAGACGTGCCATGCGTCAGGTCACGCCGTTCCACCAACACAACCTTCAAACCGCGTAAAGCAGCATCCCAGGCCACACCTGTGCCTGTAGCTCCCCCACCAATCACTAAAACTTCTGTCTGTATACGGTTCATCATGGGTCTCCCCAGACAAAAATAATGAATTGTGAATGAGTCCCACCGTTGGAACTCATTCACAATTCAAATTTCAAACTTCAGATTACCGAATTATTCAACCCAGTCAAAGGTGCGGGTAACAGCCTTCTTCCATTGGGCATACAACGCGGTGCTAGCATTGCTGCCTTCGGTCGGTTCCCAGGTCTTGGCAATACCCCAGTTGGCGCGCATTTCATCGGTGCTGGTCCAGAAGCCAACAGCGTAACCGGCGGCATAAGCAGCGCCCAAAGCTGTCGTTTCGGCCACTTTCGGGCGAACAACCGGCACGTCCAAAACGTCGGACTGGAATTGCATGAGGGTGTCATTATAGACCATACCACCGTCTACCTTCAGGGCGGTTAACGGTACGCCGGAGTCGGCGTTCATGGCATCCAAGACTTCGCGGGTCTGATAAGCGGTGGCTTCCAGGGCAGCGCGGGCAATGTGGCCCTTATTTACATAGCGGGTCAGGCCAACGATAGCGCCGCGAGCGTCAGAACGCCAGTAGGGAGCGAACAGACCGGAGAAAGCGGGGACGAAGTAAACGCCACCATTGTCTTCCACGGACTTGGCGTAATCTTCGATATGCGGGGAGAAATCGAAGAAGTTCATGTTGTCACGGAGCCACTGCACCAAAGCGCCGGTGATAGCGATAGAACCTTCCAAAGCATATACAGCCGGTTCGTCGCCAAATTTGTAGCAAAGGGTAGTCAGCAGACCGCTCTTGGAGGGGACGATCTTGGTGCCGGTGTTCAGGATCATGAAGCAGCCGGTGCCATAGGTGTTTTTGGCTTCGCCAGGGCTGAAGCAAGCTTGCCCGACGGTAGCGGCTTGTTGGTCGCCCAGGTCGCCAGCGACAGCAATTTTGCCGCCAAACGGACCAGATTCGGTTGTGTAGCCATACACTTTCGAAGACGGCATAATCTTGGGCAGCATGGACATGGGGATGGTCATTTCTTTGGCAATGGTTTCGGACCAATCCAATGTTTCCAGGTTCATGAGCATCGTACGGCTGGCATTGGTGACGTCGGTGACGTGCGCGCCGCCCTTAGGCCCACCGGTGAGGTTCCAAATAACCCAGGTGTCGATGTTGCCAAAGATAGCGTCGCCTTTTTCGGCCGCTTCGCGCAGGCCATCGACGTTGTCCAGCATCCATTTCACTTTGGGGCCGGAGAAGTAGGTGGCTAAGGGGAGGCCAACCTTATCGCGGAACCGATTTTGACCAACGCCGCCTTCAAGGGCTTTGATGATTTTGTCGGTGCGGGTGTCTTGCCAAACGATGGCATTGTAATAGGGCTTTCCGGTGTTTTTGTCCCAGACAACCGTGGTTTCGCGTTGATTGGTAACGCCAACGGCGGCAAGGTCGGCGGCCGTAAGGCCGGCATTTTTCATGGCGCCCTTGATCACATCTTGGGTACGCGCCCAAATTTCCATCGGGTCATGTTCCACCCAGCCTGGTTTGGGATAAATTTGCTCGTGTTCCATTTGGTGAATGCCAACAGGTTCACCGGCGTGATTGAAAATCATGCAACGGGTACTGGTGGTACCCTGGTCGATTGCGGCTACAAATTTTTCTGACATTTTTTTCTCCTTCGGATGAAAATAGTGGGGAGCAGGCTCGAATGAGCCTGCTCAAATGGTAAGATTATTTTTCCAATGTATCCAGCAATGCTTTCAACATAAGATATGATGAGGTAGCTCCGGGGTCTTGGTGCCCCCGGCTGCGTTCACCCAGGTAACTGGCGCGGCCTTTGCGCGCGATGAGCGGTATTGTGTCTTTCATGCCTTGTTCGGCTGCGTCGACGGCCGCTTTCAACGAACCTTTGGTGTCTTGTCCATTATCGATTGCGGCTTGCATGGCGTCCAGAGCGGGTGACCAGGCGTCAAACATGGTTTTGTCTTCGAGTTGGGCGCGCCCACGTTGGACGATGCCTTCGACGCCGGTCTTGAGCATTTTGAAAAGATCGTCGTCGCTCAACTCTTCTTTAGAAGCCAAGGCCATCCCACTGCGCATAAAAAATGTACCATACAAGGGCCCGCTCGCACCGCCAACGCTGGAAATAAGGGTCATACCAGTTGTTTTTAAGATGTTTCCGATGTCTTTATCGGCGACTGTGGGTAATTTTTCCATGACCTTGTTGAAGCCTCGGGTCATGTTAATACCATGGTCAGCGTCGCCAATGGCCGCATCTAGTTGGGTGAGATACTCTCTGTTTTCTGTCATCACAGCGGCCGTTGCTTCGAGCCACTGGACAATCTGATCTCGGGTGACCATAGTGCCTTTCCTTTGTGATAGTGTTCAGGGGGTCGTCAATAAGGACGAACGACCTTTTACCCGGTTGCTATCACGATTTGCTGAACACTATTATGCGCCCCAACGAAGACCAGGCGTCACAACTGGAGCATCCCAGAACTTCAGGATTTCGTCATCAGCCTTCAACAACGTAATGGAGCAGCCAGCCATCTCCAATGAGGTGATGTAAGGGCCGATAAGATTTCGGACGATGGTGATACCCTTGTTGTTGCAGATTTCGGCCAGTTTGCGGTATACCGCATACAATTCGGATACAGGTGTGCCGCCCATGCTGTTCACAAAGGCAATTACCTGATCCCCGGCTTGTAGTGGCGGGTCGACCAATTCGACTTCTACCCAATCGCCAGCTTCATTGTCCCATTCACGGACTGTGCGGCTGTAAGCGCCATCTTCGATGATAGCCAGAGCCATCATTTCGGTGATTTCGTCGGCGGTTTTCATGTGGAGACGTTCGCGGCCTGGTTCGCCATGAATGCCGATGCCGATTTCAAATTCATCTTCGCCAAGTTCGAATGTAGGTTTGCCGGCCGCAGGGACAGTGCAAGACGTGAGAGCCATACCGAGGGAACGGCCGTACTTGTTAACTTTCCGCGCCAAATCAGCACATTGCTCCAGGGTGTAACCCGCTTCAGCCGCTGCGCCCACGATCTTCTCCGCGAGTACAGTCGTGCCTACGCCACGACGGCCCGCAGTATACAAACTATCTTTTACAGCCGCATCATCGTCGATCAGAATGCTCTGAACCTTAATGCCATCGGCAAAAGCCAGTTCAGCGGCCGTTTCAAAATTCAGCACATCCCCGGTGTAATTTTTCACCAGGAACAAGACGCCTGCGCCGCCATCAACAGCTTTGGCCGCTTCGTACATCTGGTCCGGCGTGGGAGAAGTAAAGACCTCGCCGGGGCAAGCCGCATCCAGCATCCCTTTTCCGACAAAGCCGCCATGCATTGGTTCATGGCCACTGCCGCCGCCAGAAATCAAAGCCACTTTCCCCTGAACCGGCGCATCCGCCCGCACAACAAACGTTGGGTCAAAGTGAATTTTCAACATATCGGGGTGCGCAACTGCCATCCCCTCCAATTGTTCCTTTACAACGTCGTCAATCGCATTGATCAATTTTTTCATGGGACTCTCCTTGCTTTCAGACCGGGCATGGTGTGGCTGCTTTTCCGCCACACCATGCCCGGCGTTTAGAAACGATGACCGTTATTTCTTTTCGGGTAAGAACGGCGTAACAAAAGCGTCGTAGGCAAAAGCGCCAATAGCGCCAGCAATCGCCGGAATCAGAACCGGGACAATCAGCCAGTACATGCCATCAAAAAGACCTTTCGTACCGACAATAGCGCCAAAAATACGGGGGCCTAAATCACGAGCCGGGTTAATGGAGTAACCGCTGGGGCCGCCCAAAGAAAGGCCGATTGCCAAAACGGTGAAACCAACCAGGAACGGTCCCATATTGTTCTTCAGACCCAGGTTGCGCTCGTCGCCGCTGGCCAAAACACCCCACAACAGCATCATCGTGCCAAAGAATTCAGCGATGCCCGCAGTAAGCATGGAGTAGGAGCCGGTGGACGCTTCGCCCGTGCCGCCCCAGAAGGTGTTGCCGAAAACAGAACCAGGGCCAGTAGACCAGACATTGGGATAGCCCGCAGCAACCAAACCATCACGGTAAACAAAGAAAACGGCTGCAGCGCCCAGAAAAGCGCCGATGAACTGCGCCACAATGTATGGGCCAACTTTACCCCAGGGGAAGCCACGCTTGGCAGCCAAAGCAATCGTCACTGCTGGATTCAGGTGCGCGCCGCTAACGCCGCCGGAAATGTATACGGCAACGATAACAGCGAAAGCCCAGCCGATGGTTATGGTATTCCAGTTGTAAGCTGGACCAGCAAGGCGGGGGGCCAAGCCTACGTTGGCAACGACACCATCGCCCAACAAAATCAGTACAAAAGTGCCGAATATTTCGCCAATCAGTTCGCCTGTTAAACCTTTTTGTTTCATCTTTCTCTCCTTAAATAAACCTGTCTCTTCGAAATGAAATTAGTTTTTAACAACCAATCAAACGGGTGAGCACAGTAGCGCCCAGAAATGGAAGTCGCCTGGTTTTCCCAGGTCAGCGGTTGTGGATATTCAATAGGGGATTTTCTTCTGTGGTCACCTCCTTGTTGGCAACAAAGCCCAAATGCTTGCGAGAATCAGAGATTCGGTAAAGCCCCCTGAATGGCAGCAATTGCACTCATGATGAATGCATGCCGTCAGTCTCATCAAGGTACATTGGGGAAACGATTATCTTAGTTGATAATTTCTTATTGTTGCACCTCTTCCCGATTGATGAGAGCAACAACGCAGGCTTAACACGCAGCAATTACGAGGGAAAACAAAGGTGCGCCAAGCCAGCATAAAGGAGAGTCGCCAATTGGTGAATTTATGCAAATGACATAATTTTTGGTTCTTAAACTTGGTCGATTTGCACAGTACACTGTGTGTAATAATACACCATGCGGGTAACAGATCAACAAATGAGGATTTTATGTTTCATTCTGAAACACAAAAAGTGGTATTTTGTTTCTTTTTGAAACGCTGCTTATTGTTTGAATTGACCAGGGCTTAAATTGAACCGTTTCATCTTGCGCCAGAGGGTTGTGCGACCAATGCCCAGATGGTGCGACATTTCAGTTAAACGGCCCTGGCAAGCCCATCCGGCGCGGATGATGGCTTCGCGTTCGGCTTCTGTGGTGGTGAGAACAGGTTCGGCTTGTGGTGAATTAGCAATAACCAGCCGGCCGCTGCGAATGGCTTCCGGCAGATCGGCGACATGGATAATGTTATCGCTGCTGTGGTGGAGGGCGCGTTCCAGGATGCTTTCTAGCTCGCGGACATTTCCTGGCCAGGGGTAGCGGCGCAGCACGGCCGTTGCCTCATCGTCAATCCACGCCGCCCGTCCGTCACGTAAGGAAATGCGCGCCAAAAAACGCTCGGCCAACAGAGGAATATCTTCTGTGCGCTCTCGCATAGGCGGAATGGTGATATTGAACACCCCAAAGCGGTAATAAAGATGCGAGACGAAATGCCCGGCGGCAACCAGCTTTTCCAGGTCGTCAGAGGTTGCCCCGATGATGCGCACATCAACGGGAATCGAACGCGAACTGCCCAGGCGCATAACATGCCCCGTTTCGATTACATGGAGCAAGGCCGCTTGCATTTCCAAAGAGAGGCTTTCGATCTGGTCAAACATCAGGGTTCCGCCGTTGGCCAGCTCGAATTTGCTAGGACGGCCGTCGAC
>JAKQCM010000124.1 GCA_029559155.1 Chloroflexota bacterium
ACACTTCCACCTGCTGCCGGAACGCGCCCTTCAACTCGGTGTGCAGCGATTCCAGCCCCACCCAGGGAATGTCAGTGATGGGGTCCTGCCGGGCGCGGGTGAAGCCGTCTTCCACGTTTTGCATCATGGTATGCACGGCCATGCCCTGCTCGCGCAGCTGTTTCACCGCCTCGGCGCGCTGCTCTTTATCAATCACCAGCCCCTTCACCAGCCCTAAAATAGTAAAGAGACGACCGACGCGCTCCACGTCAATGTCACGGTCCCGTTCCAGGTAGCGGATGTCGTCGAACAGCGTCAGGCCACCTTTCAAATTGCTCTCCGGCGCACCGGCGTGAATGCGCTTGCCGCCGGCGCGCACCAGCACCAGTTCGCCGTTGGCGTGCAAGGCCGCCAGCAGAAATTTAACCAGCGGCGCTTGCAGGCCCCAGGGCGCGGCGCTTAATTCGCGCAGCACATCATCCAACGGCGTTACCTTGCCGGTTTTGTCATTGGCCGCCACCCGCTGCAAAACGATCTGCGCGGCGGCCGAATTACGGGAGCTAAACTGCCCTTCTTTACCAGTTGCGCCCAGGCTTTCCAGGTAACCGCGGCTGTTCATGTCCATGCCGTACAAAGTGGCTTTTTCCAGGGCGGCGATGGCGCGGCTCATTTCAGCTTCGATATTAACGGCCGTAATCCGGGTGCGGAACTGGGGGTAGCTGGGATATTTATCGTTGAACAAGGGGCCGAGCAGTTCCCCCTTCACAAAATCCACCACATCAGCCAGGACGTTTAACGGCCGTGTGGTGTGCAAATCAGTCAACGGCGTCACGCTGCCCCCCATCTCCGCCTCGCCCGCACTCAGCAGTTTTGCCAGATACAGGTCGCGGAACTGCGCGGCCGCCTCCTTCGCCAATTTGTCAAAGGCAGTGCGCCGTTCTTTGCTGTTTTCGGCAGCCAGAGCGGCAGCGGCCGCCTGCCGTCGTAATTTTTGCACCAGTTCATCAGCAAACGGAACGCGCAGGCGCAGTTCATCCTGCCGCATCTGCGCCGCCGGGCTGGCCACCGGCCCCACCAGCACAAAACGAAAGTCCCCCTGCCGAAAACGATCGCCGGAAAGCGGATCACCAATCACCAGCACCCCTTCACGGTAGCTGTTGCGTTTGGGCCAGGGCGCCGTATCGGCAAACACCGACTGCCCCGGTTCCAGCGGCTTTTGCCCAGCCACGTTCAAATCTGCTTCGGCAATGGTGCGAAAGGCGCGGCTGACGTAGCTGCTGCTGTCACCCCAGGCGGCAATGCGGGCGTCCACCTCAGCGTCGTAGTCGGTGGTCTTTTCCAAATCCAGGTAGAAAAAGTCACCGTCATAGGCCACAAACTGCCCTTTGGTCACTTCGCGGATGTTTTTGAGGATGCGCTCCACGTTGTCCCGCGCCAGATCGGCGTCTACCAACATCTTTCCCGGCGGGATGATGAAGAGGGTGTTAGCTAACTCCTGCGCCGTGGCGCCGTTGGTAGCGCCGTGTTCCAGCAGCTTCAGCACCGCCAGCCCCTTCACGATGCGGGCGGCATCACCTCGATACCGTTCCGGCAGCACGTCAATTTTGGCTGCCAATGTTTGCACCACATTCACCACCGGTCGCACCTGTGGCTGGTTGCGAATTTCGTGGGTGGCGTCAATCAGGTCAAAGACGCGGTCGTAGGTGATAAAGCGCGGGGCCGGTTCGTCTAGCAGCGGCTTGACGTTGCTGGTGGCAAAACCAATAATGCCCCGGTTTTCAAAGTAGGGCAGCTGCTCAAAAATATCAATGACGTAAGGATGAATGGGGAAAATGTCCACATACCGATCCAGCCGTTCGGCCAGATTGGTGAAGTAAATTTTGTGGTCGCCGAGCAGTCCTTGCAGCGCCAGACGCTGCTCGGTGGTTTTGTTTAACACCCGCTCCGACAACACATGGGCTACATCTTCTTTGGTAATGGTAATGTCCACAAAGCGCTGCGCCACGCGGGCGATGTTGGCCGCTTCTTGCACGTACTTGGGGTTGGTGAAAACGTGCTCCTGCATCGCCCCAATAAACACAAAGTCGGTGCTTTGTGAAATTTGACCCAGTTCGCGCAGAAAGTTGAGGTCGTAGGTCATCATGTCGGCCGGTTTCTGCTTCAATGAGTCGGACACCTCGTCCATGATCACCAGCAGGCCGGCTTCCGGGTTTTGGTCTTTAACGGCCGTTACCACTTCCTGCATCTTCTTGACATTGTCGTATTCGCGGTCCAGGTCTACCGGCTCCACGTCCACATCATATTTATGGAGAAGCTGCTGCTGCACCTGATCGAAGAAGACATGACGCAGGGGAACCTGGTTTGCCCCTAGCTCGAATTTGACGACAAGATACGGCCGTTCCAACAACTCCGCTTTGGCCCGTACCTGCTCATCCTTGATTTCCGCTCGTTTTTCCGGATGTTCCAGAATGGCAGCGACAAAGGACAAGAAGTGGCTCTTGCCCGTGCCGTAGTTACCGATGACGTTAAAGGATTTATGTGTCGCGCCGCTTAACAGTTCCATCATGTAACTGAGATTGGCACGCAGGGAATCAGAAATGGCGTAGCTGGCGACGATGTCGGCGCGTTCATCGTGCAGCTTAATAACTTCTTCAACTTCCTGAAAATTAATCAGGTCGCGGATTAAATAACTCATGTGGGAAGGTTCTCCAAATCAAGGATGATGTAATCACCAATCTCCATCCGCAGGTAATCGGCACGGCCGATGGTGGAATATTCAGCATAACTTCCATCACGGCGGGCCGGCAGCGCCAGCACCACTGGTCGCTGGCGAGAAATGCGTTTGAAGGTATCTACCGGGTTGATTTTGCCCAGTTCGGGCGAGAAGAGGAGTTCGACGTTATCTACGAAGAGGGGACGGCCGTGCTGTGACAACTCATCACAAAGTTTGTCAATTTCGGCGTGAACGGTAACACCGTCGTTATAGCGGGAGCGCGGAAGTTGACGTAGCCGTTCGGTCAGGGTCAGATTGAGGTTGAGGTAAACGCCTTCAGTGGCAGAGCTGGCGGCTTGCAGCATTCGAGTTTTGCCCATGCCAAAGCTACCAAGGACAATAATCAGTTTGTGGCGGTCGTGGGTCGTGGTATTGACGGCCGTAACCAGTTTGTGGACACGAGAATTGGTACCCATGTTTCTTTCTTTCTTGGCTGGTGATTGATACTGGTAACCTACAAAGATTATATTATGTAAGATGTTATGCCAGTTGGCAACATGACAAATGTCACCTGGAAATGAGGGAACGGGGACTACAAATTTGATCAGATTGGAAGTGATAAAGTGATAAAGTGATAAAGTGATAAACGGCCGTTTCCCCTCCCCTGCCCTTTTCCACTATACTATAATGGAAGCGACAAGAAACAATCTGCACGAGGTAAAACATGAACGTGATACCGATTCAGGTGGTACAGCAAGAAGTTCGTATCCCGCTCGCCTATTTCCCCAAAACAAGCGAGCTAGAGTTGGTGGTTAGAGAGGATATGGCTGTAGTCCGTCCCAAGTCTTTGGCGACGTTGCCTGCCCTGCACCAAAATGAGCGCCGCGCCGAAATGTTGGCGCAAACGGCCGTTTTCGAGGCGCGTCTGGCAGAATTGCGCCAGACACATCTGGGCGAGTATGTGGCTTTTCACGAGGGCGAACTGGTGGATCACGATGCCGACCATCACCAGTTAAGTCAACGCATTAAAGTACGTTTCCCCAATGCCATCGTCTTAATTCGTCAGGTGACAGCGGAGCCGGAGCGTCCACTGCGTCTTGGATCGCCCCGTTTGACGCATAACCCATGAAAACGCAGACCTTTGCTTACAACACAAGCTATGCGCCAGCCGCCCCCTTTGCCGAGCTTTTGGTACATGATGATGATGGTCGGATCGCGCCAATCCCCATTGCCGCGCAAATTGATACAGGAGCTGATATGACGATGCTGCCCATTGCTGTGTTGGAACAGGTGGGCGCGCGCTTTGAGGGGACGCGCGTGGCTTATGATTTTTCTGGGCAGCGACACATCGCCGACTTGTATGCGGTGCTACTCAGCTTTGCTGGTCGCAAGTTCTACTTACCAGTCATTGCCCAGGAAAATGTATCAGAAGGCATTGTTGGGCGCGACATCTTGAATGACTTTGTATTGACGCTGAACGGACTGGCTCATGTGACAGAAATCCCGATGGAATGATGGGAAACTGTGAAGTTTGAATTGTGAATTGTGAACGGAACCGACGACAAAACCCGCCTGATTTCCCTTTCAGAAGCCGCTGAATTATACGGGTTGGATAATAATTATCTGGGCCAACTTGCTCGCAAGGGTCGTTTGAAGGCGCATAAAATTGCAGGGGTTTGGCTGACAACACCGTTTGATGTGGAAGATTATATTCGTAGCCGCCAAAGGCGTGGAGTCTATCGGACGGATATACAGTTGGATTGACAAATACGCGAATGCTCGCGTATAATGCAGCAAACCGAATAGTTTCAAACGCAACAACGCCGGAATGCAGACACATTCCAGCGTTGTCTAACCCAAGTCCTGCTTGCAACAGGCCGAGGGTTGGCGTTGATAATACCACAAGCCCGGCTCGTCCGGGTAGGTG
>JAKQCM010000116.1 GCA_029559155.1 Chloroflexota bacterium
GTCGCCTCGGTGATTAAAACGGTTTGGCCTTGTAAACGGCCGTTTCCTTCTGCCACAGTTTTCTCCTCTGAAAAGAATTTAACGCAAAGGCGCAAAGGCGCAGAGGTGCAAAGGTGCAGAGAAAAAATCTGCGTCATCTGCGAAATCTGCGGATTTTCATTGATGGTGTTGAGCCTGCGCTCATGTCGTCTCCTTGATAGTTAGCCTCTCAAATTCTGCTTCCCAGGCACAATCGCCGAGCGATCCGACGACCATGGGGCGTAGGGAGCCAGGGTCACAGCAGCTAATTTCAGCAGCACGGTATCATAATTCACCCGCCAACCGGCAAAATCGCGCCACGCCTGGTCCAGATCAGCCACCATGGGCACGCCTTCGGCGGTTAATTCGGCGACCACAGCATCAAACTCTTCTCGGCTGATGCTGATCGGGTCGGCCGCCTGCGGATTCGCATCAAAACTGAGATTAAAAAACGCGGCAATATCGCGCAGCGCCAGATAACCGCCGCGAATGCAAAATGCCGCCCGCGGCTCCGGCGGCACGTCCACAGCCGACAATATCAGGGCCGCCGAATCCAGCACAGTTCCGGCGGCCGTTATCCAGGAAACTCCTGTCTGCGGCGAGCGGAAAAACGAGAGCGGGGCGAGCGACGTATGGCTTTCGCGCAGTTCGGCAAACCAGATTTGCCAATCGGACCATACTTCGTTCAGGGTTTCCAATTCGCCGGTGCGGTAGGAGCGGCTGACAAATTGCGCGGCCGACGGCGGGGATGAGGCGCGGTTTTCCAGAAGGGAAACGGCCGTTTCCCTTCTGGAAAACGCCGCGTAAATCGTTGGCAAATAGGCGATCAACAACGCTACCAAGATCAAACCAATCATCGCCTCTGAAAACTCTAACAGCTTGTAGGGAATCGTGCCGCCGGATGCATACCCCAACGTCAACAGCGACGAGCCGCTGTAACGCATCACATCGGCCACCGGCTGCGGATCAATCGCCCAAAACAGGAACATGTAGCCGATTAAAATCAATGTCAGCAAAACGACCGGCATCACCAGCAGCCCCACTGGCGCAAACAAAGCCATGATCCGATCTTGGTCGTCATAGGTGCGCGCCTTTTTCGCCCGCACCCGAAAAAAGAACCCCACAACCCAAAATACAATCCGCGTCAGCCAGACATTCACGCCGCGGGGCAACACAAAGGTCTTGATCGCCGAAATCAGCGTGCCCACGACAATATACAGACCGAAAATTGCCGCCAGGCTGCGCAGCGCCCACATCGCTATATCTTCGCTCGTTTGTATGATGGTCATCATTGCCTCAAGTCTGTTTACTCATTTTGCGGTTCTTTTTATCACGGATAGCCAATTCGGGACAATAATCGGGTTAGCCGGCACGCTTTATAGGTTTGGAAAACGGCCGTCACCTCCAGGCTTGTGATTGGGGTCTCTTTCCGTTAGAATGTGCACATCCGGCATCCTACCTTGACAGAACCACATCCCATTTCTTTTGCGAATCAAAATTGGAGGTTTTATGCTTGTCGTAATCAGCGATCTACACTTTGTCGATGCCACATCTGGCGACCATAATTTGCCCGCCAAAGCATTCGAACAAATATTTCTCTCCAACATCATCTCTTTGGCCCGAAAAAACAAGGCCACAGAGATAAAACTACTCTTGTTAGGCGACATCCCAGACCTGATCCGCTCCGAGCAGTGGTTCGACGAAGCGCCGGAAAATCGCCCCTGGGGCGCCAACGGCCTGCGCGATATTCCCGCGCCGCACCTGGGCAGCCGCGTAGAACGGCGGTGTCTGGATATTTTGGGGCGGTTTCCGGAGTCCGGCAAACAGACCGACGTGCCAGAAAACACCATTTTGTTTCAAAATTGGGACACATTCAAATTTTTCCGTAACTTTCAGAAAACCATCCACGAAGAATTGGGCCGAGAAATTCCCGTGCGCATTATCTATGTCGTCGGCAACCATGACCGGCTGATTAATTTGTACCCTTCGCTGCGCGACGAACTGCGCAAAATGCTCGGACTAACGGTCAACAACCAGACAGTGCAGGTGCTGGATGGCATGGAATGGTGGTATCCGTATACCTTTGTCGATGAGGCGTATGGCGTTTTTGCGCGGCACGGACACCAATATGATGTTTACAATTATAACGGCACAACCGCTTACACCCGCGCCGACCATTTGCAAGTTCCCGTTGGCGACGTCATTGCCACCGAGTTTGCCGTGAACCTGCCGCGCACCCTGCGGCTGCTGCAAGCCGAATACCCGGCCGTGACCGATGACCTGGTGAAGGCGATGCAGGATATTGACAATGTACGGCCGTTAGGCCGCATGATGGAATGGTTTTTTTCCAAAATGCGCGAACTCGACAACCCGGACATCTTGGAAGCGCTCGATAAAACGCTGGACACCGTCGTTAACCATCTGTTCGACGTAGAATTTGTGCAAAACTGGCACAATCCCAAAACTCATGTGGATGAGGTTCTGCGCACTTTAAGCCGCACACCCTTCAAAAACATCATCGAAACCCTTACCCGGATCACGGATGCCAACAGACTGCTGCCGCTGCTGCTGCCCACCATCGAACGCACATTAAACGAAGGCGGCCTGGACGACTATACGACCGGCGCGTTTTACGAGCCGGAGTACCGCGAGCCAGAGAGCGAGACGCGCTATATTTTATACGGCCATACGCACACACCTGTGTTACGGCCGTTAGATGTGGTAAACGGCCGTGACATCATCTACCTGAACACCGGCACATGGCGCGGCCGGTTTTACCGCACTGTCTCGCTGGACAAAACGGCCGATTTCATCGGCATGAAACAGCTCACGTACCTGGTTTTTTATAACGTCGAAGAAGACAAAAAAGACAAAGAGTTGGGCACAATCGGTTTTGAAAGCTGGACCGGCAACCAGAAAAAGGCTTACCTGAAGGATGTAGACAAACAGGCGGCTTTCTTAGCCACAAAAGCCACTGATCCGAATGATTAAAAGCATGGCGCAAGGTGGGGGAAAACGGCCGTTTTCCCCCACCTTGCGCCAGCAGCCTACAACCGACCACAATCGGTAAAAAAGGGATGAGGGGTACGGCCGTTTTCCAGCCTCAGCACATGACGTTTGTCACTACGCAAACCCCACAATTCCGGCATACTTCCCCACACGAACAATCGGCGCAACCCCCCTGGAAACCGTCAACCAGCCGGCTGCACGCCAAAGGAATAAATCATGGAAAACGAACACCTCGCCGTCGTTATTCGTCAGAGCATCCAGACTTATGCTCAGGAAACCGCCATGCGCTATCAAAAAGCCGGTCAATGGCAGGATATCAGTTACCAGACCATGGGCGAAACGGTCGACACGCTCGCCCGCGCCATGCTGGCCCTCGGCGTGCAGCCCGGCGACCGCATCGGCATCTTCGCCGAAAACCGACCCGAATGGGCGCTGGTCGATTTTGCCATTCTGAGCGTCCGCGCCGTATCTGTGCCCATTTATGCCACCAACACCAAACACCAGGCGGCCTATATCATCGAAGAAACCGCCATGAACCTTCTCTTCACCGGCGGCCAGGAGCATTACAACAAAGTCCAGGCCATCCTGGATCGCTCGCCTCACCTGCAAACCATCATCGCCTTCGACGAAGACACCCAACTGACCGGCGACAAATCGCTCCACTTCAGCCAATTCCTGCAACAAGGCGCCGATCGAACCGCCGATGCCGCGATTGCCGCTCGCCTGGCAGCCGCCGACCGTCACGAATTGGCGACCATCATTTACACTTCCGGCACCACCGGCGAACCCAAAGGGGTCATGCTGACGCACGCCAACTTTTACCACCAGTTTAAGGCGACGGATGGTCAGTTTCAAGTTGGTCCCGGCGACCGCTCGCTTTGTTTCTTACCCCTTACCCACGTCTACGAACGTTCCTGGTCTTATTTCATTTTCAAGACCGGCGCAACCAACTACTATCTGGCCAACCCCAAAGCCGTTATCGAGACCATGCAAGAAATGCGCCCCACAGTCATGGTCAGCGTGCCGCGCCTGTACGAGAAAATTTACGCCGCCGCCTATGCCGGTCTGGAACATGGCTCGACCATGAAACAAAAGCTGTTCCACTGGTCCATCAATGTTGGCCAGACCTACCAGTACCGGCGCAAGGACAAACGGCCGATTGGTTTGTGGCTGAATTTGCAGCACAGTTTGGCCGACCGTCTGGTATTGAGCAAAATCCGAGACGTCGTGGGCGGCTCCAAAAATTTCTTTTCCGCCGGCGGTGCGCCGCTGGCCCGGCCTATTGAAGAATTCTTTTTTGCCGCCGGTTTGCTGGTGTGTGAAGGGTATGGCCTGACGGAAACGTCGCCGATGGTCACATTTAACACGCCCAAGGCCTTTAAATTTGGCACGGTGGGCAAGCCCATCCCTGATTGCCAGGTGACGTTTGGCCCGGACGGCGAAATTTTGGTCAAAAGCCCCAGCGTGACTCAGGGTTATTACAACAAGCCAGAGGCCACGGCTGAAGCTTTTGTGGATGGCTGGTTTCGCACGGGCGACGTGGGTGAATTTGACGAGGAAGGCTTTTTGCGCATTACCGACCGGATCAAAGACTTGATTATTACGTCGGGAGGTAAAAACATTGCGCCGCAGCGGATTGAAACGGCCGTTGCCAAAGACCACTACATCGAACAGTTCATTGCCATTGGCGACCGGCGCAAGTTTATCAGCGCCCTGGTTGTGCCTAACTTTGCAGCGTTGGAGGAATATGCGCGCGTGAATGGCATTGCGTATACGGCCGTTACCGACCTCATCCAACACCCGGATATCATTGCCTTCTACCGCAGCCGGATAGACGCGGCTTCCCAGGACCTGGCCAACTATGAGCGCGTCAAAGCCTTTACGCTGCTGCCCGCGCCCTTTACCCAGGAAACCGGCGAGTTGACCCCCACGCAAAAAATCAAACGCAAAGTCGTAACGAACAAATATGCTGCCCTGATTGAGGCCATGTATCCGGCCGATTAAAGAGTAGAGACTGGAGATTAGAGACTGAAGATTAGAGACTGGAGATTGCGCGAATCTCCAATCTCCAATCTCCTTCCCCTCCCTCACCCCGCTTCATCATCCAGGCGAAACATATGCAGCAGCCGGTGGGCGGCCGGAGCCATTAAAACGCCAAAAACCACCAGAAAAATCATGCCGGAAAAAAGCGCGTAAAACGAGGCAAAGAGCTTGCCAACGGCCGTTTGCAGCGGGTTCACCGGTCCCATTCCGCCCAAAATCATCGAGGCATTGAGCAGCGCATCCAGCCAGGGCAACCCCTCAAACACATGGTATCCCCACACCCCAATCCACAGCGAAACCGTCAAAATCCCCAAAGACAACCCCGCATAAACCAACCAGCGGCGGAAAAACTGCCTTCTGGGCAGCAGGCCTTCCGAATGGCGCTCGAAATGCCACAATTTTCTCATGGCGTGCCCAACAAAAACGTCAGCGGGATATGAACACGTTCGCGCCAGGCGCGTTCCGAATGGTTTGCGCCGGGAAATTTGCGCGTGATCCAGTCTTGCTCCGGCGTGTAACCGGCTGCCGCCAATATCACATCGGCGCGCTGTTGAAATGGCTCATAGAGTGCATCCAGCTCCTCTGTGCCATAGTCAAAATAAAGCTTGTGCCGTCCGGGCGCGGGCAGCGCCTGGGCCAAATAATCCAGCACAATTCCTTCGCCCGCCGGCCAATGGGTGGATACGCAGCCGGCGGCGGCAAACACGTCGGGATATTCGCACAGGGCATAAAGCGAGATGAGGCCGCCCATGCTGGAGCCCATAATCGTGGTTGCTTCGCGCTCTGGGCGGGTGCGGTATGTGGCGTCGATGAATGGCTTCAGCTCTTGGGTTAGAAAACGCAAATAGGCGTCGCTCTGAGGACCATCAGCCCAATCCGGCCCCATGCTGCGGAGTACTTCCAGAGAAGCGGGGGTAGTAAACGGCCGTTGCGGCATATATTCATGCCAGCGTTTTGCCGTATTCCACACACCCACAACAATCGTTGGCGGGACACGGCCGTCGGCAATCAACTGCTCCATCGCTTCATCAATCCCCCAATCAATCTGATGGGTAGACGTGGCCGGATCAAAGAGATTTTGACCATCGTGCATATACAACACCGGGTACCGCTGGTCGCTGTGGACCTCATAAGCCGGCGGCAGCCAGACATCCACCTGGCGCGGGGGCGCATTGTTTGATGAAAAACCGGGGTAATGGGTAATCATAATTTCCTCGCAATGGGGGCGACGGCCGTTTGCCCACTTCTGGCAGGCAAAACCCGCGCCGGATAGTTTATAATTGCCGACGATTATAATGAAATTGCTAACTGGGGGAAACGCGGACAACGCAGAGTCTGTACCAGAGAAAACATCTGCGTCCTCTGCGCTCTCCGCGGCAAAATTATGAAATTTGTCAGTCGAGCAGGCCAGCCCCACTAAGACAAAAGTACTATAACAAAGCCTGGATAAATATCGGACAATTTCGCGTCTTTACTGTTACCGCCCAACTCGCCGTTAGCATCCAACCTCCAATCTATTCTTACTTACCGAACGCATAGTAAACTCCAACCTGGAGTAGTCCTACCAAACCTGTACCCATTACCGAGCACGATGCCCATCTTGCTCGATCAGTTGGAGAAAAAACATCATGAACTGGACAAAACGTAAACGTTTAGAAGCCGCAATCGCCGGTGAAAAACCAGATCGCCTGCCCGTGGCGCTGTGGCGGCATTGGCCGGGCGACGATCAAAACCCCCGCGCTCTGGCCGCCGCCCACCTGAAATGGCAGCAAGATTACGACTGGGATCTGCTTAAAGTCGGTCCCTCCAGCAGCTATTCCGTAGACGATTGGGGCGTAGAAACCAAATGGATTGGCCACATCGAAGGCACGCGCGAATACGTGCGCCGCGCCGTCTTTACGCCGGATGATTGGGCCACGCTCAAACCCTTAAACCCGCAAAAGGGCATGTTGGCCTCACAGATCGAAGCGCTGCGGCTGGTAGGTGAAGGTGTTGGCGACAGCGTTCCTTTCACGGCGACTATTTTCTCGCCGCTGTCGCAGGCAAAACATCTGGCCGGCGACCCGGCAATGTTGAGCCACATGCGCAGCCACCCGGATGCATTTCATCGCGGATTGGAAACCATCACCGAAAGCACCTTGCGCTTCATTGAGGCAGCTAAAGCCACGGGCATCGCCGGGATTTTCCTGGCCGTGCAGCACGCCCGCTACCCTTTACTCAGCCGCGCCGAGTTTCAGGAATTTGGTCGGGCCTATGATTTGCGCATTTTGGCGGCGGTAGATGACTTGTGGTGCAACATGGTTCATTTGCACAGTTCGGAGGTGATGTTTGATTTGGTGGCCGATTATCCGGCGCAGTTTTTGAACTGGCATGATCGGGAAACGGCCGTTTCTCTGGCCCAAGGTCTAACACACATTCAAGGCGCTGCCAGCGGCGGCATCGACCATTGGACCTTGCACCAGGACTCGCCAGATGGCCTGCTGGCTGAAGCCAAAGACGCGGTGGCCCAAACCAACGGCCGTCGCCTGCTGCTGGGCACCGGCTGCGTGATCATGGTCACCACACCCACCCAAAATATCCGCACGCTGCGTGAATTAAGCGTTACATTTTCCACCTAAACTCGCAGAGACCCATATACTTATCGACAAAACTTCGCAAAACAGGTCTAACATGCGGCGAAAACGCCCACAATACGTTTACATCGGCCGCAGCGAGCAGTATCCGACCCAATTACAAACATCCTTGGGGGGATAAAGGAGTTGGTCACCCACAACTGGTAAGAGGAGTAGAGGAATGAGCAAATCAGTATTAATTGTTGATGACGAAGAAGCTACACGCGAGATCTTGCAAGTTATTTTAGAGATGACGGGGTATCAGGTGTTTTCGGCTGAAGATGGCGAAGATGCTTTAGAAAAAGTGGCAAACCATCTGCCGGATATCATTCTTTTAGACATGATGATGCCCAAAATGGATGGCCTGACCGTCTGCCGATATTTGCGCGACCAACCACAAACAGCCCATCTGCCGATCATCATCCTGAGCGGGAATTCTTTTGACCGGGTGCAAAGGCAAAGTCTGGCCGCCGGCGCAAACTGTTTTCTCGCCAAACCCATCGATCCTGAAGATCTGCTGGCCCATATGGAGCAGCTTCTACTGCCGTACTGATCCGTCGCCGCGCATTTCGCTGCGGACGATTTCGTCGGGTTCGTGCTGCAATGCCCGGTAAACGGCCGTTTCCCCCCTCTCATCATTTATCTGCCGCAGCGCCCAGGCAGCATGGCCACGAACAATCGGCTCCGGATCAGATAGTAGGGGGATGAGGGCGGGAACGGCCGTTGCGCTGCCCCAATTCCCCGCCGCCACACACGCATTACGCACCAACCGCTGCCGCTTAATCCGTTTGATGGGGCTGCGCGCAAACCGCGCCGCAAAACCCGCCTCATCCAGCGCCAGCACATCCAGCAACGGCGGCGCCGCCGCCGCCCAATCCTCCAATCCCAGTTCCCCCGCCGCCGGATAAAACCCGGCTTCCCCTGTCGGCTGCGCAAACCGATTAAACGGGCACACATCCTGGCAAACATCACAACCGTAAATCCAATTACCCATGAACGGCCGTAATTCTTGGGGAATCCACCCCTTCAGCTCAATCGTCAGGTAAGAAATGCAGCGCCGCGCATCCAACACATACGGCTCAGGGAACGCATGCGTCGGGCAGGCATCCAGGCAGCGGTGGCAGCGCCCGCAAGATGGCGGCGATACGGCCGATTGAGCGACAGTTGGGGTCAGCGGCAGCGTGGTCAGCAGTTCGCCCAAGAAAAACCAGGAGCCATACCGTGAATTGATGAGCATGCTGTTTTTGCCGGTAAAACCCAAACCGGCCGTTTCGCCATGATCCCGTTCCAGCACAGCTCCCGTATCCACATACACCCGGCTGGCCGATTGGCCGCCGGCCGCGCGCAGCCACGCAGCCAGGGCTTCCAGGCGGGGCGTCATCACATCATGATAATCCAGCCCCCAGGCGTAATTGGCAATGCGGCCGCGGCTGGGGTCTTGGGACACGGCCGTTGGCAGCCGCCGCGTAAAATAATCCAACCCCACACACACAATCGCCTGCACACCAGGCAAAATCACCTGCAAATCCTGCCGCCGCGCCACCCGATCAGGCCGCGCCATGTACCCCATTTCCCCCTGAAATCCCTGCGCCACCCACGCCAAATACGCATCCAACCGCCGGCCTGGCACAGCCGAAATAATGCCCAACCGCTCAAATCCCAGTTCCCGAGCCTTTACCCGCAAGCCGCTCTCTAATTCGTGCATTCCTCCATTCTAACACAACGCCAACCTCCCCTCGCCTGGAAACCTCATTCCTCGTTACCCAATTTCTTTGTGGTATAATTTCGCTAACTATCCCTTCCCTAAACGCAAGGAGTAAAACACTGTGAGTGAATCCGAACTGACCCTATCCGTTGAAACCCACAAACGCGTCGCTGTTGTCACCGCCGCCGGGCGCATCGACAGCACCAATGCCAACCAATTGGACAATGCCTTGAAACAACTCCTCGAAGATGGCAACGCCAATATCGTCGTTGAACTATCAGGAATCGAATACATGAGCAGTGCCGGGCTGCGGGCTATCGTTGCTGCCTTACGCGAAGCGAAGAAGAAACGCGGCGACGTGCGCATTGCCACGCCATCGGAACGGGTGAGCGAGGTATTTTCTCTCGCAGGCCTGTCGGCGTTATTTGTAACCTACGATGACCTGACGGCCGCCGTCGGCAGCTTCTAACAACCCTTCCAAACCATCCTGTTGCCGAACAGCCTGCGCCAGGAAGCCGAGTCAATGCTTACCGGCAGAAAAGTAAACCGCCTGATGCCATTTTCGTAGTTGCCTGCGTCCCATCTTCAACCCGACAGGTAGCCGGCCGCCCTTTATCTATGGGTATGCCAGATAATGGCCAGTGGCAGCGCTGTGGCCCACGTTAAACATTTTATGGGTGAAAAACACATCCTCACAGTTCGTGGTCGTTACAATAACATCAGAGATATTTGCGACTTTGTCGTAGAGGGCGCACAAACATCTGGTCTGGATGAAGGGGCGTTGTTCCATGTTGAACTGGCCTGTGACGAAGCCTGCACCAATATCATCGAACATGCTTATGAAGGCGAAGATATCGGCGATATCGAGGTGAGTTGGCGGGTGGCTAAGGACCAATTCATCATAACCTTTCGGGATCACGGCCGTTCCTTCGACCCCACCAACGTCCCCCCACCCGCCATGTCTGACCTCTCTGTGGAAGCTGAACCCGAAACCTTAAAGGTTGGCGGCCTGGGCATCCACTTCATGCGTACTTTAATGGACGACATCCAATATAATTTTGATAGTCGTGGCAATACCCTTACGATGATCAAACAGATGGGTGATGCGTAAACGATGAACATCAGCCAACAACAGTTAACCGTCGGCATTTGGGAAGTTGAGGTACACGGCCGTTTGGACCAAACCCAGACCCCCGACCTCAACACAACCCTCACCGAACTCATCAACGCCCAACAATACCGACTGCTCGTCAACCTGACCGAAACCAACTACATCAACAGCGGCGGTCTGCGCTGTCTGGTGAGCGCCTGGCGAAAAGCCCGCGCCCACGAAGGCGACGTCATTCTGTACGGTTTAAACGAGCGCCTCTGTGAAATCTTTACCATGATCGGCTTCGACAAAGTCTTTGAGATTTACCAAACTCAGGAGGAAGCCTTATCTGCGATGCCCCCATTTAATTCATAACACTTACACAAACCGCAGAACCCCAACTTCTCCAAATCGGTTCTAATCGACATGTCATCCATCAACTTACAAGCGCCAGGAACCCTTTCGGGGCCAACCCTCTCATTCTTTGTCGTCTTTGTGGCGATGACATTCTTGATCCTCATCGCGGTCCGTCGCTATCGCTCGCGGCAGGCGCTGATGCAGCGCGTAACCGAACTGGAAGCGCTAAGCGCCGCCGGCCGCAGCATCGTCAGCGCCGAATTGGATATTACCGCCCTTTGCCAGTTGATCGCTCAGGAATGCGGCAAGGTGATCGATAACCAGACCTTTCAGATCGGCTTGTTCGACGACCAATTCTACGAGATTATGTATTGGAAGATTAACGGCCGTCCCCAAGAAACCCCCATCACCTTCGACCTCAGCGAAGACAGCGGTATCGCCGGTTGGGTGCGCCAATCGGGCACGCCCCTGCTGGTGCGCGACTTCCAAAAAGAAATGAGCCGCCTGCCGGCCAAACCCCGTTACATCAGCGACGTTGCGCCCCGGTCGGCCATTTTTTTGCCCCTTCTCAGCGGTGAAGAAGTGATTGGGGTAGTGGCGGCGCAAAGTTTACGGCCGTCACACTTCAGCGAAGAAGACCTGCGCCGCC
>JAKQCM010000177.1 GCA_029559155.1 Chloroflexota bacterium
CGCAGGTTGGGCAGCGAACATGCCGCTTTTCTCGCAAGTTGGGCAGGCGGTTGAATAGTTGCGTTGGCAGCGCGTTTTTAGCTGTCTTGGTTTGCGCCAGCTTGGTGGCGTGAATCAACTCATACGCACCTTCTCTTGTCCGCTGCTTGTGGACGATTGGCCCCATTCGGCTGTGGTACGTGTGCATCCAGCCGCTTGCCGACCTGGCTGTCGTTTCCTTCATCACGCCGAAGATTGGACCCGGCTGGGCAAAGAAACGATCCACATCTGACCGCTGCTCGATGGCCATAGCGGTGGCGCGTGGCCAGACGAATTTGATTTCGCGCTGCCATTTGTCTACCAGGTGCGGTGGGCAGAGGATGATGACGTGATCCATCCGGTAGCCTTTGGTGGCCATGATAGCCGGCACACCGGCGCCCATGATGGTCTTGCCGGTCCCCATTTCCCCGTCAATCCAACAATCTTTCCCGTTTTCCAATCGTGTCGCAGCTGCGGCAATGGCGTGTTTTTGCGCCGGCAGCAGGCCGGGGCGGTTCACAATCGGGATTTTCCGGGTCAGGTTGAGCTTGTTGATCGCTGCTTCGTAGCCGTTGTAATCGAAGTTATACAACGGTGGGTAACGGTCGGTGATGACCTGGGTCAGAACTGGCAGCCATCGCTCCATGAATTTACTGAGGTTTGGGCCTTCGTGTTTGGCGACCTTTCCTTTGGGTGTAATGGTGGTAATGCTGGTGATGACCTGATCGGTCCCGGTTGTAGTCTCTGTATAAGCGTGTTCGTCGGGGCCTGGATTGGGGTTTTCGCGTTGGGTTACGGTGACTTTCTTTTGCTTGAAGCTCAGCCCTTTGATTAAGACGCGCTCGTCGCCATCTTCCAGAATCTGATTGTTCAGGAAGCCAGCGGCGATGATGCCGACCAGGTGGCCGATCTTCATCGGCGTAACTGGCCGCAAGTCTGGCCCCTGGCTGATTTCAGGAGCGATTAGCTCTTGAAATGCTTTGGAAGAGATCACGCCTTTGGCGTGAGCTTCTTCCCCGGCATCGGTCGGGCTGACGTTCCAGCCGCGAAAGCGCATTTGCGCTTGTGGCAGCGTTTGCGCCGGCAAGGTATAGACGGGATTGGGGGCAGCGACCAGGGGTTCCAGGTCCACGACCTGGAGCGGCTGCCCCAGAGTGCGGATTTCGCGGACCGCTTCAGCTTCTGGGCTGATGCGGCTTTGGCGATGGATGCCCATGACGATGACCTGCTTAAACCGTTCGTAGAACGGGTCAGGGAAGCGGAAAATCTGGATGTCTTTGAACCAGGAAAGCAGATAAGGGGCGGTTTTGTCGTAATAAAGCAAGTGGCGAGGGATTACCCAAACCATCAGGCCGCCAGGCTGTAAGTACGGCCGGGCATCGCGCAGCCAGCCGTATTCGGCGCGGCCTTCTTCGGTCATCAAGTACGGCGGGTTGGCATAGATGAGGTTGAAGCTCTCTTTGGGGGCGATCATGGCCATAAAGCTGTCATGGAGAACGTGACGGCCGTCGAGCTGCTCCGCGTCTGGGCGGGCAGCGATTAGCTGTTCGACGTTGGCTTTTGCGGCCTGGGCGCGGCTGGTGGCCAGCTCCACCCCGTAGGGAATGAGGTTCAAATCCCGCGCCAGCGGGATGAGAGCCTCCCCCTCCCCTGCACATGGGTCGAGGATGCGGCCGCCGTGTGGCGCAGCGATGTAGGTGCGGATCAGGTTAGTGACGGGTTCGGGCGTGGGGAAATACCCGGCCTTGTCAGTGTTGGCGAGTCGCATTGTGTTTTCTCCTTTGTGTTAGGGGGTTAGAAAGTGATTTGGTTGGTTTTTAAGCCATCGGAAATGATTTTTTGCCAAGTGTCGGGCTTGATCCTGATGCGGTAAGCGTCAACATTTCGGCTTGGGGTGAGTTTCCAAGTAGATATAAGTTGGCGACCCTGGCCTTCTTGCAAAAGGAAGTTGCTCCATTCAGGCAAGATGGGTACGCCAATTACTAGGTCGAGCATGGTGGCGAACAAATCCCGCAGGTGGGATTGACGGGTGTCTTCTGGAATGTCTCCGGTATCTGGGGAGAAAATGTAAAAGTAAGGCGCGTTACCCGGGCTGACGTGTTCATGCATGGCCTGCTTGTGGACGAGCCACATTTCCAGCCAACCGCAGTCGGGTAGCTGTGACTTTATCATGACATGCATTTTGGAACCGTCGAGTGTGACGGTTGCCGCATCAATGTGGGCGCTTTGCTTGCCGTTTGTGACCAGGTGCGCCCAGGCCGCTTTAACGGCCTGCTCCGGTCCGAGAATCTGCAAGGCGACGATGGTGTGATTGTCTTCGTCCAGGGCGTAGTATTGGCTGTAGGTGATGTGGTCTTTGTGGATGTAGATACGTGTAGGGGTTGGGATGGTCATTGCTTTTTCCTCCGAAGCTAGAATAGATTCGGAGGGTTTCGGCTGTTAAGCCGAAAAAAAGAAGCCTGGCTCGATGCCAGGTTTCTTTTTAGGGGGTTATTTGATTCTGCGGTTATGCATTGCAGCGGCTAGCTCGTCATATGATCTGTCGCCACTTAATCCAGTTTGTTTGTACGACCAGGCAAGTATACTGAATTTGTAATCTACAAAATATTGTGCCCAACCATGACAAAGATGGCCCTCGCCCGAATATATCCAGTCTCCAAGTAGACCAAAGTGCCCATGTGCTTTAGCATATCTCTTTGCAAGATAAATTTGGCTGCTAGTTACACCTTTGGGTTGTTTGCGTCTTTTTGCCATGATTAGCATGCCTCCAATTGGATCAAGACTGTGCCTCTTTCCGCTGCGTATTTGGTCAGGATTTCAACGGCTTCGGTCCAGTTGTCTGCACCTTCGCACCAGGTTCCGTCAAGGTCTTCATCTTCAAAGACGCAAACGGCGTTGCTGTCTTCTTCCCACTTGCCATAGCACAATACGGTCTGGCTATTACGGGTGATTTTAACGGGGTTAGGCATGGTTATCCTCTTTGATGGTAGTAGCTGCCTATTCGTTCTAAAACAAAGCCGAGATCGGCGGCTTTGCTTAGGCGTCTTTGTACGTCTTTTAGAGAAAGTTGTTCGGATTCTGGAAGCAGGTTGTTAATTACGGCCAGAACGTCGTAAGCGGTGAAACGGCCATAATTCGATATGCAATATCGGATTGCGTCGGCCACGGTTGCATTTTTGTTGATATGGCCTTTGCGGTTGCGTTTGATTTGGTAGAGGAAGATACGTGTCATGATGCGTTCTCTCGGTGTTTTTGCCGGTTTTTCTCGCTGCCGGGTGTGTAATGCCCTTGCCCAGAGCCGACTATGTTGTATCGCACTTCGACTACGTCTTTGTAGCGATATGTTAGAAGTTCGGCGTAATGCCGTGCCGCTTTTTCGCTCAGGTCAGCTTGATGGACACGAAAATTGATATTGTTCCAGTTTCGGCGATCTCCGACCAGGCGCACGGTGAACACATAATCGTTTAAGCTGATTGGCATTGGGCTGCCTCCTCGATTTCGGCTTTGTAAGCCCGGATGACGTTGTCAACGGCGTATTTGGCGTTGTTGTTGGTCCACATGCGGCTGAACGCGCCAATGGTGCGGGCAAATACAAAGCCGTTAGAGCGCAGGGTCTTGTACATGGCATTGCTGACGCGGGTTTCTGGGAAAGTCAGCCGCACCCGGCTGTCTTCAGCCGCCCATTCGACGCGAACGCCCTCCTCGTTGGTGATGAATGAGGAGACGCGCTTTGTCGCAGCTTCGGCTTTCCGAAGTTGGGTGTAAGCGCGTTTGATTTCCGCGTTGTTGTTGCTGAGTTGCCAGGGGGCATAACCGACGCGGCCGCCGTAGCGAGGTTCAAGCAGCTTGTGGGCGTTGAGTTCGCCGATGCCCAGCTTTTGCAGCTCCTGTACTTTTACGTCGATGTGCATCTTGCTGCGGCAAATCTTATTCGCCGCTTTCATGAGGTCTTGCGTTTTTTCGAGCTTTTCGATTTTGGCTTGAAGCCGTTCGACCGCATCCGGGTCTCCGATGTGAATAGGGTTAGCCATTGGTGTTTTCTCCTTCGATCTGAATAACTGCGTTAATAATTTCCGCTTCTTCAGCGGTGGCGGTTGCCGCCACTTCTTTGAGTTTGCCATTCAGAATGACGCAAACGAGCCGCGCCGTGAATGGCGCTCTTACGTATTGCCATTTGTAGGTGCCATCCGGTTCTTGATAGACGGCCGCCAGGCCGTTGAAGGCTTTGGTCGTGCCGATTGCGCCTTGGACTACGTGTTTAAGCAGTTGCTTGTTGGGCATTGGTGTTTTCTCCTTCGGTTTGAATAACCAGGTTGATAAATTCCACTTCTTCGGGAGTAGCGTCCCGGTCCATTTTGAGCAAATAGCCGTCTTTGATGATACAAACAGTTCTTGCCGTGTCCGGTGCGCCAGTCCACTGCCATAGATAGGAGCCGTCTAAACTTAGGTAGACGAAGGCTACGCCGGAGTAGGCTTTGGTTTGCGCGAGTGCGTGTTTGATGGCGTATTTGAGTAAGGTTTTGTTTAGCTCGAAGGAATAGTGTTGTTTAGGCATAGGTATTTACTTTCTCCAGTAGTTTGTTGAAGATGCCGGTAGGCATCCGTGGATAATCTCGCGGCAGGGATGCCGTGCCAAACGAATAAAAGGCTGCCCACGGATCTTGGGCTTGGGCCAAGCTCTTGGCCTGGCGCACCAGGTCGAGGGCTTCTTGGTGGGTCTCGAAGGGGCCGGCCAGGAAGCCGTTACGGCCGTTGTCTCGAACGGTTACGAAAAAGAGCCGGTCAGGGTCGATGACCGGCTCTTGTGCCAGCGGCGACGCTGGTCTGCCGTGTGTGTAATGGGTGACGGGGATCATGATGGAGCTTTGTGGGTTTCTCCTGTGCGCCAGTCGATATAAATGCTGGTGTCAAGCCGCACCTTGATATGCGGAAAGTCTTTTGCCAGCATGTCGTAGGAAGCGTACCGGGACCCAACCTTGGGGTAATCCGGGTCGTTATGTTGGGTGGTGCTGGGGCTGTCAGTTATCTCGAATCCCCCAATGTATCTTCCGTCTTTTGCAAGTCTTGCGAGTGTGACGTGTTTGGTAGCCATCATTTCACCTTCCGGATCAGCTTTACGTCGCGGTCGAACTCTTTTAGGTACCGGCCGTCTTCGGTTTCAAGCGCGTAAACATATTGCTCGTAGGGAAATGGCGTATCGTAGTCATAGCCCACATACGTGTGTTTGACGACGACTACGCCGGTCATGGGGTGCTGGAGTTTGTCGCCAGCTTTGAGTTTGCGAAATTCTTCAAGTGTCATCGACTTTCCTCCGATAGTTTCATAGCTGCATTTGTTATCAAAACGACGAATCGCTCCGCGAGATCAGTCTCGATTGTGGCGCGTTGTTCGTCGAGGTCTGCCAGTGTGAATTCGCTGGCGGTTTCGGCTTCTTTAGCAAGTTTTTCTAGCTGCTGGCAAAGGACGAAGCAATAGAGCAAGTCAGCGTAAGTGATTTCAAGATTGATCATTTGTATATCCAGTTGATCAGGTTTTCGCGGCTGTACGGCGTTGTGCCGACCGTTTCGTGATACAGATTGAAATTAGAGATGTCTTCTTTGGCGACGGGCTTCCCGTCGCGGTAAACGTAAGAGCCATCCACCTGGATTGGGGCCGGAGGGCTGGCGACGGCCGTGGATGTGACTGTGCGACCTCTGAAAGATTGTTCTGTCGGCCGCGCCTGGCGCGGCTTGCTGCCAAACAGGTCTTTGTCAATGTCTTCGTCGGCGGCAAGCTCTTGGGGCTTGGCGGGTTTGGGGGTTGGCGGCTGCTGGTTGGTGGGGGTCTGCTCTTGTTTCTCCAGGCGCAGTACCTTCTTCGCTTTGCCGTCTTCTTTGACGGCGCAGACGGCCGTCCAGCCGCGCAAGTTGACGGGTTTCAACGGGTTCAGGTTGTCCACGTCGAATCCGCAGGATTCGAGGACTTCGGGCCAGATGCTGACCCCAAATTTCTGGTATTCCCCGCCTTTTACTTTCCAATAGGCTTTGCCGTCATTGACCAGAGCGACGAGGCTTTCGGCCGGCACGTTGATGGTCATGGGGCTGCCGCCGTTGGACTGGCCGCTTGCGGCCGGCGCGGTTGAGGCTGCCGTGAAGCCGTATTTTTCCAAAAGGTTGATGGCTTCTTCTGTTTTGGTTTGGCCTGGGTCGATTTGGAAATCGACCGGCCAGCCATCGGGCGAGATCGCCCGAACGGTGATTCCAGTAAAAATTGTCATAGCTGCTCCTTATTCTGGCATAGGATGAGTTAGGTAAATAGTGACGAGTTTTGTTGTATTAGTTGTCTTCTGGCCACCGTCCCAGGTGGCGCAGCGTTTGCACGGCTCCGATGTGGATACACATGCGTTGTGAGCGCCAGCGAATAACGGGGCAATGAGGGCCGTGGAAATCTTCGCAGTCACAAAAGAGGTTGCGCCCAGACCAGATAACCGTGTGGTCGATGTCTGGGCGGCTGAATGATTTGACGTGCGCCAGCACGTCATCTTCCATGACGGGCCGAACGTGGCCGGCGAGGATGAGCATCCCCATTTTCCAAACTCGTTTCCCGATCGTTGGGTAATTGGCCTGCATCTTTGAGAGCGCAGCGAACAGCTCTTCGTCGGCGGCTTTAATCGCGTCGGCGATTGCGCCGAGCTTCCCCTGCTCTCCCGCTGGATACGTTAGTACCTTGCCGTTGCGCGTGGCCTGCCATTGGCGGCTGCTGCGGTCATAGTCGATGGTTGTGTTGGATATGGCGAACATGCAAGCCCTCCTAACTGTCAAAGCCGAGGCCGCGCTCTTTGAGCGAGACATAGCAGTTATGGCCGATGACGATGTGATCGAGAAAGTCAATGTCGAGCAATTTCCCAGCGGCAACGAGCTGGCGCGTTACGTTTACGTCTTCCGGTGAAGGTGCCGGGTCGCCGCTTGGGTGGTTGTGGGCGACGATGATCGCCGGCGCAGCTTGGCGAATGGCGACCTGAAATATCTCAGCCAGGCGAATGACTGAGGTATTGATGCTTCCAATGTAAACGGTTTGTTTGCTGGTGATATGGTTGCGTGTGTTGAGCGTGAGTACGACGAGGTGTTCCTGATCCAGATTCATGAGATCGGGCATCAGGTAAGCGGCTGCATCGGACGGGGTGGTGACTTTTGCTCTCGGCTCTAGCGGGGTGGTTGCGAATCGTCGCCCAAGTTCGAGAATGGCCAGCAGCCTGCGGGCGGTGACTTCCCCTACGCCTGGTTCCTGCGCCAGTTCCTGGCGCGTGCTGCGGGCAATGCCCAGCAAGTTGCGTTTGCTGGTAAGGATGTCAGTGGCGAGATCGAGGCCGTCCTTGTTGCCGAGAGCGATGGCCATGACTTCGGCCGTGCTAAGGGATTTGACCCCTACTTCGTCCATGCGGGTATAGGGTTGTTCTTCGGCCGGCAGGTCTTTGATCAGCCGGCGATGTTTAGATCGCCGCGTATCATAGGCTTGCAGATCGACAAGTGATTGTTGCATATATCGCCTCCTTTTGTGGCTGGGGAATAGGATGTAAATTCACCCAGCGCAGGCTGTTAAGCCTGCTGGCTGGTGATTTTTTGTTGCCAATTGGCAACAAATCTTTGGTTTTTCTTCTCGCCCGGAGGGTGCTGACGGCATTGGGGACAGCACGCGGCGGGCAAGTGGTCCTCCACCTGCCCGGGGCGCGGATCAAGATTAGTGGCAGCCGCGCCGGCCGCCGGCGCCAGGTCTGCCACTAACTACCCTCGCCGGCGAAAGCAAAAAAAGGCGGCCAGAAATGGCCGCCTTTCTTTATTTTGCTTAGTCCAAAAACCGGATGGTATTGGCGGTAATTTCCATGTCGGCGCGGGTTTGGCCTTTGTCGTCTTGCCAGGTCCGAACCTGAACCGTGCCTTTGACCATTAAGCGTTTCCCCTTGTTGACGTGGGCCGCAACCACCTCGGCCAATCCGTTCCATGCTACCACCTGGAACCAGGTTGTTTTTTCGTTTTCGCCGTAGCGTTCATTGGCTGCTATCGAAAAGTTAGCTACATCCTTGCCAGTGGGCGTTGTATTGACATTGGGTTCCCGACCTACATAACCGATTACTGTGATTTCCTGAAACATTTTTGATTCTCCTTTTGTGAAATTTGTGCCGCTAATTGCCAAGAAAAGATTTGAATCTATAGCGACGGCCGTCACCGAAGGGGAACATCCAATTTTGCAGAAATTGGATGTTGACGGCCGGAGTGGATTCATATCCTTGAGCAATTGTTAAGCGGCGACAAATTACAAAAGGCAAGAATCAGTTTCAGGAAAAAATCACAGTGGTTATGTAGGGCTTTGTCGGGAACCTGTCAACCAGCCCACGCAGGATGGAGCTTTCGATAGCAGCAGCTACGGCGAGAAAAAACAGGTTCCAGGAAGTGGTAGCATAGGATTGGCTGGTGTTCGCCCACGTTGGGGAAACGCCGGTCAAAGGCCAGGTCGGACCGCAGACGACAAAGGCCAGCGCCGACTAGACCGCCAATACAGGTTTTGGGCAAGCAAAGAAAGCGGCCGTGGCCGCTTTTTGCTTGAGCTTCTTTGGTTTTTCTTCCCGCCCGGAGGGTGCTGACGGCATTGGGGACAGCACGCGGCGGTCGAGTGGTCCCCCACCCGACCGGGGCGCGGATCAGGATTAGTGGCAGCCGCAGCTGCTTCAGCTGCCAAGCCTGCCACTAACTTCCTTTGCTGGCGAAGGCAAAAAAACAAGCTCCTTTCGGAGCTTGTTTTTCTACAAATTAAAATAAGCTAAGTTGTACCGGTTTTGGGGTTTCTTCTTCTTCGACGGGTGGCCAAACAAGCAACTTTTCCAATTTTTTGGCTTCCCGTTCGAGCCATTTCGCGTCTTCTTTGCGACGTTGGATTTCGACCCGTTCCCGAAGTGTCAAAGTGCGATAAGTGTTTTTGTATGCCATGATTTTCTCTCCTGTAGTTGTGTTTGTCCTGCTTGATTGCCAAGAAAAGATGGGGATTTGTAAAGACAACAATCACCGAAGGGGAACATCCAATTTCGCAGAAATTGGGTGTTGATTGTTAGATTGAATCCCTATCCTTGTGCAATCGTTAAGCAGGAAACAAACACACACGCAAGGGAGAAATGACCATACGAAAACACCGCACCTTTGAACACGAAGGGACGGTGTCGTAAAAATCCAACAGCAAGACGCGAAAGCCGAACGGGGAAGCCATTGGAAAAGGCTTGGCCGCCCGTCGCACTTCAAAACCGTCAACAGCTTATTTTTTGGAGAAAGCGGCCGTGGCCGCTTTTTGCCTGAGTTTTTTAGGGGGGTTGCGGGGGGAACGCCCGCGCGAGGGGGTGATGGAGGGTGAACCCGAAGCAAACGGGGTTGGGTCCCCGTTTGCATCGAGCGAGACCGCAGTCAGGGGGAGACTTCCCCCATCTGGTGGTTTTTTAATAACTCTGATAACGCCTCGGTTAACAAAACACGTCCATGCCGAATACCGTTGCCGTCGCACTCGTCGCAGTTTATTTCTTCGGGTGGCCATTTGCTCGTACTAGAATAACCGCGCTTTGCCCACCATTGCTCATCGGCTTCAAGTTGCTGGTCGATTGGTAAGTGGCGGTGTCCATTCGTTTGGTGCCAATAGGCGGTCCATTGTGGATTTTCGATTATTCCAGATCCGTCGCAAGCGTTGCATGGTTCTTCATAGCTCACAAAGTATGTTTTCATCGTTAGCATCTCCTTATTTATTCAATCCTATACTGGCCGCATACTCGTTGAAAACCGTCACCATCCACCGCTGAACGCCTTTCGCAAACTCAACTCTGATGCCATATGGATTGCGCCGGTACAGGTATGCAGCCTTAAAAGCGTTTAATTCGCTGTCTACAAAGAAATGGAATCCCCAATCGAGCTTTTCAAGGTCATGTCCTATGATCGTTTCGGGTTTCCCTGTTTGCTTATTTTTGGTGGGGAGCGGGATGTCCATATTAGACCTCTCTGTGCGATTCGCAATCAAAGTCATACAAGGCTGATACCTTCCGGCCGAGTAGATTTTGTTCTACGGGATCGTCCGTGTCCAGGTCCAACACTTCGTAGTTTTCCCAGATGTCGAGTGTGGGGACGAAGACAGCAT
>JAKQCM010000126.1 GCA_029559155.1 Chloroflexota bacterium
ATGAACAATGGGGTGGCGGTTTCGCCATACCGGGCCTGAAAATCCAGATAAGTAAACTCGTTGGAAAACGGCACCAACTGCACAGTGGCCCCGGCGTCGAACTGCTGCTCCAGGTAATCGAAGCCCTTGTCTACGTCGAACAGGCAGTGCTCGCGCAAAAGCTGGGCCTTCACTTCCGACAGGCCATCGGTGGCCGAGGCGAGGGCGAAGATGTGGTCGCGCCCCAGATATTCCTGGAAAAACAAACCGGCCAGGGCGTTGAGTTCGCTGTTAGAAGTCAGAGCCAGCAGGCGGCCAATGCGCGCCAGCGGCAAACTGTCGAGGACGTTGTCGGTGAGGATGTTGCCGTAGACGGCCGTTAATCCTTCCGATTCCGCCGCCCGAATGTTGGTCAGGTTGGTGTCCACCAGCCACACCTCAAACCCGGCCGCCTTGATGGCGCCGGCAATTTCCCGCGCCCAGCCATGCGCCCCCACAATGAGCGTGCCTTGTGGATTGGTTTGGACGACGCCCAGGGCGTGCGCCAGCGGCCCGGCCGTCAGGGCATATACCGCGACTGTTCCCACAACCACCAAAAAGGTGAGGGCGACCAATCGTTCTGTGCCCGGGTAGCCTAAATCGCTTAATTCCAGGGCGAAAAACGAAGCGACCGACGCCGCTACAATCCCTCGTGGAGCCATCCAGGCCATGAACAGGCGTTCCTGCCAGGGCAGGCGGGAGCGAATGGTGGAGAAAAAGACGGCTAACGGCCGTATGACCAAAATCAACGCCGCCAAAAAAACAAACGCTTCCCACCCAATGCCCACAAAATCACTCAACTGCATCCGCGCCGACAAAATGATAAATAACACGGACAGCAATAAAACGCCCAATTCCTCCTTGAAAGAGACGATGTGCTGGATGTTTACCTGGCGCTGATTGGCAAACACGATGCCCATCACGGTCACGGCCATCAGCCCGGACTCGGCGCGTAAATTGTTGGATAGGAGGAACGCGCCGATCACCAGCATGAGCGTGAAAGCCGTCTGCAGATATTCTGGCACCCAATTGCGCCGAAACAAGAAAATCGTAAATCCGGCGATAAGCCCGCCGATCAGGCCGCCGACCAGCAGCGTGAGGCCGATGCCCAACAGGACGGCCGGAATTGTCAGGTGGTCCGGGTCGCCGGAGGCGATGACGCCCAAAATCAGCACTGCCAGCGTCGCCCCGACAGGGTCGACGAGGATGCCTTCCCATTTCAAGATGGACCGCACCCGGTTAACCGGCCGAATGGATCGCAGCATGGGCAAAACCACCGTGGGTCCGGAAACTACCAGGATTGCACCCAGCAAGGCGGCCAAACTCAAACTCAGATCGAATACGACGAAGGCCGCCAGGCCGGTCCCCAGCCAGGTGAGCAGCACGCCAATGGTGATCAACCGGATGACCACTTTGCTGACGCCGGCCATCTCTTCGCGTTTCAGGCTCAGGCCTCCCTCAAACAAGATCACGGCGACAGAAATAGACACCACCGGGAAGAGCAGATCGCCAATTAGCTCGTCGGGATGCAGCAGGCCGGTGATTGGCCCGGCGATGAAACCGATGATTAATAAGGGCAGGATGGCGGGCACTTTGAGCCGCCAGCCAATCCATTGGGCCAGGATGCCGAGGATGAGAATGCTGCCGATGCCAACGATGATATTTTGGTGCATAGAAGTTTCCTTTTTCTAATTCTACCAAATTTAGCAACGGGCTGGGTTTCTTTGGAAGACCTTAAACACTTTGTAAGGCAAGATTTTTGGAATTTTTGTCTTGTAGTCGCGGTATTCTTGCCGCATATTTCCCAGAGCGCGGTAAAGATACCGCGACTACAAAATTGATTTTGTGGGGGTGGCGCTTGCTTGGTGTTTGCCCAGAAAACCTTCGGCATTCAGGAGGTCATCCAGGCTGTCGATGAGGGCGTCGGTGGCGATGAGGAGGGCGGGACCGGTGGTGGTGAGCACGGCCGTTACCTCATCGTTCATGTGCAACGGCCGTATCTCGCACAATTCCTCCGCTTTCGCCAACTGCCGTTTCTCGCCGGGGTGCGGAACCCGGTTCAGCGCAAACAGCACGTCGAAATAACTGGCCAGCAGCGCGGCCACGCGATGGTTGACGCTGACCATGTCGCTCCGTTTAACCGCTTTTTCTAACTGATAGCGGTAGGAAGGGATGATTTGGCGCAAAACAGAATGATTTTTGGCGATGATGTCCTGGCGCAATGGTTCGGGATAGGGTTGGCGGGCTAGGGTTTGCAGGTTGGCCAGCCAGCCGGTGGGGTCGTATAACGGCCGTGCCTGGCGAATGGTGTGCCAAAAGCAGGTGGAATATCCCACGCTGGCCTGGTGTTCTACCAAAACCCGGTCTAACTGCGCCGCAATCCAATCTTGCCACCAATAAATCACATCTACTTCGATGCCGGTGGCCGCGTCGAACCATTCATCGCCCAAATCCCAAAGCTGCAAATTGAGATCCGCGCGTGACGCGCCCAGTTCGGCCACAATGGCCTGTCGGTCGGCCAGGGGGATGAGGTCGCGGACAAAAACGTAGAGGTCAATGTCTGATCCGGCGTCGTTGTTAGGGCCGGCCAACGACCCGCCGAGGGCGATGGCGGCGACCTGGGGGAAGGATTGGAAACGGCCGTTTAGGTTTTCCAGCAGCTGCCGGTAAGGTTTGGGTGTCTGTTCCATCAGGGTTGGTCCTTGTGTGTGGTTGTGGCGAGAGTATAGCGGAGAAACGGCCGTATCGGCAGGGTTCAAATGCAAAACGGGGCGTCTGATCCCGTTCAGACGCCCCGTCTACCTTTCTTTTTCTCAAACGGTCTAGCCGCAGCCGCCGCTCGTCGGTCCACGCTTTAGCTCAAGCTTCACTTTGGGCGTGAATTCCAGCTCATACGCGTGCGGGTCTGGTTCGGACGCCGCATACCGGTCACCGATGGCTGAATCGAATATGTAACACAATTCGTCGTTGCCGGCTCCGGCATTAAAGCGTTTGGTCAGATTGTCGTCGCCAAAGGTGGCGATCCAGTTGTTGATGCCGCCTTCCAAAATATAAACATTGGGCACGGCCTCGGCAACCAGCACTTTCCAGGCTTCTGTGGCGGCGGCTTCGTCATTGCTCATCAGCACAAAGACTGCATTTGCCGGTTCAAAGTGCAAATCTGCCACTTTGCTGTCGATCTCGCTTAACGGTACGTGTTGTGCGTCCAAAATGTGGAAAATGTTGTAATCGACTTCGTCGCGCACATCGAGCATGATCACTTTGATGCTGGTGTCTTCAATGATGGACAGCAGTTCGCCGGGATGGATTTGTACTGCTCGGTCGGCCAGCAGTTGCCCTTTTTCCGGCTCCAGGCGCGCCCAACGGTCTTCGACGGTGGGTTGTCCCAGGACGATGAGAACCACGCCGCCTAGCGCAAGTGCGGCAGCAGCGAAGTAACGCCATCTAGGAGCAGCTTTGGCATCGGCCCCGCCGAATTTTTGCTCCAACTTTTCCGCGCCCCAAAACATGAATAGGGCCATTAAGACCACGCCCAGTACCACGACGCCGGTGGGCAGGCCAAACAGTTCGGGCAGGGTGAAGCGGCCCATATAGGACGAATTCCAGAAAATGGCGAAGTAGTCCACTGTTTCCCCAAACAGGAAGATGCCAAACAGGACGCCAAGAACAAAGAAAACGCCGTCGAGCTTGCCGGTGGCCATAGCTACCAGGGAAGTGCCTGGGCAAAAGCCGCCGATGATAAACCCAAAGCCCATAATCAGGCCGCCCAGGATGCCGGGCCAGAGGTAGGTGGGGTTTACCCAGAGTAAGTTGTAATCGAGCAGGCCAACGGCCGTTGCCCCAAATATCAAAACCATGGCCACGATAATCGCGCCGAACATAACCTTTAGAACGGTGAGGTCTTTGAAATAAAACTGAGCGGCCAGTTTTTTAGAATTACCGAACCCAGAGATTTCCAGGACATAGCCGAACGCGAAACCAATCACGCCATAGACGAGCAGCGCGCCCCAGTGCCCGAAAATCGTTGGGAGTTGTACAGGAAATGGTGCCATTATGATCTCCTTCACACCTGAAAGACAAGTTTGCCAACCTGTCTCACGAATTAGTTAGTTCCAGAACTTGCGTAACGAGTAGGCCAGCAAATAAGCGCCGCCAAAGACGGCAAACATGAAGGCCCAACTGCCGACAGAGAGTACAGCGCCGCCGGACAGGGCTTGCCCGGAGGTGCAGCCGCGCGCCATGCGCGCCCCATAGCCCATCAGGCTGCCGCCGATGAAGGCCATGACCCAACGCACTTTTACAGGAACCTGCGGACCACGATTGGTTTCGACTTTGAAACGGCCGTTCAACACACCCGCCACAAAACCGCCAATAATCGTGCCGAAAGTCATGAACACCACCCAATTGTCCAGGGCGTTTTTGCTGCCGCCGGCCATCGAAATCAAGTAAGGCACCTGATCGATATGTCCCGGAGCGACCAAATCTTCAACGTACACCAAAATGCGGTTCAGCCCGCCAGATGCGCCCAGACCATTTCCCGTGAAGAAAAACGCTAAAAACAATACCAGTCCCAGCAAAATGCCGCCCAGGTATGGGTTGATGTACGCTTTTTCCTTGCGAGCTGTCAAAACGCGCTTGATCGTTTGTCCAAAAGAAGATTTCGTTTCTGTTGGTGTCAAAGTTGTCATATTAACTCCCATCTTAAAAACTATGACCTGTAAGCTGTTAGCCAGATGCTTCTGGCTAACAGCTTACAGACGCTAAATTAATCGGCTGACTGCGCCGTTGCAGAGCCGCTGCTGTGAACTTCTACTTCATCCCAACCCATAATCATGGCTTTGATATTGGCGGTTGGCGTATGACCGGTGGTCGTCAGATAAACATGAGCGACAATAAACGAAGCCAACAGCCAGGAAATCATGGTGTGGAAAGGCGCCAGGTAGGGCAGCCCGCCCACCATTGCGGCGATGTCGGGCCAGCGCTGCGCGCCCCACATCAAAATCCCGGTAATCACCTGCAAAGGCAGAAGCACATTCAGCAATCCAAAATAGGTCGCTTGTTGCAATGGGTTCATTTTCCGTTGGCGCGTTTTCTCGTAGGGATGCTCTTCACCGCGGAAGATGCCTTTCAGGTAATATTTTGCCTGGACAATCGCGTCATTAAAGAAGCCGCGTGGTTGGGGCAGGAACTGCCGGATTTCGCCGCTGGCCAGGTGGTAAAAGGCGGCCAGGGCTGCGTTCACCACCAGGATGAAGGCCATGACATTGTGTACCAGCACCACGTAACGGAAGCTGAATATACCAAACTGGCCTGGCCGGTGAATAATCAGCCCGGTGAAGAGCAGGATAAAGATAACCAGGGTTTGCAGCCAGTGCCACAGCCGTTCATATACAGAGTACATGTACACGTCGCGCAGTTCCGGGTCGTGCTGTTGTGGTTGGCGGCGGGCGGCTAAGATGCGCATGCCGCCGTGGGCCAGCACGCCAACCATTGTGCCCAGGAAGATGAGCGCGCCCAACCAGTCGATCCAGTAGACAGAATCATGCCCGAGGATGTAGAGGCTGGCGACTTTGTCATCGTCGCTGTTGGTTTGGGGTTGGTAATAAAGCTGACCGTCTTCATCGGTTGTGAGCTTGCCGGTGACGGCCGTAGTAGCGGTGTTGAAGAAGGTAGGCATGACGCCGCCGGGAATCTGGCTGGCCAGGAGCATCGGCTGGGTGATGCGCGAGTTGTCGTTGTGGCAGTCGGCGCATTCTTTGGTGGCCCAATCGCCATGAGCGATGTTGTGGCTGATGTTGTAGGGTTGTACTTCCCCGGTGATGCGGGGGTTGTCTAAACCCTGGGCTTGCAGGCGGCCGGCAATCAGCGTTTCCTTGGCGTCTGTGTCGATGATCAATTCGCTGTTATCCAGTGCGCCATCACCGTTGGCATCGAAGGCGCTGAGGATTTCGGCCGGGTACTGGTTGTTTTCGTCGAGCCAGACGGCCTGGAGTTTGTTCAGCGGCACGGGTCGAGCCGGTTCGCCGTAGACCCAATACCAGGAAGTGATGAGGTTATGGGGAGCCAGCGAGCTGGTGCCGTCGGCGTTGAGACGAGGCAGCAGCACTGGGTCGAAACCGGTGATGAGGGCATTGCTGAAGGTTGCGCCACTGCCTTCAACGCCGCGGCAAACGGTCTGCGGGCTGCTGTCTGTGCGGAGGACGGTCCAGTCGTTGGATTGACGGGCGGGGCCGTACATGTGGGGGGTGTGGCAGGTTTCGCAGCTGAGAACGGCCGTGTGCCGTTCTTTATAAGGCAGCCAATCGTGGGTGTTTTCGATGCTGTGGCACGATTCGCAGCGGCGCAGCGTGTTGTTAAATTCTGGGGCCAGTGTGCCCTGTGAGCTTTGCCCTTTGGCAAACTCATGCAGCGGCCGGTACAGATATTCGCCCAGGTCGATGCGGCGCGGGTCAAAAACCAGGTGATCAGGCTTCGATTCGGCGTCTTCCTGGTAATAGACGGGGTTGTTGAGCGAGTAGTGGCAATCGGTGCAGCTGACAACTCGTTCGGCGTGGATGTCCCAGGAACGGTTCAGGTCTTCTTTGTTTTCAAAATTGACGCCTGAACTGGAAAGACGCTGCGGCGAGAAGATTTGACCCGTGGTGATGGTGCTCCATTGTGATGGCGAACAGTCGTTCAGGATGAGCGGCGTTTGCGCATCGACATGCACCAGCCCGTGACATTGGGCGCAGTTCTGGTCGGTCGGATCGTGAATGATGACAAAATCTTCGGTTAGCTCTCCATCCTCCCCAAAGGCGGTCTCATTCCATTGCCATGCCCCGTTTACCTGTTCAACGATTCCCGTCCCCAAGAGTGTGGCCGTATTTGCCCATTGAAAGTCTCCGGCGCGCAAAGTAGCGATGCGCGCTTCGTTGTTGGGTGTGGGGGTATGGCATAAGAAGCAGTTCATTTCCACCACGCCGGATTCTGCCCAGTCCCAGGGGACCAGATTACCGGTGGTGGGGTCGGTGGCCTGGGTGTCCATCAGGCCGGCGGTGGCGGGCAGATCGCTCAGCGGGTAGCCATCGCGGCTGGTGACGGCCGGTCCGCCGCCGACGTGGCGCGCGCCAAAGAGGCTGATCCAGTCGGCCGTGGTTAGGTCGGTGATGGCGTCGCCTTCAGGCGAGAGGTAACGATAGGTGAGTGGGTTCCATTTGCCGAATAACCCAGGGCTGGAGTCCCAGACACGGCCGTTTGCCGTTTCACCGGCGGTCGTAAATTCATTTAGCCCGACATCGGCATGAAAACTGTGGCTGACGATAAAGTCGGCATCGTGGCAGGAGCCGCAGGTTTGCATGGTGGAAACCGGGTTGCCGCTGTCCAGTACATTGGCGCCATCTTTGTCCAACATCGGGAACGTGGGATGCAGCGGCGAGCCGGTTGGCGGTTCGATGACGGCCGTGTCGGCTGGCGGTGTGGGGGTGGCGTCCTGGGCAACGGCCGTCTGAAATAAGACAGCCAACAGCGCCAGAAAGAGTGTGCCTGCCACCAGGGCTAAGCGCAGCCGGTGTGTGTGTGCGTGGTGAGAGAATTGTGTGTTCATGATATTAACCCTAGTTTCCGCCAACGATTTCCTGGTCGCGGCCACCCCAATTCATGGGGTCGCCGTAGTAACCCAGGGCTTCCCAGTCCATACGGCCGTTTTCGCTGTGGCAGTCGGTGCATTGCAGCGCTTCTTCCTTCGGCTGCACCAGATGCGAGAGCGTCCAGTACATTTTGGTCGGGGCGAACCCATACTGACCACTGTAGGGCAAACCGGCCGCTTCTGAGCCTAATTTGGCCGCCAGGTCCCAGTCGAACTCTGTCCAATATCCACCTTCGCCAACAGTCTTTGGTTGCAGAAGAATGTTGTAAACAGAATCATAAATTTGGTTGGCCGTGTGAATCTTAAAGGGCCAGATTTTTGCCGTGGGGTCGTTGATGTCGCCGAGCGGCATGTTGATGGGCGTTACCTGCGTTGGGTCCATTTTGTCGCCCAAGATATAGCGGTCGGCTTTACCGTTAAACCAGAGGTAATCGGGCATGAAATTGCTCTCATACACAAACCGGCCCTTAATCTTCAGGTATTCGTGCGGGTCTTCGGGCAAATCTTGGCCGGCCTGAGACCAGTCCCAATCCATTTTGGTAGCGTCGCGGATGGCGCCTTCCGGTATGTGGCAGGTCTGGCAGGCAACGGTTTCTATATGCGCATTGATGCGATCGTCTTCATGAGGCGTGTTGTTGTGGCAATCGGCGCATTCCAGGGCGTTTTGGCCATCGGTGGTCACCGAAATCATGTTGCCTTTCACCTGATGGTCTTCTGTTTGATGGCAGTCTACGCATTGAAAATTGTAACGTCCCATGTGAACATCTACGTCCTCGGTGGGATAAAACAGACTGCTGTCCAGGTCGCCATGTTTGACTGCGTTGCCGCCGCCGCCGTTAAAATGGCAGCTGCCGCAGTTGTTGCGGGTGGGTGTGCCCACGCTTTGCGCCACAGACACCAAATCCACGCCATCGGCCGGCAGACCGGCGTTTGATTTGGTGTAACCGCCCGATTGATCGTGGCAAACCAGGCAGTCTACGTTTTCTTCCTGGCTAAAGTCGAAATCGGCGCTGTCCCAACCGTAACCGGCATGGCAGCGGGTGCAACCTGTCCAGTTGCCCTGAATGCCAATGCAGAAGTTGTTGATCTGGTTCTTTTTGCCGATGGTGACAGGTTCGTCACGGCCGGGCAGCATTACCGGGGCGCTTTCCCATGTCCAATGGACAGTTTGAGCGACCTGGTGGGCGGCGTCTTCGTGACATTTCAGACAGGCTCTGGTTACATCGGAGCCTGTTTCAAAGGGACCTGTAATCAGGTCGGTGTGGTCCACATGCGGTGCGCGGACGGGAACGTTTACCCAGGGGTCATCGGAAGCTGCTGTGTCTTTGGTGATAAAAAGAACAGTGGGCAGGATAACAATTAGCAGGGTAACGGCCAATCCTATGATCCAGGTGTACTTAAAGTCTTTCATCTTCCCTCGATTCAATAAATTTGATGGCTGGTCAGGCCATCATGCTGGATTGTTTCGCCAGACTGTCCCGTAGGACACTGCGCATGGAATCTAGAATGTTGATCATGCGCTCGTCGGCTAAATAATAAACGACAGCGGCTCCATCCCTGTGGGGGGTGACTAGTCCGCGCTGTCGGAGGATACGCAAGTGACGGGAAATGGTGGGTTGGGGTGTGGTGAGAGTGTCGGCCAGGGCCGTAACGTGCAGGGGGGATTCAAACAAGGCGTATAAAATTTGGATGCGTTTGGGGTCGCCTAGCGCCTGGCAGATATTGGCATGGAGGAGGTTTAATTCATCAAGTGTGGGCATGGTCATGTGGTTGTTTACCTAGTTATCCGTCCAGTTTATTCATGTATTCGCTTATCCGAATACATATAAGAAGTATAGGTGACGGCCGTTCTTCCGTGTTCAGATGAACGTCATATCTTTATTGTGACATTTGTCACTAACAGAGGGTTGCAGGGAAATCGGGCGAATTTCTGGAAAACAGAAGGGCGATTACAAATTTGTAATCGCCCTTCTACGGCACACATCATTGGAGGAGAGGATGGATTAGGTGGGCCAAAAAGTGGATTTACCTTCTAAATAAGTATGGATGCTGTCGGCGGCGATGTGGGCGGAGGCAACGGCCGTGATCACCAAATCCGGTCCATGCACATTATCGCCGGCGGCAAAAACACCCTTCATGCTGGTTGCACCGACTTGTTCGTCGGCAAAGATCAAGCCCCATTTGTGGGTTTTCAGGCTGGTGGTTTGTTTGCCCAACGATTCATCTGGCCAATAGCCCACGGCCAGGACAACGGTATCTACTTCTTGCATGAATTCGGAGCCTTCGACGGCGACGGGGCGGCGGCGTCCCGACTTGTCTGGTTCGCCAAGCTTGAATTCGATGACCATCATTTCTTGCAAACGGCCGTTTTCATCGCCAAAATATTCGACCGGCGCCTGGAGGTACTGGATTTGTACGCCTTCTTCCAGGGCAATGCCGCGTTCGGTTTTGTTGCCCGGCATTTCCGCTTCGGTGCGGCGGTAGACAATGGTTACTTCTTCAGCGCCTAACCGGATGGCGCTGCGGGCGCAGTCAACGGCCGTATCCCCACCGCCAACCACCGCCACGCGCCGCCCAACTTGCGGCAGCTCACGCTTTTCTGGCGGCAGCATGTCCTGGGGCACATTCGCCCGAACCAGGAAATCTGTAGAGGTGTAGACGCCTGGCAAATCTTCGCCGGGGATGCCCATGGTAGCTTCCACGCCTGCGCCGGTCCCAAGAAAAACTGCGTCGTACCTCTTTTGCAGGTCGTCCAGGCTCATCGCGTCGCCGATGCGCATATTGGTTTTGATGGTTACACCCGCTTCTTGCAGATCGCGAATTTTGTGGGCCACGACTTGTTTGTCCAGCTTAAAACTGGGAATGCCATACACCAAAACACCGCCGGCAACCGGCCACGCTTCGTAGATGGTGACATCGTGCCCGGCTTTCACCAGGTCTTCGGCAACCGTAATGCCGGCCGGACCGGACCCAACGACGGCGACCCGTTTGCCAGTTTTTTCGGTGGGTACGGGGATTTTTAGCGCGCCGGCTTCGCGTGCTTTGTTGGAGACAAAGGCTTCCATTTTGCCGATGGCCGCCGCGCCACAGGTACGACTTAACACGCAGCCGGTCTGGCAAAGATTAGGGCAAACGCGTCCGCAAACTTCGGAAAGTGGGTTTGTGCGGGCAAAGACCTGGGCTGCTTCGACAAATTTCCCCTGACTGATGAGCCAGACAGCTTCCGGGATGTCGTTGTTGGCCGGGCAATTTAACACGCAGCACTGCGGTTCGGGGCATTGGACGCAGCGCGCCGCTTCTGCCATGACGGTTTCTTCATCGTAACCCAGAATGACTTCACCAAAATCCTGGATACGTTCATCGACGTCTCGTTTGAAATAAGCGACCGGGATTGAATGGGCGCGCCCCCCGCGAGCGATATTGCGAAAATCTGTTTCGGAACTCATGCGAGTAGATCCTCCGTGAATATGTTGTTGAGGTAATGGGCTGCTACTGCCTGGGTTTGGCCCAAGGATTGGAAAAGCCCATTCAGCGATGCCGCGGCAGGAAATCGTTGGTTGGTGTTGGTAGTTTTCGCGGAATTGCTTGTCTCAAGGTGCTATCTTTGAATTAAAACTAATTGTTGACCATGAGATTGTATGGAAATTCACGAGGAGGGTGTTGTTCCGAATAGCACGGATAGCGGGTGATCTTTGTCACTTTTTGGGGAAACAGGGCGCAACGAGGAGGGGAACGGCCGTTATCCTTCCCGCCTCTCATTATTTATAGCAATACCAGAAGGCTCTTTAGGAATTCAGGGGGTAGACGTTCCATGAAGCGTGAAGCGTGTGACGTGACCAGACAGCCTTCACGCATGACGCATCACGCTTCACGCCAGTCCTCACGAAATCCAAAAGACCCTATTCGAACCGGAACGGTTAGGCTTGCTTCAACTTCGCAACCAGATCGATGTAGGCCTGCATGGCGTCGGTCTGGCTGAGGCTTTTTAAGCTGGCCCAGGCGTCATATTTGGCCCGACCCACCGGGTCGGTGAAGCCGGGGCGTTTACCGGCGGCGTCGCCGGCCGTGGCCTGTTTGTAGTGTGCGTACAGTTTTAAGAGATCGTCATTGCCTGGTCGTTTGGTCAGATTTTGGGCGTCGGCAGCGGCCGTTTTGAATTGGGTTTCTAAATCGGACATCGGTTCCTCATTCATCCTGGCTGGTTGACTACTCATCGTACCAACCAGATTACATTCCCTCTTCTTCTACATCAATGAGCGTATCGGTAAGGCCTTCTTTTTCGCTGACGAAGTGCAAGGCCATCTCGAAGGCAGCCTGGGTAAATTTGAGCACTTCGGCGTACCCTTCGTCGGAGAGCTTGCGGGCGGCGTCGTGGCGGCGGTAGATGTTGATAAATTGGCGTTCGCGTTCGTATTGCAGCGGGATGCGGCCAACGCCCCAATCGTTGAGGATGCGCCAGACGGTGGGGTTGTAGGTGCGTGTCATGCGCATGACAAAGGGGATGGGATCGTGGCGGGCGAGTAGTGAGGCCAGACGCAATACCAGCTCAAAGGAAAGAGTGGCGGTGCCGTTTTCCACGGCTTCCAGCAGCGTTTTGTCTTCTAAATCCAAGGCCTGGTTGAGATCGGTGATGGTGAGGCCGGCGACCTGGCGTACATCTTGCAGGTAACGCCCGGTTTCCACCATCATTTTAAGCTTGTCGCCATCGGTGATGATTGATTTGCCGATGCGCACGGGAACGCCGCCAGCTTTTACGGCCAGCTTGAGCGCGCCGACGGTCACGTCGCTGGTGAGCGTTGTGAGGCGTTTAACCAGCGAAGGGTCCAGTTCTTCGGCCGGGGCGGCTTCCGATTCTTTTTGGGGGGCAGCAGACGCGGAGGGTTTGGGGTCGTCTGTTTTTTTGGGCGCTAAAATGTATTCGTGTTCGCTGTTGTTTTTTACGGGTTCAGACATGATTATCTCCAGAAACGGCCGTTTCTTTTCCGATAGTATAAACCATCCCCAGTACAAAACAATCTCCTTGCCGCCGGCAAAAAAAAGGACACCCCGCCGGCGGGGTGTCCCTTTTTTTCTTCGAGACGTAAAACGTCCGGGTTAACGCTCAACAGGTGGCGGCATAATCGGTTCTATGATTGGCGTGGAGTCCACAACCGGTTCGGGGGCTGGCGTGGGAATTTCTGGTGTGATGGTTGGGGTCGGGGCAACAGCCTCATCCGTGGGTTCAGGTGTGGCGG
>JAKQCM010000194.1 GCA_029559155.1 Chloroflexota bacterium
ATGCTGGTTTGGGTTCGCTTTAACCAATTGGCGCAACAAACCCAGGAAACCGTTTATCAACTTAAGCAAGGGTTGTTGGATAGTTACATGTGTCAGCAGTTACGTCATCCATCTATTCCAATGCTCCCTGCGTAAGTCCTATCTTTGTATCTTTGCGTTAAAAATAAGCTTCAAATCAACCGGGCAATGGAGGTGAAAAATGACTGAAGATCAGAGCAATCAGCTACTTTGGCAGCCGAGTACGGCCGTGCGCGAAAACGCCAACCTGACCCACTTCATGCGCTGGCTGGCCAGCCACAAAGGCGTCCAGGCCGCCACCTACCCGGAGTTGTGGCGCTGGTCAGTGGACCATGTGGCCGAATTTTGGGAAAGCCTGTGGGAATATTTCGACCTGGCCTACTCCCGAAAGTGGACCGCGCCGCTCGCCAATCGACAAATGCCCGGCGCGGAGTGGTTCCCCGGCGCGCGGTTAAATTATGCCGAAAATATCTTTGCCAAAATGACGGCCGAGCGCCCCATGATGTTGTATAAGGCCGAAGACGCGCCCCTGGTAGAATTGAGCTGGCAGACCATCTATGATCAGGCTAACCGGCTGGCCGAAGTGCTGCGGGGTATGGGCGTGCAGCCAGGCGACCGGGTGGTAGCCTACATGCCCAACGTGCCGGAGACGATAACGGCCGTGCTGGCCGTCGCCAGTCTGGGGGCAATCTGGTCCAGCTGCTCACCGGATTTTGGCAGCCGCAGTGTGCTGGATCGCTTTACACAGATCGAGCCCAAGGTACTGATCGCTGTAGACGGCTACCGCTACGGAGGTAAGGTCTTTGATCGCCGCGCCGTTTTGGCCGAATTGCAGGCTGCCTTGCCCACCATCCGGCGCACCATCCTCGTGCCTTTTGGCGACGCCGCCACCGATGGCCTGACACGCACGGTGTTGTGGCAAGATGCATTGGCCGGCGTGTCGCCATCACCCAAAATGAGTTTTGCCCAGGTTCCGTTTGATCATCCGCTGTGGGTGTTGTACTCGTCGGGCACAACCGGGCTGCCGAAGCCGATTGTGCAGGGGCATGGCGGCATTTTGCTGGAGCATGTGAAGGCTACAGTGTTCCATAACGACCTGAAACCGGGCGACCGTTTCTTCTGGTACACCTCAACCGGCTGGATGATGTGGAATTACATGTTGGGCAGCCTGCTTTCCGGCGCGTCCATCATTGTTTACAACGGCAGCCCAGGCTATCCGAACATCAACGGGTTGTTCGAATTGGCTGAGGCCAGCGGTATGACCTATTTCGGCACATCGGCCGCTTTCGTCAGCGCCTGCATCAAAGCTGGCATTCACCCCAATCAGACCTGCGACTTAAGCCGGATTCGCGGCGTCGGCTCGACCGGCTCGCCGCTGACGATGGAGGGTTTCCAATGGATTTACGACAATATCAACCGGGAACTGGCGCTGGAATCTTTGAGCGGGGGCACGGATTTGTGTACGGCGTTTGTCGGCGGCGCGCGCATCCAGCCGATTTATGCCGGGGAAATTCAGGGCGCGTCGCTGGGCGCGAAGGTGCAGGCGTTTAATGAGGCGGGCGAGCCGGTGATCGGCGAGGTGGGTGAGTTGGTAATTACCGAGCCAATGCCTTCGATGCCGTTGTATTTCTGGAATGACCCGGAAATGGCCCGCTATCAAGAGAGCTATTTCGAGATGTTTCCTGGCGTGTGGCGGCATGGGGATTGGATTTCGTTTAATGAGCGCGGCGGGTGTGTGATTTACGGCCGTTCCGATTCCACCATCAACCGGCAGGGCATCCGTATGGGCACCAGCGAAATTTACCGCGTGGTTGAATCTTTTGATGAAGTCATAGACAGTCTAATCATCGACCTGGAACTATTGGGGCGTGAATCGTACATGCCACTGTTTGTGGTTTTGCGTGCCGGGTTAGATCTGGACGACGACCTGCGACAGCGCATTTCCCACAAACTGCGGCAGGAAGTGTCGCCTCGCCACGTGCCCAACGAAATTATTCAGATCGTCGAGGTTCCCTACACACTAAGCGGCAAAAAAATGGAAGTGCCCATTCGCAAAATTTTGCTGGGCATGGATGTGCAGCAAGCGGCCAAACGCGGGGCAATGCGCAATCCGGAAAGCATCGACTTTTTCCTGGGCTTCGCGGAGCGGGCAACGGCCGTTACCCGCCGTGAAGAATAACGCCCTCAGGCAATCTCGTCCCAGACAGAGTGGTACGCGCCAATTGCCTCGAAATAGTCGATTAAACGGGCGTAGAAGGGGTGGGCGGTTACGGTGGCGCTGTCGCCGATGACGATGAGTTTGCGCCGCGCGCGGGTGAGAGCGACATTCATCCGCCGCGTCTCGGCCAGGAAGCCCACGTCGCCCTTCGGGTTGGAGCGCACCAGAGAAATGATGACAGCCTCTTTTTCCCTCCCTTGCAGGCCATCCACCGACCCCACTTCGATTTGCTCTGGCAAAATTTCGCGTAGCAAGTTTACCTGAGCGGCATAAGGGGCAATCACGGCAATGCTTTCCCCGGGCAGGCCGGCAGCGAGCAGGTCGTTGGCTTTCTGCGCCGCCAGAGCCGCTTCTTGCGGGTTACTGCGGCTTGGGGTGTCGTCGGTCTGGCGCTCGTCGTAGCCGGCCCCGGCGGTGTCGATAAAGGTAACGGCCGTTTCCGTCAAACCGTTTCTCGATACTCCTGAAATTTCGCATAGCAAATGACATGCCACACTCGAATCAGCCTCTAAAGTGCCATTGTAAAATTCCGCCGCGCTGAAATTCATGATTTCAGCATGCATCCGGTACTGCACATCCAGTCGCCGGGCCAGGTCTGTATCGGTCTGGCGCATCAACTCCTCCAACAAGCTTATCCCAAATCCCTCTCGCTCAGCCGGTAGCGACAGCACCGTGGGGGGAAGCTGCTGGTGGTCGCCAGCCAATACCAGTTTGTTGGCGCGGGTGGTGGGAATCCAGGTGGCCGGTTCTGTGCTTTGCCCTGCTTCATCCACCACACAAAGATCAAATTGGCGTTGGCCCAAAATCGCGCTGTCCACGGCCGTCAACGTCGACAAAATCACCCGCGCCTGATCCAACACACTTTCCACGGCCAGCATTTCTAACTGACGCGCTTCGTCGAGCAATTCCCGCGCTTCTTCGCGCATGGCTTGTTTGCTGCCGACCGCCGGTTGGGCGCGGCGATATTTCTCAGCCTGATCGCGCAGTCCAAACGCTTCTTTGCGCAGCCGCTTCGCCAACCGATAGTTGTCCTGTTTTTCTACCAGGGCATCCAGGGTAAAGGGCTGAAGCTCGGGCAGTACGCGGATTGGATGTCCCAGACGGACCAGGGGGATACCGGCAGCGGCCAACTGCTCGGCCAGATTGTCGACGGCCAGGTTGCTGGGGGCGCAGGCCAACACGCGGCTGCCCTGGGATACGGCCGTCACAATCAGGGCCGCCACTGTGGTGGTTTTGCCAGTTCCCGGCGGCCCGTGGATGATGGCCACATCTTCCGCGGCCAGGGCGTGGCGCACGGCTTCTTGCTGCGATGGGTTCAGGTGGGCGAGACGGCCGTTGTCGATGGCCGGTGGGTGACGGGCGAATTCCGGCGCGCGCTGGCCCAAAACGACCTGGCGGATAACGGCCGTGCGGTTCCCCTGCGCAGCTGCCGCCCGCGTAATGGCCTGCTGCATCCGCTGCCGGGCGATCTCGTCATAAGCGGCATCGACGCGAAACGTATCCGGTTGCGTGGCGGGTTCAGGCGATTGATTGAGCGCGACTTCCAGCGAGCTGCGGCTTAGACGGCTGATAACCCCTCGCCACGATTCTGTCTGCGCCAACCCCTCGGTGCTCAAAATGACCGGCGACCCGACTGTTAGACGGGTCCAGGGCAGACTGGCCTGCTGATTGCGTGGCGCTAACGCCACCAAAATACGCCCCCCCAGACCGACATCTTCACCGCGCACCACCAGCCGCGAGAACGATTGTTCGCTTGCTTCCTGGCCGCCGGGCTGCAAACGTTGCTCGCGCTCGGCTTCGGCCTCCATGTCCAGCCAGCGCAGCAGGCGACCAAAATGATCATCCTGGCCTGCCGCCGCCTGCTGCCAGGCGCGAATGTGGCGTGTTTCCATCTGCACGCCGTCCAGTGTGCGCGCCAATCTGCCCGCCCAGCCATCGGCCACTTCAATGGTTGCCCGGCTGCCTTGCAGGTCGATTTTGCCAATGCGCGTTTTGGCCAGGCCGCCTACTTCAATGAGCAGTCGCAGCAGACTGCCTTTGCTGACTGTAGGCGGTAGCCCGTCAAGAAAGATAAGTTCCATTGGTGTAAGAGTAGGAAAAGTGTCTGAGGCTGGGAAGAGAAGTTGGAGACTGGCTGATCACCAGTCTCCAACCTTAAAGACGAATAGGTGTTAAGCCAGTTCTACGCTGACGCCTTGTTTGTGAATTTCGTAGCTGCCCTTATTCTCCAAAACCTGCGGCACGTACTGTTCAGGCACATCGACAAAGGTGTGTTTGTCGTGAATGCGAATTGCGCCGATCACCCGTCCGGGGATATTGGCGTGAAAAGCAATGGTGCCAACAACATCCCCCGGGCGAACGCCCTGGGCTTTGCCGGCGCTCAGGCTCAAGCGCACCATGCCTTTTTCCTGGCCGCGTGGTGGGCGGTTGGTGGAGTTGGGGAAATTGGGGGTACGGCCGTTATCCGAACCACGTCCGCGCTGTTTGCCACGCTGGAAATCGCGCGGCTGGGTTTCACGCACCTCGCTAACTGGGGCAATCGGCCGCTGTTTCTCTTCAGCGCGGGCCAGTTTAAGGGCCGAGGCCGCAATGTCGATGGGATCAAAACCGGCTTCCATCAAATCGGACACCATTTCTTTTTCCCGCACACAGCGATCGCGGCGCAGCCAGACCATCATGCGCTCCACCAATTGGGCTTCGCGCAGCTCTTGAATTTCCGTCGGTGTGGGCAAACTGGCTCGTGTCAACTTGCGTTTGGAGTAGGATTCGATTCGGTGCAGGCGGAACTGCTCTTTGGGTGTGACCAGCGACAGGGCAATGCCTGTTTTACCGGCGCGGCCAGTACGGCCGACGCGGTGTACATAAATCTCCGGGTCGGTTGGCAGATCGAAGTTAAAGACGTGCGAAATGTCGTCGATATCCAGGCCGCGTGCGGCTACGTCCGTGGCAACCAGGACTTTAATTTGCCCTTGCCGGAAACGATTCAACGTTTGCTCGCGGGCATCCTGACTTAGATCGCCGTTCAGCGCCTCAGCCGGAAAGCCGCGAACGGTTAATTCGTTGGCTAATTCGCCTGTTCCCAGGCGTGTGCGGGCAAAAATCAACGCACTGGTGATTTCTTCTACCTCGAACAAGCGGGTGAGGGCGGCTAATTTGTCCTGTTCGTTGACCAGATAATAGCGCTGTTCAATGGCGGCTACTGTAAGCTGCTGGCTTTTGATGGAAATCGTTTGAGGGTCATTCAGGTATTTTTGGGCAAGCTGCCGGATAGGTCCGGGCATAGTCGCCGAGAAGAGGGCGGTTTGACGGGTGGGTGGGGTGGCTTGCAGGATGGTTTCAATGTCTTCGATGAAACCCATGCTCAGCATTTCGTCGGCTTCGTCTAAAACGACGGTGCGCACGGCTTCCAGGTTTAGCCGGCCACGGTTGATGTGGTCGAGCAACCGGCCGGGCGTGCCCACGACGATGTCAACCCCGCGTTTCAGGTCGTATATTTGTGGACCATAGGCTGTGCCGCCATATACGGCTAAGACGCGCACGTTTTGGTGACGGCCGTATTCTTCAATCGCCTGGGCCACCTGTAAAGCCAGTTCGCGCGTTGGCGCGACTACCAATCCCTGGACCTGCTGCGTGTCGGGGGCCAGATTTTGCAGCATGGGCAGGCCGAAAGCGGCCGTTTTGCCCGTGCCCGTCTGCGCCTGGCCAATCACATCCTGACCGGCGATCATCAGAGGAATAACGGAAGATTGAATAGGGGTGGGGGTGGTAAAACCCAGATCGGATACAGCCTGCACCAACTGCGGATGCAGGTTTAAAGCGGAAAATTCGTTTGTCATGTTGCTCCTGATTGCGTTTTGATGCGTCCGTCGAACGGCGCGCCCTTGCGGGCTATGCACCGCTGCCCTGTCAACAGGTGACTCTACCCAACGGATTACGCCCAGGAGCCATTCTGTTGCCAAAAAAATGCCCGGCCTGTCTCGGTCGGGCAACCACGGGAAAGATTCAAAACAAAATTTTGCTAAAGATTTGATAGTTTTGCAACTACCGCAAAAGATTATAGCACACTATCCTGAAAAACGAGGACAGAAACTTACCCGATGTTAACCACTGGAGGCGGCATGTAAAATTAATCAGTAAGCCCCGGGAATGTTAAAAAATAGGACCACTTTTGCTTGCGCCCTCTTCATTTATCTCTATAATCTTCTCTACATTCTTTCGAAATTTTTAAGGTTAGCGGAAGATAGTTTAAGAGGAAATTTCTAGTGCCTAGAGTTGCAGGAACACTTTTACTGGTGGAGGGAAGGGGGATTGGGTCTCAATCACTTCAGTCGGCGCTTGAAAAAGCGGGCTATCACCTGAAAGTTGCCCACACTGGGAAGGCGGCCCTGGTTTGGAGTGAGCACCATGAACCCGACCTGGTTATTTTTGACGCCGCATCCATGCGATCCAGCGGGGCGCGGAGTTGCCTACGCTTGCGGCGCGCCCTGCCGGAAACGCCCATTATCCATACTCGCCTGATGGGCGAACCGGAAGATCATCGCGCCGAGGCCGATGTTTATTTGGAGCACCCCTTTACTGCCCGCAAACTGCTCAATCGGATTCGTGCCCTTTTGCCGGCGGACGGTTATCAGGATGAGGTGGTCCGGTATGGCCAGCTAATTGTCTATGTTTCCAAGCCGTCTGTGGAGGTTGCCGGACGCGGCGAGAAGCGCCTGACGCCGAAATTGATGCAGCTTCTGCAAGAATTTTTGCGCCACCCCAACGAAACTGTGACCCGGCGGCAACTGATGCAAAACGTATGGAAAACGGATTATGTGGGCGACACACGTACGCTAGATGTGCACATCCGCTGGATCCGAGAACTTATTGAAGCAAATCCAGCTTCTCCGCAACTGCTCCGTACTATTCGGGGGCAAGGGTATGTTTTGCTAGTTCCTACCGTGGAAGCATAGACCTTCTCGCCTGTTTATTTCCCAGGACGCATGAACAATACAAAGAAAAACGCCACCTCTTGTCAGGGGTGGCGTTTCACATGGGCTTGTCTAAAAAACGATTTACGCTTCTTTTGTTTGCGCTGCTGCCAAAGCGGCCATAATGCGGCCTTTTCGGCGGGCGGCATTACCAGGATGAATGATATTCTTCCGAGCTGCTTTGTCTAACGTGCTGTAGGCGCTTTTTGCTACGATTTCGGCTTCTTCGATATTGCCTTCTTCGATGAGCCGGCGGACTTTTTTGATATAAGTCCTGGCTGACGCCTTAAACATACGATTGCGATCCGTACGCTTTTCTACTTGCCGCATGCGTTTCTTGGCAGATTTTGTATTAGCCAATTTTTTTACCTCCGTCGTCTATTTATTAAATATTCACGGAAGGCGTGAGAGCAGGTGGAATAGTAACATAAAAATGGACCTGCGCAAGGAAATGTAAACTCAATTATTGGAATTTTTTAAGCGGCAACGTAGGTGCGTAACAGGGTTGCCGGGGAATTTGCCGGATTTGTTACGGCGAACCGGCCGAGGGCGGCGGGCAGCAGGGCAAAACGCACGGCCGTTAACCCCACATCATTAATCGCCGCTGACCCATCAACCACGCCCCAAATTTCCAGACTACGGCCGTCGCAAATTCCATTGTACACAGCGCCGGCGGCCAGCTCTACGCGCTCGGTGACAAAATAGTTGTTGTGACACAAACGGAAACGCCTGACGCCATCGGTTTCGGCGACTAATGCTGGCCGGCAGAGGTCGGGTTGAACCTGATTGAAATTGATGACGTCTAGCGCTTTGTCGATGTGTAACGGCCGTGTCTGGCCATCTTTGCTGCGGTTCCAATCGAATACACGATAGGTTGTGTTGGAGTTTTGCTGGATTTCGGCGATGAGCAAGCCGCTCAGAATGGCGTGCAGCGAGCCGCTAGGAACGCAGACCACATCCCCGGCGCGCACCGGCAGCCGGTGCAGGAACGCATCCAGGTTGCCAGCCTGAACAGCGGCGCGGAATTCGGCGGCGGTTGTTTGGCGGCTCAAGCCCAGGATGACGGCGGCGTCTGGTTCGGCTTGCAGCACAACCCACATTTCTGTTTTGCCCAGTTCGTTGCCTTCGTTGGCCAGGGCGTAATCGTCGTTGGGGTGTACCTGGACGGAGAGGGCGTCGTTGGCGTCGAGCAGCTTGATGAGCAGCGGGAATTTTTGCCGCTGCTGCGCCCACTCGTTGTGTGAGCCGATGAGAGCCAGTCCCAGTTGTTGATGGAGGGCAGTGAGGGTTTGGCCGGCGAAACGGCCGTTCTCTACCACCGATTCGCCATCTGGATGGGCGGCAATTTCCCAGCTTTCGGCGATGATGCCTGGGGGTAACGGCCGTCCCAGCTTTGTCTCCAGATTTCGCCCACCCCAAATATAATCCTTGAGGACAGGGGTAAAGAGAAGGGGGTACAAATCCATCTTAGCCATTCTTTTTGAGGTAGATCACTCCCAGAGGCGGCAGCGTCAGTTCGATAGAGAACGGTTGGTCATACCAGCGTGTGGGGCTGCTGTGCAGATCGCCGGGGTTGGTGATATTGCTGCCGCCATATTTCTCGGCGTCGCTGTTGATGATTTCCTGGTAAACGCCTTCTTCCAAAATGCCCATGCGATAATTTTCGCGCACCACCGGCGTGAAATTGCAGACCACCAGCACCGTTTCGCTGCTTTGCGGGGCATGGCGGGCAAACGCCAAAACGCTTATCTGATTATTTTGGAAGTCGATCCAGGTGAAGCCTTCCCAGGAATAATCTTCCTGGTGCAGGGCGGGGTGTGTCTTGTAGAGGTGGTTGAGATCGGCGATAAAGGTTTGCAGTTTGGCGTGACGGCCGTCGTCGGCTTCGGTTTCTACCAGGCTCCAATCCAGGCTGCGCTCTTCGCTCCATTCGCGCCATTGCCCAAATTCGCTGCCCATGAAGAGCAATTTTTTGCCCGGATGGCCATATTGATAGCCCATGAGCAGGCGTAAATTGGCAAACCGCTGCCACACATCGCCGGGCATTTTGTCCAACATGCTGCGCTTCAGGTGAACCACTTCATCGTGAGAAAACGGCAGTAAGAATTTTTCGCTAAAGGCGTAGAGCAGCGAAAAAGTTAACATGCCATGATGGTAGGCGCGATGAATCGGCTCGTTTTTGATGTATTCTAGCGTGTCGTGCATCCAGCCCATGTTCCATTTCAGGTCGAAACCCAGGCCGCCATCTTCCACGGGGCGGGTGACGCCCGGCCAGGCAGTGGATTCTTCGGCAATGGTTAACACGTGGGGATATGCTTCATGGAGGCGTTGATTGAAGGCGCGGATGAAGTCGATAGCCTCGAGGTTTTCACGGCCGCCATACCGGTTCGGAACCCATTGGCCGGGTTGGCGGGAAAAATCCAGATAGAGCATGGAAGCTACCGCATCGACGCGCAGGCCGTCGATGTGATATTTTTCGACCCAGAACAGGGCATTGCTGATGAGGAATTGGCGCACTTCGGGACGGCCGTAATTGAAAATAAGTGTGCCCCAGTCCGGGTGCGCCCCCTGGCGGGGGTCTGCGTGTTCGTATAGATGGGTACCATCGAAGAAATTCAGGCCATGTTCGTCGGTGGGGAAGTGGGCCGGAACCCAATCCAAAATAACGCCGATGCCGGCCTGATGGCAGGCGTCGACAAAAGCCTGAAATTCGTCGGGTGTGCCGAAGCGGCTGGTGGGGGCAAAATAGCCGGTCACCTGATACCCCCAGGAGCCGTCAAACGGATGTTCGGCTACGGGCAGCAGTTCGATGTGGGTGAAGCCCATTTCTTTCACATAGGGCACCAGATCGTCGGCCATGTCCTGGTAGGTGAGCCATTCCCAGCCGTTTTTGCGTTTCCAGGAACCCAGGTGTACTTCGTAGATGTTGATGGGCGCGTTTAAGCTGTTGTATTTGGGGCGGTCGGCCAACCATTGCGCGTCCTGCCAGTTGTATTTGTCGATATCCCAGACGATGGACGCGTTTTTGGGGCGTAATTCGGAGAAGAAGCCGACGGGATCGGCTTTTGTAACCATGTAACCCTGGTAGTGGGTTTTTATTTCGTATTTGTAGAGGGTCCCTTCGCCTAAGCCGGGGAGGAATAATTCCCAAACGCCGGTGTCGTGGTGGAAGCGCATGGGATGATAACGGCCGTCCCAGCTGTTAAACTCGCCCACCACACTCACGCGCTGGGCATTGGGCGCCCAGACGGCGAAATAAACGCCGGCACGGCCGTTAATGGTCGTCAGGTGCGCGCCAAGTTTGCGGTACATTTGCATGTGGGTGCCTTCGGCCAGCAGGTGTTCGTCGAAGTTGGTGAGCAGCGGCGGGAAGTTATAGGGGTCGTCTATGACGGCCGTTTCGCCATTGTGCATAACAATCTGTAATTGGTAATCGACGGGAAGCGCTTTAGCGGCAAGGAATACTTCGTATAAGCCGGCTTCGTGGGACAAGTGCATGGGGTAAACGGCCGTTTGGCCAACCAGGACCAAAGAGACAGACGCGGCATAAGGCAAAAACACCCGCACAACCAGCCCGTTTTCATACTCGTGCGGTCCTAAAACACTAAAAGGATCGCCATGATAGGCAAAAACAATTGCTTCGATGGCTCCGGCCGCTAACGTGGGGTACTCGATCATATTTTCTCCTTCCCGTTCATGTTGGTTCGCGTTGACAGACTTTGGCTTCTACCGACCCATTTTTCTCGATACCTGCAACCGAGACTGGTGGCAATTGTACACGCTTTTCAGGCGATAAGCAGGCAGCGCGCCAGACGCCTACATCCCCAGCGCATCAGCCACCCAGGTTAGGCCCACTTCTTCGAGTGTATTTCTGGTGGGCATGCCGGTTTCTGCATCCCAGCCCGCCTCGTGGTAATACAGACGCAGCCCCTCGTCCAACTCCTCTTGCTCGATAAGCAGCCCATCGGAACGACCGCCCTGGAGTGGGTTCTTAAACAATTTTTCCGGCAGTGTGTCTTCGGCGCGGGTGAGTCCTTCGCGGGCATAAAAGGCGCGCATCAGGTTAACCCGACGGCGGCCGAGAGCTTGTAATTCGGCCAGGGTCACATCCCAACCGGTAGCCGCGGCCATTAAATCGGCTTTGTGCTGCGGCCCAAACAACTGCCAGCTGGTGCCAAATACAAAATGACACAGACCCAAACTTTCGTTGGCGCTGTAGCTGTACTGCGTTTGCAGGGCAAATTGAACCTTTGCCGCATTTAACGCTTGCGCGGGCTGCGGCTCTGCCAGACCAAGCTGCGCCAGATATTGTTTTGTGCCTGGGCGCTCGGGCGTGCCGTCATAAACTTTGGGTTGGTAGAGTGGATCGTGATCAGAGGATTCGTGGTCTGCGCCGAATGGGTTGACGGCGTAAATGAGTCCCAGGCTGCGTTTAACGTGGGGCATGTGGGCGGGCATTTCTTGCCCTTTGACATTTAGGAGGAATTCATGCCCTTTGCCCAGCCGGTCGGCTGCTTTGGCGGATCCGTCGGCCAGAATGTCGCCAAAGCCTTCGCGCCTGAGCGTTTTTTCCAGCATGGCGATCATCGCGGCGGCGTCGCCAAATTGAAGCGGGATGCCGTCGGTCTCTTCCAGATTCAGGACTTCGTTTTCGTAACATTCCATTGCCCAGGCGATCGTCGCGCCGCAGGAAATGGTGTCTACGCCATATTCGTTGCAGAGCTGATTGGCGTAGCTGATGGCCTGAAGATCGCTGACGCCGCAGTAGGAGCCGAAAGTGGCCAAGGTTTCGTATTCGGGACCGCCGTATTCGGGCAAGATTTGCCGATCGCGCCATTCAGATTCGACGACGCGTTTGCAGCGGATGGCGCAGGCGTAGCAAGTGTCGCGGCCGATTTTGTCTTGTTGGCCGTCGGCTGCGCCGCGCAGCAGGTTGTCGTAGAGGGTCTCGCCGCTCATGGCTTCGGCCTGGGCGAGCGTGGGCATGACGCCGGAATTCCAATTGAAGGAGGGCAGGCCACCGGCGCCGTAGTTGGCCATGACCGAGCGCGGCGTGCCAATACGGCCGAATTGGGCTGCGCCTCGGGGGTCCATGTTGGCTGCTCCCTGGCGAATGAGGTCGGTGACGGCCGTTTTCTTCGCCGCCGTTACTTTTTGTTTGCCAGACTGGTTGCCGCCCACGACGATAGCCTTGAGCTGCTTACTGCCAAGCACCGCGCCTATGCCGGTGCGCCCCCAGGCGCGGTTATTCATGTTCATGACGGCGGCGAAATTGGCCAGTTTTTCGCCCGCCGGACCAATTTGGGCGATTTCGACGGTTTTGTCGCCCAATTCTTCTTTGATCAGACGGTCGACGACCAGAGTGGTTTTGCCCCACAGGTGGGCGGCGTCGCGGATTTCGGCACGGCCGTCGTGGACCCAAAGATAGACCGGGGTGGATGCCCTGCCGCGAATAACCAGGGCGTCGAAACCGGCAAACTTGAGCTCGGCCGGCCAGAAACCGCCTGCCTGGCTGTCGGCCACGCCGCCGCTGCTGGGCGATTTGCAGGTAGCGGTAGCCCGGCTTTGGCCGCTGATCGGCAGCCCGGTAGGCGCGCTAACGGCGAAGGTTACGGTGTTGTCCGGATGGAGAGCCGGCGTGCCGGCAGGCGTAAATTTCCACAGGTAATACAAGCCAAACAGGCTGCCGCCCATGTAGGCGCGATAAAACTGTTCATGCGGCTCTTCGATTTCTAAAGTTAATAGGTTCAGATTGAGGTGGAGGATTTTGCCGGTAAATCCATGCATGAGATGCGTTTTCCTTTTGTGGGCAAGACGAGCGGTTGAAGAGGAGACATCTGGTTAAATCTCCAATCTCCGGTGTCTGGGGCATATCTTGTTAACGTTTATACCTGATTGTCCAGAACAGCGCGCACTTTAGCAGCCAGACTGGCGATATCGAAAGGTTTTTGAATCCAATCGACTTTTTCTGTGCGCAGCAGGTGGTTTTCCTGGGTGGCAAGGGGGTAGCCAGTCATGATGAGTATTTTTGCGTTGTGGTGCTGTTCGCGCAGGGCGCGGAAAAGTTCCGCGCCGCCCATCGTGGGCATGATGAGATCGCTGAGGATGAGGTGAACGGCCGTTTCCGTCTGGGTCAAATACGCCATTGCCTCAACGCCATTGGTCACGGTAATCACCTGATAACCCAATCCGCTCAGGGCTTCATGAACCGTTGTGCGCATGGCTTCGTTGTCTTCGACCAACAAAATAACTTCTGAGCCGCTGGGGGTATTCTGGGTGATGGTAAAAGATTTCCCCGAAACTTCCTGGCTCATTAACAGCGGCAAATAGAGTGTAAACGTGGAACCTACCCCTTCTTTGCTCTGAACGGTTAACGATCCCCCATGCTGTTTTACAATGCCATAAACCTGCGCCAGTCCCAGACCGGTGCCTTTGCCCGGAGATTTGGTCGTAAAAAACGGTTCGAACATATGGGGTAAGTGTTGTGGGGAAATACCAGTGCCGGTGTCGGAGACGTTCAGGCGGACCCATTCTCCCACGCCCATATCGGGTAAGGGTGGGGCCTGCCCATGATCTACGGTGATGGACGACAGGGCAAACGTGAGGGTTCCGCCCTCTGGCATGGCATCACGCGCGTTGATGGCTAGATTCATTAAAATTTGCTGGACTCGGGTGGGGTCGGCATTTACCTGGTACCGGTTTTGATCGAAGGTCAAATTGACGGTAATGCTTTCAGGCAGCATGCGCTCTAACAATTTTACGTTTTCTTTGATGAATGGCAGCAAGTCCAGGGAAGTGAGTTCCATGACGGAGCGGCGGCTAAAATCGAGGATTTGCGAGATGAGATCAGCCGCCTGGCGTGCCTGATCGTAAATGGTGACTAGAAAGCGTTGGTGTTTGGCAGACAGATTGGGGATTTCCTGGAGGATTTGGGCGTAAAGGGAGATGACGCCCATAATGTTGTTGAAATCGTGAGCGATGCCGGCGGCGAGCTGCCCTACGGTTGCCAGTTGTTCCTGAGCTTGCTGGTACCGCTGTGTTTCTCGCTCCTGCGTGATATCGTTGATAACGAGGACCCAACGGCTGGATTCAAGGCCATGATGGATGGGGCGGGCGATAAGTTTGAAGGTGCGTGAACCGGCGGTCAGTTCGTGCCATTGACCGCGCGGTGGAGGCGTAAGGAATTGGGCTAACGGCCGTTCCCCAATATGCGTCAACGTCTCGCCCATTTGAATACCGCCCAAAATCGCCAAATCCTTTTCTCCAACGGGGTTGGCCAACATGACCCGCCCAAATTCGTCTAGCAGCAGCACGCCCTCAGGGACCGTGTCGATAATTTGGCGTACTCGCTCTGCTTGCTCGCGCACCTCGGCCAATAATTGGAGGCGATCCTTTTCATTCTGCTTGCGAGCGGAAATGTCTTGTTTGATGGCTATGAACTGTATGATGTTATTTTGGTCATCTTTCAGAGGCGTGATCGTTTGTTCTTCTGTGTACAAACTGCCATCTTTACGCCGGTTAATGACTTCCCCTTGCCAAACTTTTCCTTCACCGATGGTTCGCCACATGTCCGTGACAACGGCCAAATCGTTAAAATTCGAGCCAATCAGGTCGCCAAGCTCTTTACCGACAGCTTCTTCCAGGGAATAGCCGGTAAGTGTTGTAAATGCCGGATTGATCCATTCGATCACGGCATCCACATTTGTGATGACAATGGCGTTGGCGACAGCATTCAGGGTAGCGTTCTGCAATTTCAGCTTTTCGTTTTGCAGAACCCGGTTGGTAATGTCACGGGCGACGCCTTCAATAGTGACCAACTGCTGATTGTCGTCATAGATGCGTGTGTGATGCACTTCTATCCAGATAGTGTGGCCATCTCGATGCTGCCAGCGCATCGTGATGACCGGTTGAACTACCTGGTCGTCTATGATTGTCTTCGAAAAAATCACCCAGTCTTCTGGATGGACTTTGCCCACAATCGACTCGTAGTCTGCATAAAATTCTTTGGGGGCGTAGCCGGTAATTTTTAGCGCCGACGGGCTGACATATTCGAAATGGGCTGTCGGCTTGACGATAAACCGGAAGATGATGTCTTGCGCGTTTTCCGCCAGCCGCCGAAAGCGCGCTTCGCTTTCGCGCAGCGCATCCTGCTCGTGGATTAGGCGGGCGCGGTGGTAGGCGTTTTCTAAAGCAGATGGCAGCTGGAACAAATAGCCCGGTTGTTTGACCAGATAATCCACTGCTCCCAGCCGCAGGGCCTGGGTAGCAACGGCCTCATTGCCCTGTCCGGTGATGAGGATGATGGGCAAATCTAAAAACCGTTCATCATGAATAATTTTTAGGACGTCTAGCGCGTTCAGTCCGGGCAGGCGGTAATCGAGCAGCAAGACGTCCCAGGGGCAAGGCTCCAATGGCGATAACGGCAGCTGCTGCAGAGCGGCCGCCGCGCTGGGAAGAACATCGAGCAAAATGTGCGGGGCATATCGGTGGAGGTGAATTTGGGCCAGTTGGCTGTCGGCGCTGTTGTGTTCCACATAGAGGACGCGGAGGGGGCGGTTTTTGCGGTCAATTTCGGCATGGAAGCGGGCAAGCGCATTGGTCAATACTTCGGGCAGGCGGGATATGTAGTTGTCCCGTTTGATAATGTAATCGTTGGCGCCGGCTTTGAGCGCGGCTACGGCCGAATCTTCGTCGCCTGAGCTGGTGAGGATGACAACGGCCGTTGGCATTTCTGTGCCGCGAATTTCGGTTAACAATTCCAACCCATTGCCATCGGGTAGATGCAAATCTACCAAAACAAGATCGAACTGCTGGGCTTTTTGCAAAATGGCGCGCGCTTCCTGTATGGTGCGGGCGGTCGTTAGAGAAAATTGGCCTGGCTGTCTGGTCAATTCGCGGGCTGCCAGGTCGGAATCGAGGATATTGTCTTCTACGTATAAAACTTGCATGGCGCTCTCTAATGATAAAAATCGGGTTTCGACTATGATGAATTCGCGTCTATCTGCCTGGCGGTCATTGCCTGATTGGGCGGTTCTTCTGCCGGTGGATGGCTGGGAAGCTCTAAATAAAAGGTTGCCCCGCGCCCAGGCGCGCTCTCGGCCCATATTTTACCACCTAAACGAACAACCGCTTTATGGACAATGGCCAGTCCGATGCCGGTTCCGGGATATTCTTCAGGCAGATGGAGCCGTTGGAAAATATCAAAGATGCGGTCGTGAAACCGCATATCGAAGCCAATGCCGTTGTCCTGAATGGAAAATGTATATCCGCGAGGAGTGGGTTCGCCGTTGATTGTGATGGTGGGGTTTGGCGTTTTGCTGGTGAACTTGAGGGCATTGTCGAGCAGGTTGCGCATGATGAGGATGAGGCCATTGGGATCTACGGACACGGCCGTTTCCACCACCCGCATTGTTACGCCAATATGCCGGGTGTCTAATTCGATTTTTCTTTCTGCGAGCAAGTTGGCAATTAAGATGCGTGGGTTGATAACGGCCGTCAGCGATGTTTCCCGCTCTAAATGCGAAAACGCCAACAAGTCGTCAATGAGCTGGTTCATTTGCCGGGTGGCCTGGAGGATATTGCGCAGAAAGAAACGGCCGTTCTCGTCTAACACAGCCCCATAATCCTCCGCTATTAATTTGCTATAGCCCTCAATACCCCGCAGCGGTGCTTTCAGATCATGGGATACCGAATAAGTGAAAGATTCCAATGCATGATTGGCCGCCTCCAGCTCGATGGTGCGCTGCCGCACACGCCTTTCCAGTTCGGCGTTTAATTTTTGCAGCGCATCAAGCGCCAGCCGTAGATGCTCTTCGCTTTGCTGCAATGCCTGATGCGCCTGCACTCTGCCAGTCACATCAACGCCAACTGCCCAGGTTGTCCAACCGGGAATGGGAAATTCCCGGCTGATGCTGGACCAGGAGATGGTTTTCTGACGGCCGTCTTTGCACGTTAAAACCCACTCCTGATCGCGAATATCCGTCAAATTTTTGGAAATGGCATCGTTCAGCAGCTGGCGAATCTGGTTATCGGGGTACAACAGGTTCAGTGCTGTCGGATTATTGACAATCTCATCGGCTGAATATCCAGTTACAGTCTCGCACTCTTTGTTCCAGGCCACAATCGCCCCGTTGGCGTCGAAGGCATCCAGCATCACCGGCATATTTTGCACAACCTGGCGCAGTTGGTCGGCCTGAGCGATGGTTGCTTGTATCTCCTCATACCGGGCTTGCTGCCGGTTTAGCAGCATGCCGAGCAGCACAGTGCCCACCGGGTAAACGATTAAAATTGGCAGCGATACGACGCGTAACACGGCGATTGCCCTTTCACCAGGGAGCGTCAGCATCAATGCCAGCGCAAAAAGATGAACCAGTAGCCCAAATAGATACAATTCCGGCCAGCGCCAGCCCGACGGCCGCCAACGACGCCATGCCAGACCAATGCCGAGCGATACCCAGATAACGAGGATGCCTGTTAAATAGCCTGCGCTGCCCTGGTAATAGCGGAACAAACTGGTGATTAACGCGGTGACAACGCCGGGAATAAGACCAAAATACAATCCGGTCAGGCTGATCAGAATAGAGCGGGCGTCAAAAAAAATGCCGGACTGGAAACGCCAGGGATTCAGCATCAGGAGGATGCCGATGAAACCGAGGCCCAGCCCTGTTAGCAGGGCTGGCCGAGATTTGTTGGTTAATTGAGCGGGCGGCTTTTGGAGCAGTATGTCATAGAAGAGGGCGATGGCCATCAACAAAGCCGCATTATCTATCAGACCAATAACTGCTATTTCCATCGGTATCCCTCGTATGCGAGCGATGATAAAAAGAACAGACGGCCGTTACCCAACGGCCGTCTGCCTGCTTTTCCTCTCTCACCGATTGAGTTCGTCAGTTTCGTTGTGCATGTTTATTGATAACGGCCGTAATTCACCGGCTCAGCAAATAATTCCCCGGGCGCCAGACCCGCCAACCGCGCCTGACCCAACCGGGCCAGATACGCTTCCCTGTCCGGCACGCCATACACCCACTGCTGCAGCCAGGCCTCAGTCTTTTCCTGGTCGCCGGAACTCTCGGCCCAATCTAAATAAAACGCATTATCCCGGTCATAATACCCCTGCACATAACTCGGATGCGCCCCATATGGCTCATGGACCACGGCATCCACAACCAGCCCAGGAATCAACGTGCGGTTCGGGTCGCGCGCAATCACCTCGGCGTCCACCACTTCTTCCACCACAATCACCACTTTTTTGGCGGCAAAAGCGACCTCTTTTTGCATTCCCAGCAGGCCCCAAATGTGGGTATTGCCCTCCGCATCGGCGCGCTGCGCGTGCAAAAAGGCCACGTCAGGATTCAGCGGCGGAACCACAGCAATCGGACCGTCGCCATACGGGCTGTCTACAAACCGGATCTGTGGGTTGACGGCGGGCATATCGCTGCCTGTATAACTGCGCAGCGGGAAAAAGGGGAGTTTGCTGGCCCCGGCGATATACCGCCCAACCATGCCAAAATGCGAATACTCTTCGAGTTCTAACGGCCGTGGAATTCCCTTCTCCACCGCCCGCCGCACACAATACAAACTGCCAACGCCCGGATTGCCCAGGTAACTAAAAATGAGCTTCTTAGCCACGCCGGCCGCAATCATCTGGTCATACACCAGGTCCGGCGTCATCCTCACCAGTGTCAGGTCTTGTTTTGCCTGCCGAATAATCTCGTGCGCGGCCGCAAAACAAATGAAAGCCGTAAACCCTTCAATCGCCACCATGTCGCCATCTTGCACATACTGGCTTACCGCTTCCTTCATAGAGATGACTTTATTCGTCATGTAGGTTTTCCTGAAGGCCAAGACCTGACAGGTTGTGGAAAACCTGTCAGGTCTACCTTCTAGAATTCGTCTTTATTCGATGATGGTTTGACTCTGTTCGTGCATGTACTGCTGGATATAGTAGAAGCTGCCCGCAGCTTTACCGGTCGAGCCGCTGCCTTTCCAACCACCAAACGATTGGTAACCAGGCCAGGCCCCGGTCGTCGCGCCCGACGCGCGGTTCACATACAACACGCCAGCCTGGATATTGTCCAGCCACCACTGAATTTCCGCATCGTCTTCGCTGAAGAAACCGGCCGTCAAGCCATATTCCACGTCATTGGCTTTGGCCATTGCATCGTCCAGGTCTGTAAAGGCATGTACTGTGACAATAGGCAGGAACATTTCTTGCTTCCACAGGTAATGATCGTGCGGAAGGTTATCCACAATGGTGGGCGCGGCAAAATAGCCATTTCCGGCCAGTACTTCGCCGCCAAAAACGATTTCGCCATCTTGCCGCAAATCGGCCACAAATTTCTTGTAGTCTTCAAACGCGCCTTTGTTGGCCACCGGTCCCATCCAATTTTCCTTCTGGGTTGGGTCCCCGACATGAATTTCTTTGGTAAGGGCCAGCAATTTTTCCATAAAGGCGTCTTTTACATCCGCATGAACGTAGACGCGGGAGCAAGCAGAACATTTCTGGCCTTGCAGGCCAAACGCCGAGCGCATCACGCCCATCGCCGCTTTGTCCAGATCCGCCTTGTTGGTGATGATGGTTGGATTTTTGCCGCCCATTTCGGCGATAACCGGACGCGGGTATTGCCCCTGGGCAAAGGTACGCAAAATATGCATGCCCACGTCATAGCTGCCGGTGAAGGTGATGCCATCCACGCCCGGATGGGTTACCAAACGCTCGCCAACCACCCGGCCGCTGCCGGTGATAAAGTTGAAGGCTCCGGCCGGCACGCCGGCATCACGGAAACATTCAGTGAGGAACCAGGACGTGAGGGGGGTGTCGGTGGCCGGTTTCAGCACGACGGTGTTGCCGGCTATGAGCGCTGCGCCGGCCGGGCCGCCAGCCAGCGCGCCGGGGAAGTTGAAGGGCGAAATCACTACCCACACGCCATAAGGCTTCAGCACGCTGCGGTTGTGGTGTTTATCGCTTTCGGCCAACAGGTCAAAGGCGAAATTGTTGTTCTTTTCGATGGCGTCGCAGTTGTAGCGGATGAGATCGGCCGTTTCTTCAACGTCGCCAAGCGCTTCCAGGCGGTTCTTGCCGATCTCCAGGCTCATATTCGCGCCCATATCGAACAGCCGGTCGCTGATCAAATCTGCGGCTTTGCGCATAATGGCGATGCGCTCTTGCCAGGGCATGCCGCTCCATTTGGGGAAGGCGGCGCGTGCGGCGGCGATGGCGTCATCGACATCTTGTTCTGTTCCATATTGGAAGTGCCCCATCACCCAATCGAGGTTGATCGGGCTGTGTTTGGCGAATGTTTTTTCGGCAAAGCGTTCTTCCCCGTTGATGAAGAGGGGGTAATTTTTACCGAAATTGGCTTTGGCGCGTTCCACGGCCTCATCATACAACTGGTGCAGACGGGGATTGGGGCTGGAAAGGGTTGAATAAGTTACCTTGATACGTTCTTCTGACATATGAACCTCCTAGATTTAAGGGAAATTTGTGGGGTTTGAACGTTCGATAGAGCCGCTCCAAACCAGTTCAGGGGCGACTTTAGACTTTATTATACCAATGCACGCCTGATTTGACAGGGCGCGCGGCGCTATTGCGCCAGGGCAATCGCATACTCGCGCAGTTAAAATGCCTTGGAAGGTTTCGTCGAGGCGTAAACGCCCCGTCTGTGCAACAGCGCCGGTTGAAACCGGCTAAAAAATGAAAAAGCCCCGTTTACGGGGCGACTGTTAGCGGTTGGGGGGATAGAGAAACGAAGTTGTGAGGGTCATATCGGGTAGATTCAGGAGAAACGCGGCCGGGAGCGTAAGCGCCTGCCAAAATGGGAGAGTCTGGAGGTGAGGGTTGTGGCGTGTGATTAGCAGGCTGAGAACTGTGCCGTGGGTGACAATGGCCAGGGTATCCTGAGGGTGGGCGGCGAGCTGCTGGCGCACGGCCGTTTCCAGGCGATTACCCGCGGTTACGGCCGCTTCATTTCCCCATACCAACGTGCCCGGCTGCGCGAAAAATTGGGCAACGGCCGTTGCAAATGCCGCCTGATCCGCCAGATAAGGCATCCCCGTTCGATCGTGCTCGTGCAAATTGGGCGCGGCGTGGCTGGGCACGCCCCAATAAGCGGCCATAATCGTGCCGGTTTCCACCGCTTTCGGTTCCTGGCTGGTGATGACGCGGGTGATGGTCGTGGGCAGAGAATTGAGGCTTTGGGCGAATATTTGGGCGCGGGCACGGCCGTCGGCCGACAGCGGCCAGGCGGCGGCCGGTTTTTCCGGGTCTACAGCCACGGCCGAATGCCGGACCAGGAGAAGCGTGGGGTTCATGATGGCGGCGTTAAATCCGAGGATTGTTGGGGTACGTGGCTGGCGCGCCACAAAACGGCCGTGCCCACCACCAGTCCCAGCAACAAAACCGCCGCCACGCCGGTTAGCCAGCCTTCCCACGGCGTATCCGAAACAACCGGCGGCGCATCGCTCTGCGCCTGGCTCGACGGCACGATCCAATTAAAACGGGCCACGCTGTCTTCTATACCCTGCCGCCTCACCACCACATCAATTTGCCACGCGCCGGCTACATAAAGCTGGTTGCCGCTGAGCACGTAGAGGTCCGGTTCGATCTGCGCCATGTCGGCTGAAACCAGACCAAAGTCCTCATCGAGATAGGTGAAACGCAGGATGACGCGCAAAATTTCCGCCGGCGGCGGCCGTCGCAAGCTTACCGCGCGCACCGTAAAAAGATTCTGCCCGGCCTGATTGGGGTTGGCGGAAAACTTGATGATCATGTCGTCCACCGTCTGGCTCAGGTCAGAGGAAGCGCCGGCGGTGATGGTTGAGGTGGAGCCGCGTGCTGTGGGGGCGGCCGTTAAGACGCCGACCAGCAATAAAACCATCAGCCCGACGCACACTTCCGCAACAAACAGGACCGGCAGCCGGTGGGGTGAAATGGGCGTCCAGCCTTCCGGCCGGCGCAGCCCGCGCGCCGCAATTTTTGCCAGACGGGGGTGCAGCGTGGCGGCGTTTGTCGCCCCGATCAGGCCCACAACCAGCATCAGGCTGATCTTCAGGAGCAAAGTCTGGCCGTAGAACGTTGTCACCAGGGCATTGGCGGAGCTGATTTCGCGCCCGGCGCTGTAGATTCCGGTGGCCACGAGAACGCCCACGCTGAGAGCTGCCCACCGGCCAAATGGTCGCCATCCCGCTTCTACCAGCGCTGTGAAATCGGTTCTATGGCGAACCAGAGGCAGCAGCCCGATAACCAGGGCCATCAACCCGCCCACCCAAAAACTGGCGGCCAATACATGGAGCGTATCCAGGGCGACGGCCAGGATGGTGTGCGGCGTGAGGGCGGCCGCATGGCTGGTTGACGATTGGATAACCAACAGGATGAGCAGCATGAGTCCGGTCGGGCGGATCAATCCGGCCGGTTTTGCGTTTTCGGCCAGACGGCGGGCCAGCGCTGCCAAAAGCAAGGCGAGAACAAGGAGGATGGTCTGCCGCGCCCACCAAAAATAGCCCAGTCGTGTTTGGGTGAGCCATTGCCAGGCAACGGCCGTAACCTCCGATATGCCTGGGCTGCTGCCGGTCAGCGAAACAGCTTGCCAGCCGGCCCAAACGAAGCCGACCAGTATGCCGAGTACACTACACCACCACGCCAACCGGAGCATCCGTTTTTGCGCCGCTTGCTGCACGCGGGCAATATCTGCGGGCTGCGAGGCCGGGTCGAGCACCAGGTAAGTGATGGCAAAAGCGCCGATTAAACCGGCGTAAAGGGTAAAGGTAAGCCAGCGCAGGAGGATTTCTGGCCAGGATACGGCCGTTTCCGGCGCAACGGCCGTGGCAGTGCCCAAATCAGCCCCTTGCCCGACGCCAAACACCACCAGCCCCTGGGTGATGTGCCCATCTGCGGCCGAATGGACCGCCCAGCGCAAGCTGTAGACGCCCGCTTCCAGGTCGGGTAATGGCACGATCAGTTGCGTATGGTCTGTGTCGTCGATGGACAAGGCCAACTCCACGGATTGGCCTTCTGTGTCTAAGAGTGTCGCGCTGCTAAATTCTGCGGTGATAGATTCGCTGAACCAGAGGCGCATGGTGGCCGGGGCGGCGTCCAGAATGGTGTTCGCCGGTGGGTCTGAGCGAACCAGGTAGGCATGAGCAGCCGCACGATTCACCGTCAGCACGCCCCAGATCAAAACCAACACGATAGCCCAGCCAATTTGGCTGAAACGGTTATGACGGTGCGGTAAGTTCATAAAGTTTTGTCGAACATTTCTGATGGAGGCAGGGTATGCGCCTGGCGGGCAGTCGTTTATTTGATGATGATCTGGTCGAGAAAAGCGCTCTCATTCTCGACCTGGATTTGTTGCCTGTCGTACACCTCGGTGGTGTTGCTTGTCAGGCTGACCAGGATGATACGTAAACGGCCGTAATCCGGCAACAAGTCGAGCATTCTGGTCGGGCTTACCGCCTCCGTTGACACCAGAACAACAATGTCTGGCAGAAAGCGCCGGATTGCGGAAATCAAAGAAGCCTCGCTTTCTAGATGGCAATTCATCACCACCAGGGAAGGTTCTTCCGAAAGCAGTCGCTGCAATCCGGCGCCCATCAGGCCTTCATCACTCGCAATGAGCACTCTGTTAAATTGGTGAGAACGGCTTTCTGCAACGGACATTCGCTGTGTCTTGCACCACTTGGCGGATGAAAATGGATATTTTCTCGCTTGAGGGAAAATGTCGATAGGTAGCATTATAAACAAAACCGCTTCGCCAGGCAGTAGTTCTTTTAGCGGACGACGATGTTTTTCAGGCTCAGATCCCCCAACAAAACGGTCACCAAGGTTCCTTGCTGAACAACACCGCCTGGATTCCGATAGAAGTGGTAATAGGTGCGGCCAAATTCGTAATCTACATGATGGGTATGCGGCCGGGGATCGATTCGCGTGCCATTTTCTTGCACGATCAAAACCGGCAGGTCTTCGTAGGGGCCGTGCATGTAATTGGTGGCTTTTTCAGGATCGACAACCTGAAAGCGGAAATCAACAACTCCGCCGCCGGCCGTGAGCGCCAGCATGGTGATATGAATGCCGTATTGGTCCTCGATGGCGGCTTCAACGCTGGCCTGATCTTGCTGGACAACCGGCGGCGCCTGTTTTGGCATTAGAAACCAGGCCGCCAACAAAAGGACCAGAGAAAGCAGCAGGGTGATGCGGGTCAAGCGGCCCGGCCGGTTGAGTTGTGTTCGTGTCAAAATTCCGTTCATGCAGATGTCCTCTTGCGTGGTTTGCCCAGTTTATTGACCGCTGGGACTTGTACGCTGCGAAACAAAATCGTCAAATAATTCGACGCCTAAAGTCAGGTTATCAATGCCGCCCAGCGGACCCAGACGTGCTTCCTCAATGCGGGTGGTGTCGTTGTCGAGGCTGCGGATGGTTTGCCGCGCCGTATTGTCGAGCCACAAGGACAGATAGCCATTGTTAGCTCCGGCTCCGGTAGCCGCCTGCCAATCCACCTCTATGATCTGCGGGGCATCGTTGATGGTGTGCCAATCTGTGGTCGTGTATTTGCCCTTGTCTGTGCGCGCCCCGGCTTGAATTTGGTAGGCGCTGCCGGTATAGCGGAAGTCCAGAACTATAATGTCGGCGCTGCTGCTGCGCGCCGCAAAAATGCGGTGAGTGTTGCCCGAACCCATGCGGATGCTGTTGGGATCGAAGTAGAACTGCGCCCGGTAATGGCGTTCGCCGCGCGGCGAGTCATCGCGCAGGTACATGGGTGTCCGGTTATCAATCAACGCGGCGAACCCGTAGCTGCCAATTTGCGCCGCCGCAGTCGTTACGGAAAGATCTTTTTCATTGTCCACTACGGCCGTCCACTGCGAAAAATCACCCGTCTCAAACCCATCGCTAAAAATCAGATCCGTGGATACGGCCGTAGCTGTTGGCGTGGGGGTTGGCGGCAGCGGCGTAGCTGTGGGAGTAGATGACGGGGTGGGGGAAGGTGTGGCGGTTGGCGGTAACGGCGTAGGCGTAGGAATGCCGCCGCTGGCCAGCAGTTGGTAAGCGGCCAGCACATCCAGACGGCCGTACCCAAAATCATTATCCGGCCCAGGCGCGCCGAGGTCGACGGCCGTTTGCAAGAGCGCCAATTTTTGCTGTTCGGCCGTCAGTCCGGGGAAAGCGCTTAGCAGCAAGGCCAGCGCGCCGGAAACATGCGGCGCGGCCAGCGATGTGCCCGTCGCCTGATAATACAGCCCAAACAAATCGGCGGTCTTGATATTCACCCCTGGGGCCGCCAGTTCTGGATAGATGGTGTCCGCTTCACCGCAGTTGGAAGGGCCGCGACTGCTGTAGGCGTAAATCTGGTCTGCATTGTTGACCGCGCCGACCGCGAAGGCTTCAGGGTAGTTTGCCGGGCTGGTGCTGGCTGTGTTCGGCCCAAAATTACCGGCGGCAAACACCGGCAGAATGCCCATCGCCGCCAGCGCCTGTAGATCAAGTTGGAATTCCAGGTTGCAGCCAGGCGCGCCGAAAGCCCACGAATTGTTGACAACCTGCGGCGCGTCGGCCGTGGCAGGATTGCCGTCCGGGTCCAGAAGCCACTGGAAGCCCTGATGAACGGCCGTTGCCGTTGCCGTGCCCGCATCATTAAAAATCTTCACGGCGATCCACTGCGCTTGTGGCGCCATGCCGATCAGCGTCCCGCCGCTGTCGCCGCCGACCATCACGCCCATTGTCCAGGTTCCATGCCCGCTCACGTCGGTGGGCGTGGTGGGATGCTGGTTGTAGGGATCAAACCAGCTGTTATTACCGCCGCGCCAGCTTGCCGCCAGATCGGGGTGCGTGCCATCCACGCCGGAATCCATGCTGGCGACCACCACACCCTGGCCGGCAAAGCCCAGGTTCAGAAGCGCCGGGGCATTAACAACAGTCAGGTTGTCTTCAGGCGATTGCAAGGCGGGATTAGAAACCGGCACGAGCGTTATCTCATCTGGCGTAATGGACGCCACATCCCAGCGGTTAGCCAACTCGTGAATAACCCCGGCCGTGGCTGTCACCGACAGGCCGTTGAAAACCCAAAATGAATCAAAATGGCGCACGCTCCCTTGAGCGCTGCGCGCATTCAAGAGGGCCACAATTCGCCTTTGGCTGGCGTTGGCCTTCGCTTGCAGCGCGCGAACCACCGCTTGCTGCTGAGCGGCTCGATTGCCGGTGGGGATGCTGCGGGTGTCTGCCTGTTCGCCCAAGGTGACGATAACCGTCATCATGTCATCGCGCTTGAGGGCAGCCAGCCGCGCGGCGACCTGAGGATCGATTTTGCTGGCTGCGTTGGTGAAGGATGGGGAGGGAGACGGCCGTAAGATCGCTAAACCCTCCCCGTTTTCCGCCGCCGCGCTGCTAAACAGAGTGATCGTTAAAATAATTAAGGCGATGCCGATAATCAATTTTTGCATGATATAAACTTCTCAGCCGCCCATGTCTGAGCGACGTGAACCGTCGGCTACTTGATCGCGATCGGTTCCAGACGAATTTCGCCGAACGCTACAATCGCCGACATCCCTGGCTGTGTCACGTTCCCTACGTTCGGAAACGTGAGAAAGATATTGCCATCATCTTCCAAACTGCCGAGTAACTGTGATGAACTGTCTTCAGGCGCAGTCAAAACGGCCGCGCCATCTCCGATAAGCAGCCTGGGCGCATCGCCGCTATCCTGAAACAGCAGCTTCGCCTTTTCCGCATCCAGAATCTTTAACCGAAAATCCACCAGCCCACCGGCAGCCGTGACGGCGATCAGGTTAACCCGCACGCCATACTCATCGGCCAATGTTTGCGCCGAGATGTAGTCGCTGCCAGATGAAGCCGCGCCCGGCGGCTGAATTGCCCGGCTAACCAGAAAACCAATCACCACCAATAGGCCCGCCAATAACGCCATGAGCAGCACGGTGCGGCTTGGATTTGCTGCCGGTGTTTTTAAACTGATCGTTTTCTCGTCCATATTTCACTGACCTGCCATTCTGAGCGACGTCTTCGACGTGAAGCGTTCTCTCTACCGAACCTGTTCATGAATTGATTGTGCTGAAGCGATAAATGATGAGACCGGAGGCCTTGTTAACTCAAGGCCTCCGGTGTGAAGGGTATCTGAATAGCCGCAGCCTAAAAGTAAGCTTAAGCAGACCACCAACCTACCGACGAGAATTGGTCCCTTTTTGTGGTGCGGCTCCGGTTTGGGGGATGTCGAAGGCGTCGATATCCAGGTTACCGCTCGTCAGGCCATGCGCCGTGCCATCAAAGTAGACAGACCAACTGCCCACGCTGTAGTAGATCACATCTTCATCCTGGACAGCCCCAAGGCCGGAAACGGCCGTATCCGTGCTGTAAGACAGGTAGACATGATTCGCGTCGATCCACACCAGGCCATCCACGTTAGCCGTAGACCAGCCAACGGCCGAGGCGTCGATCATGCGCGTATAGGAGTTTCCGCCATTCCAACGGTAGATGTCGGCGTTGTCGCCGACGCCGCCAGCGCCGGGAGGCACAAGCGTGTTGTCTGTGGAGAAGTAGAGCGCGCTGCCCACAATGTGAATGGCATCCAGGTCCGTGCCGCCAACTCCGTTGACGCTGCCGTCAAAGAACAACGACCAGACGCCGGTGTTGTAGTACACAACATCCTCATCCTGGACATTGCCAATTCCGGGGATGGCTACCTGGCCGGTGAAGGACATGTAGAAGTGATTCGCGTCTACCCAGTCGAAGCCATCTACGTTGGCTCCGGTTGGCAGTCCCAGACCGCCAGCGCCAGAGGCATTGAGGACCAGGTTGTAGGCTGCGCCATTCCAGCTGTAGATATCGGCGTCATCGGGCGTGCCGCCAATGCCTGGGGGATTGGTGTTGCCGAAGGTGGAAAAGTACAGTTGTTCCGTTGACAAAACGGTGTAAACCTGGCCCACAAACGGCAGTCCGGTCGCGGATAAGGCGTTACCAGCCGCATCTCTGATACCGGCCGCGGAAGTCAGGTTCAGTCCCAATGTGCCGCCGGAACCTGCGGTTGCGGTCACTATCCAGGTGTCGCCGCTGCCGGACACCGAAGTAATGGCTGCGCCGGTCAGGCCGCCGCCGGGAACCAGGGTAAAGTTGCCAGCGGCCACGCCATTCACGCTTTCGGAAAAAGTGACCAGGAAGTGAACGGTTGTCGCATTGGTCGGGTTGGGGTCAGCGGTGGCAATGCTGGAAATTATGGGCGCGGTTTTGTCGATGACCAGAATCGTCGACCAGGGTCCACCCCAGTTGCCGGCCACATCTTTGCTGTGGACGTAGATGGTGTGGCTGCCTTCGCTGAGTTGGTTGATTGTAGTCAGCGGGATGTCGGCAAAGACGGTTTCGGACTGGCTGTTGAGCGACCCATCGCTGGCGCTGAAGACGAAGCCGGCGCCGTCTGCGCCGATTGAGTCGATGAAACCTTCCGCGCCGCCGATATTCGACATCACGTCTTCCATGCTCGCTGTTACCCGCACGGCCGGCGAGGTGCCATTAATGCCAATCTGTCCGTTGCTGGGATTGGGCGCAGCAGAGACGATGGTGGTCAAAGGTCCGGTTTTGTCTACAAACAAATTGATCGTACTCGGAGCGCCCCAATTGCCCTGGGAGTCTTGGGCGCGCACGGCGATAATATGCACTCCTTCGGATAACCCGTCGATTGTGGCCGCCTCGATGGAGGCGTCCAGACTGGCGATGGGCGCGGCGATGTTCACAGCCATTGGCACGGCCGTTCCGTTGTCAATTGTGTATTCTGCCGCCGCGATGTTTGCCCCGCCCCGGAAGCCGGTGTCGTCGCCCGTGGCATGGAGGGCTACTTTTACTGTGCCATTGGTGTGGTCGGGCGTTATCACGATGCCTGTCGTCGCCGGACCGGTTTTATCCAGATTGAGAACTCTAAACCCGAATGGTCCCCAGTTGCCCACGCTGTCTTGTCCGTGGATATAGATGGTATGGAAACCACTTTGCAGCGTGTCTAAAAGCGTGGCAGGGATAGTGCCGGAAACTGCCGTTACCGCTGAACCAAATGCGCCGCTCATAGCCGTTCCGGTGCCAGAGGCGCCGATCACGTCGATGAAGTACTCGGCGGCATTCACCGGCGAGCCGCCTGTGTTCACATCACTCACCGTCGCGTTTAAGGCCACATCCACCAGCCCATTTGTGGGATTCGGCGCTGCCGAAGGCGCGCTGGTTGCCGGACCGGCTGTGTCTGTGCCGGGCGGCGGCGGCGTTCCGGCCGCCAGGAAGGTCATCATGCCGCCAAAATTGGCCGCGCTGCTGTTATGCAGCAGCAGATTGGCATCATACAGGGCAAATTGGCTGCCAGATTGCGTGGTTGCGGGGATAACAGCGATGGCGTCGATGGTTTGGCCGGGGGCAAAGGTTTCTGCCACCATTTTGTGGGGGTAAGCCAGCGCGCTGCCATCATTGGCAATCACCGTTTGGTGCATGCCCATGAGGGACATTGAATGGAACTGCATACCCGCATTGAGATAACGCAGCAGTACGCGGTTTCCGGCTACTGTCGGGATCGAGTCCGTGTTGGGATATGCTTTGCCGTTAATCAAGAAGTAGCGCGGAGCAAAGTTGCGCATATCGAATGCAGCCGGATCGGCGCTGGCATTGAGCGCGGGGTCAATCTCGCTCAGGAGCAGCACAGCTTCGTCGTCATAGGCGGTGGCCGGGTCGTTGTAAGCTTGCCCGGTGGCTGCCGGACGGACGATCAACGCGCCGTAAAGTCCCATAGCCACCTGATGCTGCCCATTTTGTACCAGACCTGCTTCGTACAGATAGGTGCCCGGACGGCTGGCAGTGAACACGTAGAACTTCGCTCCACCGGGAGCCGCGCCGGTTGTGTCCGGAACCATTTCCTGGCCCTGGAACAAGATCGCGCTGTTTTCTGCCAGCTGATTGTGCAAGATGACCGCAACGGTATCGCCTTCGTTAACGATCAGCGTTGGACCGCCGGGTTGGCTCACCGGCGCAGCGACGCTGTTATATCCCCACACGGTAACGATGTTGCCATCGGGGAGTGTGGTGCTGCCGCTTACGGCGTACAGGTCGATGCCACTGACCGCGACAACCGCAAACGTCTGGGTAACATCCGTGGCGGGATTGTAGTTCGCATCGCCAGGCTGTGAAGCGGTGATGGCGCAGGAGCCAGCCACACCCGTGAGGTGAACGAGGTTTCCGGCGACCGTACATTCGCCAGCGGCGGCGAAAGTTACCGGCAGTCCGGAGCTGGCGACAGCGTTGACGGTAAAGTCTGCGTCGTAGATGATCTTGTCGGCCAATGGGCTAAAGGAAATTGTTTGATCGCCCACAGCAATGGCAAAACTTTGGGCCACGTCGGGCGCGGGCAGGAAGCCAGCGCCGCCGGGCTGCGAGGCGGTTATGGTGCAAGAACCGGCCGCTGTCAGGTGTACCAGATCGCCAGCGACGGTACAGTCGCCGCCGGCGGCAAAGCTCACCGGTAAACCGGAGGAGGCTGTGGCGCTGACGGTGAAATCCGGGTCGCCAAACATTTTGCCGGCCAACGGATCGAAGGTGATGGTCTGGCTGACCGGCTGCGGCAGCACAGTTAACGTACCGGAACCGGTGGCATCGTCTGCGCCGCCGCCGCCATTTGTGCGCAAGGCGCGGACGGTGAAGTTGCTGGCGCCAGCGGGCACGGCCGTTGTTGTGCTGAGCGTCAATGTTGAGGTCCGGGTTGCTCCGCCCGCATTCCAGTTAAGGGTACCTGGCGAGAACGAGGCAGTGACACCCGCCGGTAATCCGGTGGTGACGCTCAGGTCCGCCGTAAGTGTCTGGTTGGTCGCTCGGGTGACGGTGACAAGGTACGTGACAGAACCGGCCGTGCCGGCGGTCAGCGTGCCAGATTGGGCTGCCACAACGACAGAACCAACGCGGGGCAAAGCGGCGGGCATGGCTGCCGCTGGCGATACACTGTTCAGCAGCGCCATGACGAGCATGGCGGCGAGGATGATCAGCCGCGAACCTATTCTTACCAAACTTGTGAATTGTTTCTTCGTTTGCATGTTATTTTCCTTGGCCCTTTGTTATGGACAATTATTGGGCACCGGCGGATCAATACGCAGGTAGGTAATTGGCCCGGTCATGGTGACGCCCCAGGAGGTAATCTGGTACAGGGCATGGTTGTGGGAGATGATGTAATACTCGCCGCACTGGTTTAGCCCTTCACCACCGACCGGCAGCGTACCGGCCGTTCCCAGGTAAGGACTCCCGCTGTAGAACTGACCGTAGATCATGTTGGCCAAATCCGGGATAGTCACAGGAACGGGGTTGGTTGTTTCGTTGTAGTGCTCGGCGTCGTACCATTTGAAGATGACGTCCCATGTCTGGCCGGGGCCGATGTTGATGTCGAACTTCTCGAAGGAGAGGTCTTCACCGGCTGGGCCTTCCAGGGCACGGCCGTCGCGGCCAATGACCAGCCCGTTGTTGCCATGCGGATGGAACGGATAATCTTCGGTTCCCACGTTGAGGTAGCGGATCATGCCTGGGAGTGGGTGATAATTGGGATCGGAGGGCGGCAATGTGTCGTTGAATTCATGGATGCGGGCCAGAGCGCCGTAAGGCTGTGAGGGCAGCCAGCTGGCAAAATTGTCGGCGATGCTGTCCGGGAAGCCACGGCCGTTGATCAGCCAATAACGCGCTTTGTAATTATCCAGGTTGTACGGTTCTCCGTTTTCGGCCGCCTGATGCTGGTAAGGGTCGATCTCCGACAGCAGCACCAGGAATTCCTCTCCCGGCGTAAACTGGCTGTCGGACCGGTTATAGGCGTAATGTTCGCCCAGTGACGGCCGTACAATCAACGCCCCAAAAAGTCCCAGGCTCACTTGTTTGCGCGGGTTCGTTCCACTTTCATACAGGTAAGTGCCCGGGTTGGAAGCCACGAAACTGTAGGTAACACTGCCGCCATTGGCGTCTGCCACATTGGTCAGCGAAGTCAGGTTCCCCCCGCCGTCAAACTGCGGTTGAGCCTGGCTGCCGTTGGCCAATACATTCTCCTGGCCGGGAAACATGATCGAGACAGCTTCCGCCAGTTCGTTTTGCAAGATGATGGTGACCGTGTCGCCTTCATTGACACATAAAACCGGCCCCGGATGCTGGAACGGATTACTGCCTTCCGAGTAGCCCCACATGAACATGGTGTTGCCGTCGGGCAAATTGATGTACCCAGAGTGGGCGGTTAGAGTAAAGATCGGGTTAGGACCAGTCCCGGAGGTACAAACAATTCCTGTTGCAGGCGCAGTTGTTGCCTGAGCCTCCACTTTTTGGGGTTTGGCGGTCCGGGCGGTCGAGAAGAGTACCAGACCAATTACCAGAACCAATCCCAATCCCAGCCACTTAAAATTAGATTTACGCATGTTATCGCTCCTTATCATGAGAGAATGGATTGGTCTAGATACCCCAATCATTCGGGTACTGCTGCGCATTTAAAGCGCCGCTGGGGTAAACGTGGACTTCGGTTGTTTGCCCGCCAAAACCACCGGCGGCCAGATTGTTCGAGCGGGTATAGGCCCGGTTGTAAAGCAAATAGGAGTCGTAACCCAATCCGCTTGAGCCTGACCCCCCGGAAAAGGGTGGGGCCGTGAACACGACATCGTAACTTTCGCCGGCGCTGATGGCGATGGTGTCGGTTTCGTAGCTGGTGGGGGTTCCGTCGCGCCCGCGCAGCAGCGTGGCGTCGCGGCCGATGACCCGCATTTGAATGCCTGCCAGCGTGATGGCCGATTCCTTGAAGCCCAGATTGGCAAAGCGCAGGAGAACACGTTCGCCGGGCTGGCAAGTTATTAGGGAGGAGTGCGGTTGGTATTGCAGATGCTCGTAGCCTGGGTTGGGGACCAGGTCCCCGTTCGCGTCTGTTTCCACGGCGAGGGCATGGACGGATTGCGCGGCGTTGATGGGTGAATTGGGGGCCAAGGTGTCGGGGTAGACACGGCCGTTTAACAGCGCAAAGTCAGCCTTGTAATCGCTCCATTCCGGCAGTTGGATGTGCGCATCGGCCCAGTGCGATTCCGCCCAGACTTCGCTGAGGAACATGGCGAATTCGCGATCATAACCAGTCGTGCCATTGCCGTCGTTGTAGGCAAATTTGCCGCTGGGGTAAAGCGTGGTGTTGCCATTTTGCAGCGGGCGCACAAAAACCAGACCGGTCATGCCCATGTGCACGTGCTCTACATCCTCCACATGGCAGTGGAACATATAGGTGCCTTCTTCGCGCGGGCGATAAATGTAGGTGAAGTTGCGCCCGGTGGGCACAGAAACGGAGCCGGACGGCTCGCCATCAAAGAAGGGAATGACGTTGCGGAAGCCGTGCCAGTGAATTGTATGGGCGTCGAACAGGTCCGGCCGTAAAGCCAGGCCCAGGTTCGTTAGCTGCATCCGGAAGTCCACCGGGTTGTTGGGGTCGAATTGGTTGACCCAGAAAAGCGGGGCGTTGTGTTGCGCCTTGTTTTTCTGGTCATTTTTTTGCGCATCCGTAAGGCCGGAGACGTTGCGGAAGCCGAAAATGTACGTTGTGAACGGCGCCGGGGCCAGATTGTCCGGGTGGTAAGGCGGAATGGCCGGTGAGGTAGGCAGGGAAATCCAGCCATCTGTACCGGCATAATACAGGTCATAGGGCAGGCTTTGGGCTTCGGCAACTGCCTCGGGGCGCAGCACGCGGCGCAGGGCCTGGGGAGCGACGGAGGCTCCGGCCGCGATAAATGCCGCGCTGCCGGCAATTTTGAGGAAATCGCGGCGATTGAGTGTGTTGGAAGATGTTTTTTGATTCATTTAATATCTCCTTGGCGTCTTGGTGCACAGCGGCCGATTGTGACACCGGCCGCTGTGCACGAATGCGCCTGGTTAGGGCATTGTCCCGCCGCTAAAGTTATCGAAACGGCCGTTGCTCATGCTGTTCGTCGCGCCAATCCAACCACCGCCTTGGACCAGGTCGGCAGGCCAGGCCTTGCTTCCCTGAGCGATGTTGATCAGACCAACCAGCACGCCATTTTTGTATACCGATACCAGCCCATCTGCCTGCGCGCGCGCGCCCATCACATCGCCGGTGGCGTAAGCAATCGGCAGGGTTATCTGGTCCACCCAGACTCCGCCAGGCGCTTTTGTGCGCACCGTGACGCCTGTTGAGGCGCGATAAAGCACGTTGATGGCGCTGGCATCGAGGCTGTTGGGATCTGTTCCATTAAACTTCAGCAGCAAGCCCTGCCACCGTGGAGTGATATTTGTGTTGCTGCCAACCCCAACGAGCGTCAGGTAAGCTTCTTGATTCGCGCCAAAGGGTGTTCGCCACCAGATGCTGCCGCTGGCGGTTTGCATTTGCACCGTATTGCTGTTGATGCGGAACTGGTTGGTGTTGGTAGCCCCCATCCAGTTAACGCCCAACGGCGTCGAAGCGCCTGCCCCGCGATTGAAGTTGTCGAGCAGCCCGGTTGTCGGGAACGAGAGTGTGTGCCCGTTTAGGATCCCATCGGCGCGGGCGGCTGTGCCAGGTCCAATCTCATCGGCGCCAATCTCAAAACCGGCTCCGGATGGACGGCCGTCGCCGTCAATATCCACAGTTGGGGCATTGATTGCTCCCTTGGAAGCCGCGCCGGCAGCGTTGGCCGGTGAAGCCAGGGGAATGTGGTAGTCGCCCAGCAGATTTGCCGGCAAATCCACGGCCACGAGAATGGCCCCGACAAAGTTCGGGTTGTTGCGCCACACATTGAACGTCACCGAGGTGTCGTAAGTGGCGATGACGATCGGATCGGCGAGGACGTTGGTAGGGCTGGCGATGACGCCAAAGCCGGTTTGCAGCACCGAGTTTGTGGGCGAGAGCAGCCCTGTGCCATCCGCAGTGCCCAGGTCCCAATGATTGATGGTCGAGGCGTCACCGGGCAGGCCCAAACCAACCACGGTAGCCCCGGCGCGTGTGCCGGCGCGGTTATCCCAGAAGATGTTGTTGAACAACAGCGGGTCGCTGAAGATGGGTGAACCGCCGGGTAAGGTTGCTTGCAGCATGTCGCTGTTTTGGGATGTAGAGAGACCGGCCGGAGCGGGTTGGCCATTGCTGGTAACGGCCGTTGCCGTTGTCAGGTTCTTCATGATCGTGTTGTTATAAACCCGCACGTCCGGGGCGTCATTGAGGCCGATACCGCCGCCTTCGTGCGTGGAGACGTTGTTTACAATCATGTTGTTGTAAACATTCATCGGGTAGTTACCAGCCATCAGGAAACGCACCCCGCCGCCGTCATCGTTGGCCAGGTTGGCCTGAATCAGGTTGCCAAAGATGTCGACTGGACCGGAGCCTGGCGACAGAAGGGTGGGATCTGCCGGCAGTTCGCCCGCGATCATGATACCGCCGCCTTCGTCATAAGAGGCATTGAAGTAAATGCGGTTGTCGTGGATAGAGCCATTGGGGCTGTAGCCGTAAACCGTCAACCCGCCGCCATATTCGGCCGAGAAGTTACCGCAAATATCGTTGTGGACCACCTCATAGTTGTCGGCGCCGGCGAAGAGGCCAATGCCGCCAGCCAGATTGGTGCCGCCGTTGGCGATGATGCGGTTGTTGGCGATACGCACGTTCTCATTGTGGTTGTTGGTGTCTGGTGCTGGCAGATCAGGCGTGCCCAGGCGAACAGTGCCGTAAGCGCCGCCATTGTTCTGAATCATATTGTTTGTGATCTGCAGATAGCGGGCATACCCGTTGGCAAAGACCGCCCCGCCTTGGGTGATCAGGTTCGGCGGCAAGCCGGTTGTTCCACCGCCAATGACGTTGATGTTACCGGGGAAACCCTGTTGATCGCCGCCGCGCAGGTCAAAGCCATCGATGCTGGCCTTGTAACCATCCGTAAAGTCGCCATCGTGGGCAAAGATGGATACCACCGCGCCGTCGAAAACGGTTTGGTTTCCATCCCACGTCAGACCGTCCAGAGTCACATACCAGTTTGCGGCCACAACGCCATCACCGGCAAACGCGCCGCCGTCGATGATCGCGCCAGGAACAAAGGTAGTACCCTGGAAGCCGCCTGGCCCAACACCCTGCAGTTTGATCGGCGAATTGATAATCAGGTTTTCGTAATACGCGCCGCGCGGATTTGCACGGGGATTCGACAGGTCTGGTTGGCCGGGGTACACCACCACGAGGCTGTTATCATTGCCCACCTGCGCGGCGTCGATGGCGCTTTGAATGGTGGCATAGGTGTGGCCGGGGCCGACCTCGAACAAGTGCGGCAGGTAGCTGAGAATCACAATTGAACCGCCGCCAAAGTTGTCGAAGCGCGCATCGTTGATGTTGCTGTTTTGCGCGCCAACAAAACGAATACCCAAACGGCCGTTGCCTGCGGCATTGGTCCAGGGGTTTGGCCCGCTGGTCACATTAACTGTGCCAATCTGAACGCCGTTTTTGTAGGCGATGACTGTGCCATCGGCCAAGGCGCGCGCGCCGAGTGTGTCGTTGGTCCCAAACGTCACGCCGCCAAATGTGGCGCGCAGAACAACCGTGTTGGTTCCATTGGCCTTCGTGCGCACCTGCACGGAAGTCGGATTGGTGGCCTTGTAAGAGACTTCGATATAGGCCGAAGATGTCGAGGTCGGGTTCGGGTTGTTGCCGTTGCCGGTGATCTTGAGGAATAGACCCTGTTCAGAAGCAACCGGACTGACCTCGTTAAAGGTGAAGTACGCTTCCTGGTTGGCAGCGTAAACTGGGCCGCCACCCGCGTTGCCCGTCCAGCGCATCGTCCCGGTGCCGGTCACGCGAACACTGTTCGAATTGAGCGAAAATGCGTTGTCGGCCGACCAATTTTGACCGATGCCATTCCGGTTGAAGGCATCGAGTACCGGTGTGCTGGGGAATGGACCAGCATTACTGCCCAACACATGGAAGGTCAGGCCGTTGATGGTGGATTGGCCATTGGCGGCTTTGATGGACAGTTGGTGCGGGCCGATAGGTGTGTCTACAGGCACGTTTGCAGTGATCTGGGTGTTGCTCCAGGCTGTCGTGGGCAGAATGATTGTGCCATCCAGGGTAACTTGTCCGGGCGTATCGCCAAAGCCAAAGCCGTTAATCGTGAAGGAGCCGCTGCCATTGACATAAGGCTGGGATACCGTGAAGAGCTGCGGCGTGGCTGAGTCGAGAGAACAACTGATTTGATTGACCTGTCCACCGGGCAGCTGCACGGAGACTCCCACCTGTGTGGGGGCCAGGTCGGCGGGCACAAGTAAGCCGGGAATGGCTTCAAATTCAGCCGCAATGGTGCGGAACTGGGGTTTGTAGTTCAGGTTCAATTGACCCGGCGTGCCAGGATCGTTGCCCACAAACCGGTACAAATTGGCGCAAACGCCGGATGGGGTGGGGCAGTTGATCCGATTGGTGGAAGGCAGGAGGACATCCCAGAGGCCGTTGTAGTCTGATTCTACGGTGGTGACCAGTCGGTTGGTGTAATCGTAGATGCCGACGGGGGCAAAGGGAACGCCTGCTTTTTCGCCATACAGCAGCGATTGGGGGTTGCCGGAGAAGTTGAGATCGTCGACGATCAGACCCCAGAAGCGGCCTGGAACTGGGACATCGGTGAAGAGGTTGAAGGTGGGGACGATGGAACGGCCGTTATTCAACGGCACCAATTTCGTGTCGCACAAGGGCTTGGGCGTTCCTTCATAGGGCGACGTAATCCCTTCAAAGGTCGGGTTGAGTGTTGGTTCAGAGGCCGGCACGGTAACGCCGGGGATAAAGGTTGTGTTTGCCGGGTATCCATCCACGCCGTTGTTGGCCACGTCTACTGTGTGCAGCGGGCCGGCGCAGGCTGGCGGGGGTACCTGGGGAATGAACTGGTCGCCGTTACCGATGTTGATGTCTTCTTCACGAGTGACTTTGAATAACGGCCGTCCCAGCGCGTCATTGGGAATGGTTACTTCAACCAGATAATCGCGGCCGCCGGGCAGCGGCTCAAAAGCGCCGCCCACGCAGATCGGATTGGCCGGGTCTGTGGCATCCAGCGTGCCAGTGAAGCAGCCATCACCAAACCCATAGTTGCCATCAACAGACGCGCCAAAATTGGCGTCTGGCGTGCCCTGATCGGTGGCATAGGTGCCAAACTGCACGCCCATCAGCGGTCCTTCCAGGCAATCGGCATTGGGATCGGTGGGCAGGACTTGCTGGTCGGCCGGATAAGTCAGGGGATTGCCATCGACGTCACGAGCTACACAGCCGGTCGGCCGCTCCCAGGTTTCGGTGACGTAGGTGTTGAGCAAATTCCCTCTGGCATAAGATCCATCCGGGTTCAGTTTGTACCGGCCGGTCGGATCGCAAGGGCCGCCCGTTGTACCGCAAGGCATTGGCTGGTACAGATTTACGGTTATATCGGAAATGCCGGGCTGCCAATCTTCGACAAAAGCGTAGCGGGCGTCCAGTTCGTTGCGTGTGGTGTCGTAACTGACTGTGCCAACGATGCCGCCGTTACGTGGATCGACGCCGTTGTTTCCCGTGGCATCGTAGGCGTGTACGCCCCAATCCAACCTGCCGGACAGGCCAATGATGGGCAGGACGCTAATATCGACGCCGGCTCCCAAAACTGTGGTGGGCGTGGCCTGGTTGTCGGCCTGGTATGTGACGCCGGTGGTGTAGTACAGGTCGTTATACGCCTCCATTACCAGCCATTGGGTCATGGGGTAAGCGTTTTCCATGATGTAGTAGCCGGTCGCGTCGGTGGTAACGGCCGTTGCGCCACGGTCCATCAGCGAATTTTCGCGTTTGCGCATGGTCAGACCGAAGTTGGGAATGCCTGGTTCACCCGGATCCTTAACGCCGTTGCGATTCAGATCGTTGAAGACGTAACCATCATACTTGGTCCACCAGCCGGTCAGGGGCAAAATGCCCATGTCGACTGTTTCGCCATTGCTCACAGTGACGTTGATCAGATCAAGAATGTAATTTTGTGGTTCGTCCCACCAGGTGAGGGTGTAGTTGCCGTCGGGCACGTTGGAAATGTCAAACGCCCCATTGGCGTCTCCCTGACCCACATAAATGGCTGTATCGCCATTGGTCAGGTCGGTCAGGCTAATCCAGGGGTTTTCGATGGGCTGATCGAGTTTCATGCCCGTCGAGCCACCCCAGATCGTTCCGGGCAAGCCGGTGCCGCCTTTGGGGGGAACATACACCTTAACCCCCTCAATCACGCCTTTGATGTGTCCGCCTGGACCGGAAGGCAAGGCTGGGGTGGGGTGAACAAAACCAAAGATGATGGCCGGGAATGGCTCGCCGGCGACAATGAATTCGGTGTCCAGACCGGTTGCCCCTTCCATGACCCAGGCGTCCCAGTCGTGGTTGCCTTCCAGGGTTGTCGTCTGAATCCAGTTCGTGCCGTCTGGGGCAACGGCCGAAAGGGCATAGCGGTTAGGCCCTAAATTGGGGATGATTAAATCCCCATTGGCGTCGCTGACACATTCGCCGCCAGTACCGGGAATAGGAATTGGGGCGTAGTCTGGCGGATCCAGAATAATCTGGCCGGAACCGTCTGTTTTATATTCGGTGCAGAGTGGATTGCCAAACACATCGGTGGTGACCTCTCCCAGGTAGTCGGCGATATGGCCGACGAAGCCGGGCAGTCCGTGTTCCAGGGGAACGTCGGGAGCGCCGTTTGTGGGGGAAATATCTTCGAAGATAAAGGCGTGGATGGTGGCTGTGGGCAAAGGCTGGGGCTGTAACTCAACAGTAACCAGACCGCTATCCGGCAGGGGCATGGTGAAGTGAACGCCATCCAGTTTGTAGCCGTCGGCCAGGACAGAGATGAGGTAACGGCCGTCTGGTAAATTTAGGCTTGTGCCATTGACGCCATTAAAATCATCCTGGTTGCCCTGCGTGTAAACCGGACTGGAACCGGCAACGCCGGCAATTGAAGTCCACAAACAGGACCCTGGATACCCAGGATCGGCCGGTGAGCAGCCATCGGCCGGTGAACGTTGCGTCGTTACACCTGTGTTATCGATATTGATGATGTATTTATACTCACCAATCGGGTCGCCCTTAATAACACCAACCCCACCAAAAGCCTTTGGCTCTGTGCGGGCGCTTATCACACTAAGCGAGAAGCTGTTAGTCGCAGCAGATACAGGCCGTACGGAAGGTGCAGACGTGGAAAAAAGACCAACCATCAAAATGGTCAGCCCTGCAAATAGGATAAAAACAGTTTTTCTAATCATCAATTTTAACTCCTGCTATCTGTGTTCAAGTTAAAGCACAAAGGTAGGGGGCTGCTCTTTAAATATTTCATCAACACCTCCGAATAATGACCACATCGACATTTTGCAAACGGGATCGGCTTGAAGAATAGATTGACCTCGGGGAACACAAAGAAAGCATCTCGCCTTAAACGCGAAGAAGCCTGCGGTTTTAGCCACAAAACAGCATTTCGCTACAGCTATCCTCCCAGCAATCAAAGATTGGGGAGAAATTTATTTGGCAGGAGATTGCCTGGGGTTTCAAATCTTTTCCCTTTGCAGACTGCGGCGCAGTGAATGGACGCACGAGACAGCAGCCCATATGTAGCTGCCATGGACCTCGACCGCATTTTCAATCGCCTTATAAATTAGTTATTGCTTCAATTACTTTGTGTTTATACGCTGGCTTTTACTTCTAAAATTGATCTTCTATAAGTTTAGGCGATTGACCCGGGTCTGTATATTCACCTCTGTAGCTCATTTAGGGTCCAAAAAGAATCATTTATTGGGCCATATTGATAACAAAAGGTGTAGTACCCGAGTACTACAAGGGGGGATTTGTTTGAGGGGGGAGGGGGAGAGGATGCGAGGCCGACAGACTAGAGCCTGACTCAGTTCAGGCCAGAATTCCGCGCATATTGGGCTGCTTGCCGGCGATTTGTTAGATTTAACTTCAGCAATATATTGTGGACATGACGTTTAACGGTATTTTCTGACACAAAAAGAGTCGTGGCTATCTCAGCATTCGAGGCGCCAGTTGATAATTCTTGGAGCACCTCTTTCTCACGCGGAGTAAGGTTAGAAATATCTGTTTGCGGT
>JAKQCM010000204.1 GCA_029559155.1 Chloroflexota bacterium
CACCGGCAGACGGATTTCAAGAGCCAGCAGGGTGATGGCAATGGCAAAGACGGCGTCACTAAAAAAGACGAGGCGTTCCAGGCCCATTTTGCTGTCCAAAAATGTCGGTTTGTTTGTACGATTGGAGTTATACATGTTGACACCCTATTTACTTTGTTGGCGGAATATTTTCAACGGACTGCTGGGATATGCTGCGGATGATGGCGGCGGCGCCTAAGGCGATCAGGGTCAAGGGGCCTACAATTCGCCAGGGAATGCTTACAGCAACGAGGAGGGGAACGGCCGTAAAAAAGCCCAACGCGAGCAACGCCTGGAGATATTTTCCGCGCAAAATGAGTTCTGCGCTGGCCGCCAGGCCCATGATGAACATGATGCCCGGCCACCACCAGCCAGAATATGCCAAAACACCCAGCCCGATGAGAAATACACCCCCAGAAACAGTTGAATAACGCTTTTGTTTGTTCATTTTAATCTCCTTTATGTTTGGGCAGCCGCTCGCACGGCCGTTACCAGTTCTCCATCCGTTCTTTGCTTGCTGATAAAAGACACAACGCCCGCCCTGGCCGCTTTGTCTCGATGGAGCGGATCATCGTACAAAGAAAGCACAACCACCGCGCAACCTGGAAAGTCATGGCGCAGACGTTCCGTCAGGGCAATGCCGTCCAGTCCGGGCAGGCGGATACCCGTCACCACCACATCCGGCTGAAGTTCGCGCACCAGATGCAGCGCTGTCCAGCCATCACCCGCTTCGCCAACGACGGCAAAGTCCGGCTCTAAAGCCAGTCGCATCCGCACCCCACGGCGAATGCTGGCCTGTTCGTCTACAAGAAGAATTTTGATCATACGTCTAGTTTAGGCGCTGATGACCGGTTCCACATCGGGCAAAGAATCGAATTCCATCTCCGACTAAAGACCGAGGTAAAATAAGGCCGTGAAAGTTAAAATCAGAGGGAGAGGCAGTTATGACGATTCAAATTTTGCTGGTTGATGATCATGCGGTGGTCCGGCAGGGCTTGAAAATGTTTCTAGAATTGGACGCGGACCTGAAAATTATCGGGGAAGCGGAAAATGGCGAACAGGCCATCCACCTGGTGGCAGACCTAAAACCGGATGTGGTGCTGATGGATTTGTTGATGCCGGTGCTGGATGGGATAAAGGCAACGGCCGTTATCCGCCGCGATTACCCCGAAACCGAAGTCATTGCCCTCACCAGCGTCCTCGAAGACGCCTCCATCATGGCCGCCATGCGCGCCGGAGCCATCGGCTACCTGCTCAAAGACACCCAGGCCGACGAACTATGTCGGGCGATCAAAGCCGCCGCCGCCGGTCAGGTGCAGCTTTCGCCGCAGGCCGCCGCGCGGCTGATTCAGGAAGTGCCCGTGCCCCAAAGTCCGGAAAAACTGACCGAGCGCGAAACCGATGTGCTGCGCCTGCTGGCTTTAGGGCAGGCCAATAAAGAAATTGCTTTGGAATTGGGCATCGGCGAAAAGACGGTGAAGACCCATGTCAGCAGCATTTTAAGCAAACTGGGCGTGCCCAGCCGGACCCAGGCTGCCCTGTATGCCGTGCGCATCGGGCTGGTTT
>JAKQCM010000213.1 GCA_029559155.1 Chloroflexota bacterium
TCCGGCGGCGTTGCAGCCGAACCCCATTATCATGCTCAGCGCCTGCTTGCCATGCGCCCCGGACTTGTGGAAGATGTTGTCCAGGTTAAACGCCACCCGCGGCAAATAGCCAAAATCCTCCAGCAGCGTAAACAGCGGGAAGAAAATCGCCATCGGCGGCAGCATCACGCTCACCACCCAGGCCGTCGCCAGATACATGCCGTCAATCAGCAGGCCGGAAATCCACCATGGCAGGTTGATGGCATCCGCAATGCCATGCAAAAAAGGCACAGCCTTGTCGATGAGGATCGAAGACAAAAACTGCGATGGGTAATTAGCCCCTACAATCGTGATCCAAAACACGATGGTGAAGAGCAAAATCATCATGGGGAAGCCCCACGTCCGGCTGGTCACAATCCGGTCAATGGTGCGGTCCAGGTCAAAGCGCGGCTTTTCGTCCGGCCGGGTCACGGCCCGATCGGCCAGGCGGGCGGCGTCGGTATAAATGTCTTCCATCAGCCGATCGTGAAAATCGCGCCCAATTTGCCAGCGCAGGGATTCGGCCGTTTTTAGAATATCGGTACTTGTCAGATTATCAGTCGTCATCGTTTGCGTTCCTTCAGTCTCAGGCCGGTTCCAGGTGGATGACCAGGTCTTGCATGGCTTCCGGTTCCTGGCGTCTCAGGTCGCCCAACTCGCCGCTGCGAATGGCGTCGGCCAGACGGTCATCGCCATCCAGCAGGCGCAGGGCCACCCAGCGGGCATTCGGCACGCCGGGAAAGGCTGCCTGGATTTGGGCGACGAGGGTTTCAACGGCCGTTTGAATGGCCGCTGATTCCGTCTTTACCCGATGGGGTTTGCATACCGTTTGCCCCGTCGCCACTTCACTGACGGCTTGCAGCAGGGCATCCAGACCTTCGCCCTGGCACGCGGCCGTGGGCACAACCGGCACGCCTAAATCCCGCGCCAGGCGCCGGTCATCGACGGTGATGCCGTGCCGCCGCGCCTCGTCGATCAGGTTCAGACACACAACGGCGCGGTCGGTAATTTCCAGCACTTGCAGCGCCAGATTCAGATTTCGCTCCAGGCGCGTGGCGTCCACCACAATGATCGTCACGTCTGGCTGGCCAAAGAGGATAAAATCGCGGGCCACTTCCTCGTCCAGGCTAGTGGAGAGCAGTGAGTAAGTGCCGGGCAAATCAACAATTTTGTATCGTTTGTCGCCGTAGCTGTAACCGCCTTCGGCGCGGGTCACCGTTTTGCCAGGCCAGTTGCCGGTGTGCTGGCGCAGGCCGGTCAGGGCGTTAAAGACGGTGCTTTTGCCGGTATTCGGATTGCCGGCCAGGGCAATCACGTAATCCCAATCGGTCATATCGACGCCGAGCTTGAGCAAATTACCGGCGTTGTGCGCCGGGCAGGTGGCACACCCGGCCGCAGCGGGAGATTGGAGATTGGAGACTGGGGATTGGAGAGCTTTCTTATCATTCATCATTCATCGTTCCTCGTTTAGCGCTGCCCTTCAGTCAGCGGTTTGCGGATGCGGATCAGGCTGGCCTGTTCCTGGCGCAAGGCGATCAGGGCGTCGCGGATGATGTAGGCGGTGGGGTCGCCGCTGGGGCTGCGCATTTCGGCCGTGATTTGGGTGCCGGGCAAAATACCCAGGTCCATGAAACGGCGGCGTTCGGCCCCACGGCATTTGTTGGAGATGCCCATCACTTCGGCCCGTTGGCCGATAGGCAGGTGGTTCAGGGTGTCGCTGCCGTCTGGCAGGGTTTCTTCACTTTCCGGGGCAGCGGCGATTGGCTCGGCGACCACGGAAATGTTGGCGGCCAGCATAGGAGCCAGCAGGTGTTCGTCGCCGTTGGCCCAGAAGCGCACCCGTTCATCGCTGATTTCGATGATGCGCACCGGCATGCCCGGATACAGCCCTTCGGCGACTAGCTGCGCATAGACGATGGCCGGTTCATCTTCCAGGTGGACGATGCGGCCGGGGGTGTCCAGCGGCAGTTTGGTCAGCGGCTGCCCCCCGTGTGAGACGAGCTGGCCGCTGGCGGTGGGGATGGGGTCGCCGTGGGGGTCGTAGGTGGGGTTGCCAAGCTGGCTGGCGAGTTCGTCTACCTGCTCCGGGGTGAGGGCGTGTTCCAGGCGTTCGGCACGGCCGTGCCATTCCGCTTCCTCAAAGCCGGTTTCTTCGGCCAGGTAATGCTCCCACAGCCGGTGGGCGCGGATGATGTGCAGGGCGGCTTCGCGCCCGGGTGGGTTCAGGTGGATGTCGCCGTCGACAATGCTGACGAGCTTGTTGGCCTCCATGTGGGCCAGCAATTCGGCCGTGTCGTCGAGGTTGGCGTGGATAACGCCGGCGATGCTCTCCAGCGTGGGGCGGCGGCCTTTCATTTCACATTTGTAGATGTGCTTCAGGGCGTCTTCGCTTTGCACGCGCTCGTTGAGGTGGCGGGTGTGCTGCCAGCGCGCCCAGAGGCCGCGTTCTGGCCAAAATAGAACGGCCGTTACGCCCAGCAGTCCCGTGGCAATAGATAGGGCAATGAGTGGATCAGGCATATCAAGATTCCTTAATTAAAAAATTAGGTGCATCTAAATAATTATTTGCACGTTTAGAATTTTAATCGGAAAGTGGGGCTTGTCAAGTGGGGGTGTGGGAGGAACGGCCGTTTAGCCAGATTATTGGCGGTTGCGATAGAGGTTGGGGTCAACGGCCGTGGCCATGGCTCGGACATCCAGCTGGCCGCCTAAAAACTGGTTAATTTTTTGCGCTTCAGCTTCTGGCGCGGCCAGAACGTCGCTGTAATGGCAGTAAAGGACTGCCATGTTGGGTTGGGCGGCAAGCCAGGTTTCCACCTGCTGCAGGTGTTTCTCGAACAGCGCGCTCATTTGCGCGTCATCCATGGCGGTCGGGTCTTCGCCGCGATGGATGAGCATTTTGCGCTGCGAGGCCAGGATTTCCGGCATGTTACGTCGGATAAAGACAATTCGGTATTCGTAGTTGGGCGGCAGGTATTTGAGCAAGGCGGAAATTACTTTGATACTTTTGCCCACAGCGTCGGAAACCCAGTCTATGTCGCCTTTGTCGAGCTTTTTAACGCGCTCAAATTCGTAATATCCCTTGGGGTTATCGTTATCTGCCGAGCGGATGTTGTCGGTGAGTGGGGGGATGCCTCCGGCCTCAATCATTTTCATCATCATCGAAGTGCCGGAGCGCGGCAGACCGGAGACGACGGTGATAATCTCGGCTTTTGCTGGACGATTGCGGAAGATATTTTTAAAGAAACTCATGGGGTTTTCCTATCTCAGTTCTGTAAGTGGTTAAATTTTCGTTACTATAAGACCCCAAGGGTTTGGCTCCTGGGAATTTGGATTAGTTGGGTACCAAACCCTGGGGTCTTGCCAGAGAAACCTGAACGATTTTAATATTTTAACGCAATTTTTACAGGCATGAATGGTAAAAGGCCTTTTAATTCAATGAATATTGGCTGACAGACGATCTTTTAGGACTTTTGGCAGGATTATCGAAATGCCAATTTAGTGCTACACTCTGTTTTGGAATCTTGTAGCTTAAGGAGTTGACTTGTGACCTGGTCTGTATTGGTAGTAGACGACGAACCCATGACGCGCACGCTGCTTCAGTTGATGTTGGCTCCTGCTGACTGTGAAGTTGTAGAAGCGGAAGATGGTTTGGATGCTCTGGAAAAAATTGAGCAGAATATGCCGGATGTACTCGTTTTGGATGTGATGATGCCCAGAATGGACGGTATAACGCTGTGTCGGGTATTGCGGGAAGAATCGAGAACGGCCGTATTACCCATCATTCTCCTCAGCGCCAAAACAAACCCTGAATCTGTACAAGAAGGCTTGTTGGCCGGGGCCAATAAGTATCTGACCAAGCCGGTAGCCCGGCACGACCTGGTAGCCAGTATTGAAGAAGTCATGGCCGCCACGGCCGTTCGTCGATAAGCCCCTGGTTATTCTTCGGAAAGCGCCTGCCGGGCGGTTTTGAGCTGCGCCTCTAACGCCTCCGGCGCTGTGCCGCCGATCATGCGCCGTGATGCCAGTGAGGCCGTAAAGTCAAAAACGGCCGTCACGCCATCCCCCAATTCCTCGCTGACCGTTTGAAAATCGGCCGTCGTCAGGTCGGTTAACAACACCCCTTTTTCTTCCGCCAACTGCACTACCGATCCCACAATGTGATGCGCTTGCCGGAACGGCATCCCCCGTTTTACCAAATAATCGGCCAGATCAGTCGCCAGCAGCCCTGGTTCCAACTGCGCCGCCATGCGCTCCGGGCGAATTTTCAACGTCCGAATCAATCCCGTCATAACCGGCAAGGCCAGCGCCAGGGTATCGAAGGCGTCAAAAACCGGCTCTTTGTCCTCTTGCAAATCTTTGTCGTAGGTTGATGGCAATCCTTTTAGCGTCGTCAACAAACCGACCAAATTACCGATCAACCGGCCGCTTTTGCCGCGCGTAAGTTCCAGAGTGTCCGGGTTCTTTTTTTGCGGCATGATGCTGGAACCTGTCGCATAGGCATCATCCACAGCCACGAAGCCAAACTCCGCGCTGCTGAACAGGACCAGTTGTTCCGACAGTCGGCTGAGATGCAGGCCGGTCAGGGCGGCGGCGTAGAGAAAATCGGCGGCAAAGTCGCGGTCGGCAACGGCGTCCAGGCTGTTGGGCGCCACGGCCGTAAACCCCAACGTCTCCGCCAATGCCTGCCGGTCAACCGGAAATGCAGTTCCGGCCAGCGCCGCCGAACCGAGGGGCAGAACGGCCGTGCGTGCCTGCGCCTGCGCCCATCGTTCCTGATCCCGCTGCAAAGGCCAGAAGTGAGACAGCGCCCAATGTCCCCAGGTGATGGGTTGGGCGTGCTGCAAGTGGGTGTAGCCCGGCATGGGCGTGGCCAAATCGGCGGCGGCGCTGTCGGCGAGCGCCCGCTGTAGTTCGGCCAGGTAATTCCGCAGTTGGTCGATGGCTCCCAGCGCCCACAGGCGGAAATCGGTGGCGACCTGGTCGTTGCGGCTGCGGCCGGTGTGCAGTTTGCCGCCCACCGCGCCTACTATTTCGGTTAGACGGCGCTCGACGGCCGTGTGAATGTCTTCATCCCCCGCGGCAAAGGCAAACGTACCCCTGGCAAACTCAGCGCGCACCTCTTCCAACCCGTCGACGATGGTGTCGGCTTCGGCCGGCGTCAGCACACCCGCGCCAACCAATCCCTGCGCCCAGGCGATGCTGCCGGTAATGTCCTGGTCGTACAGACGCCGGTCGAAGGGCAGGCTGTCGTGGTATTGGCGCACGAGTTCGGCCGTGGGTTTTTGGAAACGGCCGCCCCATAATTTGTTCATTGTTTTTCTCCGATTGCTTGAAGACCCTTTGGGTCTGGATTACAAATGTCTGAGATACGCTTCAGGATTGTTTAGAAAATCTCTGGTGAGCCGGACGTGTTCCAGCTCGTCGTAGCCGATTGGCTGGATTTGGGCGGCCTCGAAATGCAAAAGGGTTGCGTCTGGAAAAGCCATGATGATGGGCGAATGGGTGGCAATGATGAACTGCGCCTCCTGGCCCACCATCTGCTTGATGGCGGCGATGAAGGCCAGCTGTCGGATGGGCGACAGCGGCGCTTCTGGTTCATCTAACAGATACAGGCCGCCAGGGACAAAGCGGGATTGGAATAGAGCCAGGAAACTTTCACCGTGCGAGTAGGCGTCCAGACCGCTGCCATAACGCCGTTTCATATCGTGTAGTTCATTCATGTACGGCGTCTTGGCCAGATCGACGGCCAATTTTGACCGGCCTTCATATTCCCGGTCCACCGAATTGAGGTCGTCTTCCAATTCCTGCTGCAGTTGGGCCAGTCGTTTGGCGTAGCCGAAGAAATCTTCGGCGCGCAGGAAGAAGCCTTTGTGCGTCCGTTTCCGCCAGGAGAGTTGTAGTTGGGCGGCGAATTTGCGCACGGCCGTTAATGATTTATCCGTTTTCACGCTTTCGCTGCCCACAGTGGTCGAGCCAACAGCGCAGGCAATGGCTTCCAACAAGGTGGATTTGCCTGAGCCATTTTCGCCAACAAAAAATGTCACCGCAGATGAGAAAGTTAGCTCCGGTAAGGATTGTAAAATGGGCAGGTTGAAAGGGAAGGAGCCGTTATCCTCGCCGAGCCACTTTCTCACGGTTATGGATTGCAAATGGATCATGGTGCGGCAATTTTTTCCAGGGAGTCGCCGACGGCGATGGCGCCGTCTTGCACTACGCGGGCATAGATGCCACGCAGGCGCAGCGGCCAGCCATCCTGGTTGACAAATTTAAGCGCGTCTGTGCCAAAGCGCTGCTTATATTTCAGGCAGCCCCGGTGTTCGGCGGCGGTGATTTGCAAAACGGCCGTGCCCACCTTCAGCCGCTGCCCCGGCGGCAAATTCTCCGGGCTGAGGTCCAGGTCCACGTAGAGCTGGTCGCCGGCCAGCGGCCAGCGCGTTTCGTCCGGCGAGATAATTCGCAGGGCGCGAATACTGACCAGGGTGATTTGCCGGTCGGGGTTGGGGACGGCGTCTGGGGCGTAACTGCTTTCGCGCGCTCGCCAGGTATCGCCTTCCAGGCCGTTGGTGCGGTTGAGAACGGCCGTATCCAGCATTACACGTTCGTCGGCTGCCGGGCGTGAGACGATCATGGCCAGACGGCCGTGATCCGCCGGAGCTTGCCGGACATAGGGCAGTCCGGCTTGTAGAGTTTCCATCGACAGGTGAGTGTCCATCAATATCTCCTTTTCAGACCGGTCGCAACCGAGCGGTCTCTGGATAGTCATGGCTCCCTCTGCCTCAAGCCAGATTGTAACGCTTAAGCGGGTACCGCGGCGATTGGCGATGGACGCTATCTCCAATCTCTAATCTCCATTGCCCAACCGCCATCAGGTGCGGTAATCGGCGTTGATGTCCACGTAGTCGTGGCTCAGGTCGCAGGTCCAGACGGTGTCGCGGGCGCTGCCGAGGCCCAGGTCCAGGCGGATTTTGAATTCTGGTTGGTTAAAGATAGCCGCCGCCTGCTGTTCCTGGTAATTCGTGGGCGTGCCCTGGCTGACCAGCTGCAATTCGTCGGTCTGCTGCACGCCCACCCACAACTCGGTCTGGTACTGGTCGAAGGGTACGCCGGCGCGCCCGGCGGCTGCCAGGATGCGTCCCCAGTTGGCGTCGCCGCCGGCGAAGGCGGTTTTGACGAGCGGTGAAGTGGCGATGGTATTGGCGACGGTGTGGGCGTCGACGGCCGTTGCCGCGCCGCTTACCACAATCTCCACAAACTTGGTCGCCCCTTCGCCATCTTTTACGATCATCCGCGCCAACTCAGCGCAGAGCGCGGTCAGCGCTTCGCCGAAGAGGACCGCGCTGTCGTGGTCGTTGATGGTTACGCCGCTGGCCCCATTGGCCAGGAGCAGCACGGTGTCGTTGGTGCTGGTGTCGCCATCGATGGAGATGCGGTTGAAGGAGTGGTTGACGGCCGTTTTCAGCATCCCGGCCAGCATATCCGGGGCAATCGCCGCATCGCTGGTGATGAGGCTGAGCATGGTGGCCATGTTGGGGTGAATCATGCCGGCGCCTTTGGCCATGCCGCCAATCGTGACCACTCCGCCGGGCAGTGCCACCTGTACCGCCAGATGTTTGGGGCGCGTATCGGTGGTCATGATCGCTTTGGCCACCGCCAGACCGGCGGCATCTCTGGCTTCGGCGTTAACGGCCGTTTCAGGTTCAATTTTTTTGGCAGCGGCGGCAATACCCGCCTGCATCCGCTCCATTGGCAGCTGCACGCCGATGACGCCGGTGGACATGACCAGCACTTCGTCGGCGGCGCAGCCAACGGCCGTGGCTACCAGCGCCTGGGATTGGCGGGCATTGTCCAGGCCGGGCTGTCCGGTGGAGGCGTTGGCGTTGCCGGAGTTGATGAGCACAGCGCGGATGTGGCTGTTGTTGGCTTTGAGCGTGGCGCGATCCACCACGACCGGCGCGGCGACGACCTGGTTTTTAGTGAAAACGGCCGTCGCGCTGCAATCCATCTCGCTGACAATGAGGGCCAGATCGGGTCGGTCGGGATATTTGATTTGGGCGGCAACGGCCGTGGCCCGGAAGCCAATCGGAGAAGTGACAGTACCGTTTGAAAGATGTGGCATAAAATGGTGTTCCTTTTCGTAAATTTAAGGGCAAAAATCGACGGCCGTCAGGCTGGGGTTGCCGTAGCCCAGATTTTCCAGTGGGCCGGTTGGGTTGTGAAACGTAGCCAGATCGGCTTCGACGGCCGTGCAAAGCTGTGGCGCATTGTCGGGCGTGGTCCAGCCGTTGATCAGTTGGGCGGCGCCAAACGCAGCGGCTGTGCCAGGATAATTGCTGTTGAGCCAGTTCAGGCGGCTGGCAGCGCGAATTAAGTCCCCTTTCTGCAGGTTGATGAGGATCAGGCGGAAAGCGGCGAATTGGTCGATGGCCGCTTTGGTTTGGGCGGCGGTTCCCAGGAAGTCAATGGTTTCTAAGGTAGGGTTGTTAATGGCTTCTTCGTATAAGAATAATGCGCCGTCGGTGTCACCGGCGGCCAGTTTGGCGTTGGCTTCATAGAGGATGTGATGGCGATAGATGGTGGGATCGAGCCGGGTGTCGGCCAGGGTAACGGCCGTGCCGTCCCAGCGCCACACCTCGGTATAGGCGCGCATCACCCCGGCACCGACAGAACCAATTGTGCCGCCGTGGACCAAGAAATCGAGACGGCCGTCGCCGTTTTCATCCTCCAGACGCGGCTCGGGGAAACTGATGGAAATGACATCGCCGGGTTGGCCTTCGTTTTGCCAGGCTGCCCGGACGATATTTTCTAATGGGCCACGCGCGCTGCTGATGATGCGGAATGTGCCGAAGCAGGTGTGCGCGCCGCACTCATCTACCCGGGTGATAAGTTCCGGTAGGCCGTCGCCGGTCAGATCGCCGCTGCCGCTGGGAATGGGGGCCAGGTTCAGACCATTCGTAGGCGCGGCAGGAGTGGGGTAGGCGCGGTACTGCACGCCCGAGGCGTTGACAATCCACAAATTGCCGGGGAAGCCGTAGCCAATATCGGCCGTGGCCGGTGTCTGGGGGTCGTGAAGGACCAACACCCATTCGTCGCGCAGGTCGCCGTTGAAATCGAGGCCGAGCCATTCGTTATCATTTTGCTGCCAACCGGCGGTTTGTAGAGCGGCGCGGATGGCGGCGGGGTTGGCGTTTTGCTGCCAAACGGCCGTCAGCCAGCCCTCCAACTCGGTCCAGGTGGCCGGGGCAGCACTCTGGTCTACCGGCGCAGCCGGGGTGACGGTGGCGCAGGTTGTGCCGCAGCCGCCGGGGCAGTCGCTGGGGCAGAAGTAGACCTCGTTGGCGGTGCAGGCGGGCGGGGTGCAGAGTGGGAAGGGGGTGTCGGTGGCCGGTGGTTGGGTGGGGGGAACGGCCGTGGGCGTGGCGGGCGGTTGGGTCTGGCAGGCGGCCAGAATGAACAGAAATAGGACCAAATTGGCTATTAATCGCATCACGTTTTCACCTCTGGTGCTGTCAAATTGGAATGCCAATTATGTCCATTATACATAAAACGCCACTGTCAATGGGAAACGGCCGTTACCCATGCCCAGAGACTGGAGACCAACCAGTCTCCAGTCTCCAGTCTCCCGTCTTAATCCCGCTTAAATTTGCTGTAATCCGGCGCGGAATAACGCGTCTTGCCGCCGTCGCTCACTTCCATCATCGCCTTCACCTTCATTTGCAGGCCAAACAAGGTGATGAACCCGACCGCGTCCGACTGATCATACACGTCTTCTTTGCCGAAGGTAGCGAAATCTTCACGGTATAGGCTCATCGGGCTGGAACGGCCGATGGTGATGACGTTGCCTTTGTACAGTTTCACCTTCACCCAGCCGGTAACGGGCTCCTGGGTTTTATCGACAAAAACCTGCATCGCTTCGCGCAGCGAGGTGTACCATTTGCCGTAGTAGACCAACTCCGCATAACGCACGGCGACCTGCTCTTTGAAGTGCAGCGTGTCGCGGTCCAGGCAGAGCGATTCCAAAGCCTGATGCGCTTTGTAGAGGATGGTACCGCCGGGGGTTTCATAAACGCCGTGCGATTTCATGCCCACCAGCCGATTTTCCACCAGGTCCACGCGGCCGACGCCATGTTTCGCGCCCAATTCGTTCAGCTTTTCGATGATGGCCGCCGGAGGAAGCTGCACGTCGTTAACGGCCGTTGGCAGCCCCTGCTCAAAGTCGATTTTCACCACTTCCGCCTCATTGGGCGCGTCTTCCGGATCAACGGTGAAGAGGAACATAGCCTTTTCCGGTTCCAGCGAGGGGTCTTCCAAAATGCCGCCCTCGTGGGAGATGTGCCACAGGTTGGCGTCGCGGCTGTAAATGGATTTTTCTGTGTGGACGACGGGCACGTTGTGTTTTTTGGCGTAGGCCAGGGCATCCTCGCGGGAGCGAATCTCCCACTCGCGCCAGGGAGCGATCACTTTGAGGGTGGGGTTGAGCGCCTTGAAGGTCAGCTCGAAGCGCACCTGGTCGTTGCCTTTGCCGGTTGCGCCATGGGCTACGGCGTCCGCGCCTTCTGCTTCGGCGATGGCCACCTGCCATTTGGCGATGAGCGGGCGGGCGACCGACGTGCCCAGCAGGTATTCTTTCTCGTAAATCGCGCCGGATTGCAGCATGGGGAAAAGGAAGTCTTTGGCAAATTCGTGGCGCAAATCTTCGATGTAGACTTTGCTGGCGCCGCTGGCCAATGCTTTCTCGCGCAACCCTTTCAATTCAAAGTCGCCCTGGCCGATGTCGGCGCAGAAGCAGATGACTTCGCAGCCGTAATTTTCTTTGAGCCAGGGAACAATGACGGATGTGTCCAGTCCGCCGGAATAGGCGAGGACAACCTTGTTAACTTTGGACTTGGATTTGGATGACATGGGTAATACTCCTTTTTGTGTGTTTAGGGTCTCATCTTCGAAATTTGCGTGAACAGACGCACCGCCTGTCACGGGGATAAACAGATTGGGTTGGATTTCGGCGGGGCCGAGTTCCAGGACGACGGCCGTTTCGTCGCAGGCTTCCAGCAGGGGGCAGATGGAACAATCGCGGAACACTTTTTGCGGAAAGCGCTCTTTGACGGTGATCTTAAAGCCGACCTTCTGGAAAAAATCGACGGCGCGGGTGAGGGCAAACAGGGTGGGGACGTTGCGATGGCGCGCCTCGTTAATGGCTTCTTTAACAATCGTGCGGCCCCAGCCTTGCCCTTTCACCCGGTCGCTGACGGCCAGCGAACGCACTTCAGCCAGATAGGGGGTGTAATAAAACAGCGAAACACAGGCGACGATGTCGCCATCAGGATAAACGCCGACAAGCCAATCGTGCAGGGTGTCGCGGATGGAGAGGGCGCTGCGCGGCAGCAAATCGCCGCGCCGGGCATGGTCGCTGACCAGGCGCAAAATAGCGGGTATGTCGGTTTCACGGGCGGGACGAATGTTCATAGGTAGGATGGAGCGGGAGCGAGAGCGAGAGCGTGAGCGAGAGGGGAATACGACCCTCTTCCTCTCGCTCTAGCTCTAGCTCTAGCTCTCGCTGCTCAGGCAGGTCTCCAGGATGTTAATCGCTTGGTCTACGTGTTGGCGCGTAACGATAAGCGGCGGCGCGAGGCGCAGGACGTTTTCGCCAGCGTTGATGATCATCAGGCCGTGGCTGCGGGCGGCGACGACGAGGGGGGCAACGGTCGTTCTCATCTCCACGCCCACCAGCAAACCCGCACCACGCACCGTCACAATCTCGTCCGATTCCAGGGTCTCCAGCCGGTGGCGCAGGTAGGCGGCGTTCTCCCGGACCTGCTGCAAAAAACCGGGTTGGCTGACGCGGTCGAAAACCACGTTGGCGGCCGTGCAGACCAGCGGCCCGGCGGCAAACGTGCTGCCATGGTCGCCGGGCTGAATCACGTCGGCCACTTTTTGCGTCACCAGCGCCGCGCCGATGGGCAGGCCGCCGGCCAGCGGCTTGGCCAGGGTCATGATGTCGGGCGACACGCCATACGCTTCGTAGGCCCACAGGTGGCCGGTGCGCCCCAGGCCGCACTGCACTTCGTCGAAGATAAGGAGCGCGTTGTGGGCGTTGCACAAATCGCGCAGCCCTTGCAAAAATTCCGGCGTGGCCGGATTCACGCCGCCTTCGCCCTGGAT
>JAKQCM010000221.1 GCA_029559155.1 Chloroflexota bacterium
AGACGAGGACCGAACCGAACGGTCCGCAGCGACGGCCTGCCGAAAGAACGTCAGCTCGAAGCCGAAGGCCCGGCCCTGGTGCGTCCTCAGGTTGCCGGTGTAGTACCACCATTCGGTCTGGTAGTCGGGGTGCTGGCCGAGGTCGCGGGGGAATTGGATGGCGTTGGGTACGGTGGCGCGGGCGAACCCGGCGGTGTCGGTGGCGGTGAGTAGGGGGAGCAGGGAGGCCTGGGCGGTGGCCTGCTGGGGGGGCTGCCGCCAGAGGAAGAGTGCGCCAACGGCCGTGGCCAATAAAATGAGGATAAATATAAACTTTTTCACGAGTAGATTACGCTAACGTGTAAATATCTTCGGCAGCATCTTTTAGATAAGCGAAAGCCGGGTTAGTCGCGGCTGCTTTCAACCATGCGGCTTCATCCCATGTTTCATCGTCAAGGGGTGACAGGATGATCACCCGCACCCGTTTGGGTCCGATAAACGGCAGCGGTTCATCCAGATGAAGCTGGTTGTGTTCATCGATTGTGCCGGTTATTTCTACGGCCGTCATTGCTGTTTGCATTTCATTCACCTCATCACATAATTTCCCTGGCTTTCAAAACCGGATACCTCTTGCCCATGCTTAACCCACCACGATAGCCTGTGTCCCTACAAACTCGGTTTCCAAAACTGGTTCACCGTCTTCCAATAACATCGCAATGACTTCCTGCAAGTTATCATGAAGTTCATCCAGTGATTCGGCTTGTGAATGTGCGCCTGGGAAATTGGGCACATAACCGACATATAAACCTGTATCCGGGCACTTTTCAATCACCGCAATAAACGTTTGCATAACCTGACCTGCGCTTAAAACTTGTCGACATTATAACACGCCAACCAATCTCCAATCTCTAATCTCCCGTCTCACTCCTCGCGCACGGCCGTTGCCACCACCATCCCCCCCAGCCGCAGCGACGGATAAATCGCCGCCAGCAGCGCGGCGATAATCGCCACGACCACGCCCTGCAAGAAATAAGACGGTTCCAACTGCATTTGCAGCGTCCAGCCAAACGAGCGCACGTTGATCACGTAAATCAAAATCCAGGCCAGCACGTAGCCCACCGGCACGGCCAGCAGCCCGGCGATGCCGCCCATCAGCCCCGTTTCCAGGAACGTCAGGCCCCAAAGCTGGCGCACCGTCATGCCGGTGGCCCGCAGCACGCCCAGCTCGCGGGCGCGCTCTAGCTGCAAACTCATCAGGGCGCTCAGCACGCCGATGAAGGCCACCACAATCGCCAGCAGCCGCAGGGCGGCGGTGATGGCAAACGTGCGGTCGAAAATCTCCAGCGACCCGGCGCGTAACGCCTGGTTGGATTGGATGAGCACGTCCTGACGGCCGTTCACCGCCGCCGTCATCTCCCGCACCACCTGATCCACGTCTGCGCCCGGCTGCAGAAAAATGCCCATGCTCTCGATGGCCTGATCCTGCCATAACTCGCGGTACAGTTCCTGCCCGATCATAATCGTGCCCTGGTCGGAGGCGTAATCGTAAAAGACGGCCAGGACGGGGAAGGCGCGGGGGCCAACGGCCGTTTGCAGCGCCACATCCGGCGGCGGGGTAGGCAGATTCTCCTTCAGCACCAGCGCCTCGGAGATGATCACGCCCTCTCCGGCGAGGAGGCGCGGCCACAGGGTAGCCTGATCGCCATTCACCCAGGCGTAGGGGCGGTTGCCGTTGGACACGTCGCCATCGACGGCGATAATTTCCACGGGGCGGCCCAAATCGGGCGCGTCCACCTGCACGTGGCGGGCCGTGACTACTCTGTCCACGCCCGGCCAGTCACGAAACTCGGCGATGACTTCCGGCGGCAGCGTGCCGAAAGTGCGGTTGGCCGTGAGCGTGGGCGTCGAGACGTAGACGTCGGCCTGCAAGGTCTGGTT
>JAKQCM010000235.1 GCA_029559155.1 Chloroflexota bacterium
TGGTTGCATGAGCGGAAAAGCGCGGATAAATGCAATGATGTGTGGAATTGGTTGAATTGATGATGCTTTTGGTGCGCAAACAGAAAAGCCGTTTGCACACCCTACGTGATGGAAACGTGTAGGGTGCGCATGGTATTATATGCGCACGCGGAGGGAATTTGATTTGTTTTTGGTGCGCAAACAGAAAAGACGTTTGCACACCCTACGTGATGAAAACGTGTAGGGTGCGCATGGTATTATATGCGCACGCGGAATGGTTGCATGAGCGGAAAAGCGCGGATAAATGCAATGATGTGTGGAATTGGTTGAATTGATGATGCTTTTGGTGCGCAAACAAAAAAGACCGTTTGCACACCCTACGTGATGAAAACGTGTAGGGTGCGCATGGGTTCATCATGCGCACGCGAAAAACGATAAAGAAAATCTTTCAAGAGGTGCGAAAAATGAAGGGTAAAATTGGAATGGTGTTGATATTGTTCATGTTGTTGCTTCCGGCTTTAGCCTGGGCGGGAGCCGTGCAACTGCCCAAAACCGGTCAGATAACCAGTTATGCAGCGGGCGACGATGGTGCGCTGCAAAAAGGCGTGGCCTGGCCCGATCCGCGGTTTACCGACAACGGCAACGGCACTGTTACCGACAATTTAACAGGGCTTATCTGGCTGAAAAACGCCAACTGCGGCGGCTCAATGTCCTGGGCCAATGCTTTGACGTGGAGCAACAATCTCGCCTCCGGCGCCTGTGACCTTTCGGATGGCTCCGTGGCCGGTGACTGGCGTCTGCCAAATATTGATGAATGGGAAAGCCTGGTTGACCTGGCAAAATATTATCCTCCCCTCCCTGCCGGGCACCCTTTTAGCAATGTCCAGTCCAACTATTACTGGTCGTCCAGTACCCACGCCAACCACACATACGACGCGTGGATCGTGCTCATGAACTACGGCTACGTGTTCTACAGCAATAAGGCCAATAACCACTATGTGTGGCCAGTGCGTGGCGGACAGTCTGGGTCATTTGGTTCTTTGGTTCTTTCTTTTCTTTCCGAAAATCTTCCCGACGGCAGCTATCAGGTAGGTTCCGCCACCAAAGCCTGGCGCTTCAAAACCGGCGCAAACGCCATTACAGGCCTGAAGGCCGTGCAGATCGCCGGCCAGACCAACGCCGGTCTAGGCATCACTCAGACCGAAATCACCATTGGCGATAAGGCCGCCAATACGGAATTTGTTGTCAGCCTTCCCATCAACCCTGCTCATGCCGGTGATGCCCGCAAAAAATCTTTCTGGAAATTTGTGGACGGCAGCGGCGCTGACATCGTCATCACCAATTCCAAAACCAATCAATTCTGGCTGGATATCCGCACCAACCGCGCCCCCGTATTTTCACCTCTCCAGTTGGACAGCGTGGGCGGCAACACGATCGATGCTGTATCCCTGCCGGTTCTGGCGTCTGACCCCGACGGTGACAGCCTGACTTACAGTGTCACAGGCGGCGGCAGTGTTTCGGGCGGTGTTTACTCCCATATCTTCAACGCCGCCGGCGTTTATCCCGTGACTCTTACGGTTTCCGACGGAAGGGAAAGCGCGTCTCGCGAGATTCAGGTTGTGATTGCGGACGGCGGCAGCGCGTCCAATTTCTTTACGGATGTTATCTATAATCCGGAAGGCGACCCCAACGGCAATTACAAGGCTATTCACTATCTGCTTCTGGAAGGCATTGTCATCGGGCGACCTGACCGGAACAATCCCAACGCGCGCATCTTTGAGCCCAACAACGTTGCCAAGCAGGCCGAAGCCCTGGGCATGATCATGAAAGCGGCGGCAACGCGCGAATTGATCAAACTGGACGCACCGGCCCGTTATCTTTCCAATCTGATCACCAATGATGTGGTAAACGGTGTGTATGAAAACTTCTCCTGGGCCGCGCCCTATGCGCTCAAGGCGGAGCAGATGGGTATGATCGACAGCGCCGATACGTTTGACCCGTCCGCGCCTGTCACCCGCGCGTGGCTCGCCCGCGTGGTCAGCCGGATGCTGGCGCTGAGCCCGCCGGTGGACGCGATTACCAATCTGGATAATTATTCCTTTTCCGATGCGGCAAGCTTTACTGCCGCTGCTGATTATGACAGCGCCCGCGCGGCGGCCTTTTTCGGATACATGGGCAAGCTGGGGCCTGCCAATGCCTTTAACCCGACAAGCCAGATGATCCGGGCGGATGTGGCGCTGGTGACATCCAAAATTTTGAGAACGCCCAAAATCACCGGTTTGGAGAAAACAGGACTGACGGACACCCAGGTTTACGGAAAGACTCTGCCCGCGCTCAATTACGGCCAAAGTTTCAATATCACCGGTGTTTCCGGCCTGCAATCCTGGAAGATTCTGGAAAACGGCTCTGCGATTTCTGAAGACTGGATGACCAATGCGCAGGATTATGTGGATGTCTCACTGGTCCGTGTCGGCAGCGGTATGGTTTCACCAGAACATGTTCTGGCCAAAGATCTGGCGGCGGCGCCCATTGCTGTGCCGACCAACACGCCGGAAATTCGGGCTACCGAGCTGAGAAATCTGCTGGTTCTCATCAAAGACAGAGAATCAGGCGTGATGAATGTTTATCGGATGGATTACGCCGTGTTATTCCCCGACCGAGATGGCGACGGCGTCCGAGATAATATGGATGTCTGGCCGGATAATCCGCTCTTCTCGGTGGATGCCAACTTAAACGGTCTGCCGGATAACGCCGATGCGCTTTTCGGCATCGCGGATAAGCAGGCGGCGCAGATGGTGACCATCGGCGGCGAAACCATGACTTATCTTGACGCAGTTTTAAGCGGCAAAATGGCCAATCTTGTTTATTCGCCCAAAATCGCTCTTTCGCCGGCAAGCAATGATTTTGGCAATGTGGTTGTGGGCGAAAGTTCTGCGGCGCGGGAATTTACGATAACCAATGAAAGCGACTATGAACTGGTGATTTCCGGGCTGGCCTTAAACGGCGGCGACACAAGCCTGTTTGCCCTTTCCGGCGGCAGCTCCAATCCCTGCGCAAGCCTGACCCCCACCATCGCCGCGCATGGCAGTTGCACAATAAAAGCTGTGTTTTCTCCCACTTCAGCGGGCACAAAATCAACCGCAATCAGAATAACTTCCAATGATGCTGTAACTCCGGTTCTGGATGTGCCGCTAAACGGCGCAGGAATTTTGGCCGACGCCACAGGAATTCTATACGCTAAATTTTCCAACGCCGGCATATGGAAGTACAACAATACCGGCAC
>JAKQCM010000238.1 GCA_029559155.1 Chloroflexota bacterium
GTCCCAAACGAGGCAACAACCTGGCCCACCAGGTCATTCTCAAAGAAGTACGGGTACAAAACGACTCTGGTCGCAAGTTGTCGTTGGCCAAGGGTTTTGGTGTGCTGGCCCCGGCCGTGACCATCGACGACCAGGACGACACCCTGGTTTACCTGGAGATGATAGGGGCCAAAGAGGCGGTGAAGGCCAACTGGGCCGCGCTGGTCGGCGGGGGCAAGGTCTACTGGCTGGGGCGCAAGCGGGTGGCGCTGGACGGCATGAAAGAGCACGTCAAAGTCCAGACCGCCCTGCCCTGCGGCTGGCAGCACGCGGCGCTCATCCACAAGCAGGCCAGTTTGCAAGCCATGAACCCGGAACGGCCGTTTTACCTGCTCGATGATGGCGGCCAGCCCATCCCGCCGTTGTTTTACGCCATGCTCAATAAATGTCTGGCGCTGCCGTTGCTGCCGGAGTGGGCGGGGTATCTGTGGGAAAACGGCCGTGAGGGAAAGCTCATCACCCTGCTCGATGAGGGTGAGGGACAGGGTTACGCTGCCTGGCGGGTGCTGCCCTCACCGGACAACTGGCAGCAGATTGTGCAGGCGGGGCTGGCGGCGGGGGAGATTAATTTCTTGCCGCTTCCCCTGTCGCTGCCTCAGGTAGCAGCAACAGGAGAAGCAGGTAACGGCCGTATATTCCCTGGGCTAATGAACGCGATCAGCCCGGCGATGGGCCAACAGCGCCAACGACGTGAGAAACAGCGTGCCTAAAATGAGCGCGATGAATCCGCTCGTCTGTCCGGCGGAAGAGAAAGCGGTGAGCATAATGGCTGTGGGCGAAGCGCCATCATCCAACGTGCCCAGGGTGAAATTGCTACCCAGCAAAGACACGTCCACGTTTTGGAAATGCACCTGGTCGCCGACAACGGCCGTGGCCGTGGCAATATCGGTAAAGGGCAACATCGGGTCGCTGCGCTTCAGCAGCCGGTAATTGCTGGCCGGGCCGCTGGGTGGCTGCCCGCCATTCATGCCCGCCTCGCTGAAGTCGAAGACAATATCTACTGTACCGCCATCATTGTTGGCATCGGTGACGTCGATGTACCAGTTGCGCGCCCAGCGCATGGGGTTCGGCGCGCCGGTCCAGTCGCCGCCGGTGGGGACATCGCTGCTTTTGGCGTTAACGGCCGTGTTGTGCCCAAAGAGCAGCCAGTCGCCGTCGTCGTTGAGGAAGCTGTTGTCCACCACGATCATGCCCGCGCCGAACGCCTGCGTATGCTTGTTGCCGCCAAACTGCCCAATCCCGGCCACGTCCAGATCAAAGTCGCCATTGCCATTGGTATCACCGTCGTATACGTCATTGGCGCTGAGGGCGATGTCGTACTTGGCGCTGAGGTAGTTATCTACTAGAATGCGTCGCACAGATGGCAGTTCCTCGCCAAATAACACAACCTCACTCTGATTGCCAATGAATCCATACGCCCCGTTAACCGCAATATTGCCGATAACAAAATCTGGCGTTGAACCCTGCGTGGCGCAAGACACATAAGCAAACAGACTTGTTGCATTCAGAGATCCATCCTTATAGAAAGCGTTACGATTAATTGAATCATACGTAGCCGTCTGGAAAGTCCATTGGTTA
>JAKQCM010000243.1 GCA_029559155.1 Chloroflexota bacterium
GATGGTTTGGGCGGCGGGCACGGCCATTGGTTCTTCGGTGGGGGCCGCAGTGGGCACGGCCGTGGCGTCAGGCATCGGGGTGGTAACGGCCGTTTGCCCGCCACACCCGCTCAATATAAATAACATCGTCAAAAGAGCTATCAGCGCGAGGCTGATGATATGTTTTTTCATGGTTCGTTCTCCAGATTCATGTTCAGCGATTTAAAACGAAAACCCCCAGCAGTTTTTACTGGGGGTGGATTACGATTGGTTGGTTTTAATTTGCCAATAGGGGGATTGAGACAATTAACTCTCGAATCACCGTTCCACCTCCTTGTCCTCGAAGCGAGTGGTAACTTAGATCAAGGTGGGCGACCTGACTCTCCGCTGACGCGGAATACAGTTGCGGGACAGTGTCGGACTCTTTCTAGGAACGGGCCAAACACAAAACCATCACCTGGTTTTGCAGTTTTGCCGCCACAGACGTTACCGACTTCGCCATTGAGCCTACCCATCCGGGGGTTAAGGCGCCTCGATCCAAATGGCCTTCAGTTTGAAATGTACACTGCTATCTTACTCTAAATTCACCGCTTCTAAAAGTGACGCATGTCATTCTGTGAACGGCCGTCCGTTTTGCGAGGACCATATTCACAGGCAACAACTTATAACAATTTGGCAATCAGGTCTTTGTGGGGTGATGGGATAACGGTGAAAGAATCGATGACGCCCTCATCCTTGAGTTTGGCAACGGCCGTTTCCACCCCGCTCCGCACCGCGCTCACCTCGCCGGTAAACACGGTAAACGCCTTGCCGCCCATGGCAAACGGCAGCCGGATTTCAATGAGCTGCACCGGGGCCGCTTTAACGGCCGTGTCCGCCGCCACAATCGCCGCTGCCAGGGTGAATGTCTCCACCACGCCGATGGACTTCACTTCCTCGATTTCCGTCGTCGCCGTCAGCGCCGGGAAAACGCTGGGATGCACGTTGGAGAGGATAAAGTGATCCACTACCACTTCAGGCGCGACCTGCTGGCCCACGGCCACAGCGTTCCTCACATGGCTGATGGCTCCGGCAATGAGGATGATGTATTTACCGGGACATACCACGTGGGCGCGCAGCAGTTCCACGTCCGCCGCCTTCAGGATGGTATCGGTGGTTAACATGCCGCGGGCAATACTGCGCAGTTCAATCAGGCCAATAGCCCGCTTGGGGCTCGTCGTTCTGGGAATTGTAGGTTGTGGCATCATCTTAAATCGCCTCAATTACGATAGATTCGTAGCTTACCTGGCGCACCACGCCATCGATGCTGGCATGAACCGGCGCGCCTAACCCGCCCTTAGTAATCTCACCCACCAGGTCGCCGGCTTTCACCCGGTCGCCCACTTTAATCACTGGCCCGGCAGGCATACCGATGTGCTGGCTCATGCGCAGCTCCACACGCGAGAAAGATGAAGGGGAAACGGCCGTTAACGGAGCCGCCGCGTCGTATTTCGCCAAATCCAGCCGGTTGATCAACCGCGTCATGGGCACCCGCCGGTAATCGCGGTACGGGTCTACCTCCGTCGTCCGGTGATACGGATTCTTCATCCCTTCCCGCACCAGGTCGCGCTTGATGTTTAAGGCAATGTCGCCCGGCGACAAATGCACCGGGCAGGCGTAATTGCACGTGCGGCACTCGCAGCACAACATCGCCCCGGCCATCTGCGCATCGGTCAACGGCACGCCGGAGGCCAGCAGCAGAATCAACTTGTGCGGCTGGATGGCGTGGCCCTGTGCGTGGCGCGGGCAATAGTCGGTGCACATGTAGCACTGGTCGCACGCAGCGATGGCGTGCGCGTCGAACACCTCACGCGGCGTGCGCCGCTTGACGCTGAGTTGATGATCAT
>JAKQCM010000268.1 GCA_029559155.1 Chloroflexota bacterium
CGGTGGGTTTGCGCCGGATGCGAATACGGCCGTTATCAATCTGGCGCAGCCGTTGTTTGATGGCGCACAGGTGTATGTGCCCACGATGAGCGAATTGGCGGCTACGCCAACGGCCGTGGTGAGTGCGCTGTCTCGTGGGGGAACGGCCGTCGAACTCAGCGCGTCCTCCCCTGATGGCCTGATCGACATCAACCAGGCTGACGTTGCCGAGCTGGATTCTTTGCCGGGAATTGGTCCCAGCACGGCCGAGAAAATCATCGCTTATCGCACCAGCGTGGGGCTATTTAAAACTATCGAAGAGATTATGAACGTGCCGGGAATTGGCGAAGCCAAATTTGGCCAGATTAAAGAGCTGATCACCGTGAGCGGAAATTAACCCTTTGGGCGTGATGGGTTGTTTCTGTTATCTTTAGGCTACTATGCCTCGTGATAATTGGCTGACTGTTGCTGCAGCGCGAACGGCGCGCATCCCGTTTTGGTTTCTTAGCCGACGGCCGTTTACCCCACCCCAAAAAGCGGTCATCTTGCAGCCTTGCTGCGTGAGTCAGATTATGTTAACCACGCCGCTGTTGGCAGCCCTGAGCAACGCCTATCCGCAAACACGTTTTGATTGGGTTGTCAGTTCCTGGGGACGGCCGGCCATCATCGGCAACCCACGCATTACCGAGTTGATCGACGCCGGTCCCGGCAACTTGAAAGCTGCAGGGTGGAGGGCAATTCGCCGCTTGGCGCATCAATTGCATGAAGAAGCCTACGATACGTGCATCATTCCCAGCCGCTCCAGCACCCTGGCCCTATTGGCCTGGGAAGCGAGTATTCCACAGCGGATTGGATTGAATATTGACGGCCGTGGTTTTGCGCATACGGTGGCGGTAAAACCAGCACAAGCCATCCGGCACGCTGCCGAAATTTCCCTGTCGTTAGCGGCCAGCATGGGCGTGGATGTCGGTTCGGACACGCAAAACCCGGTGGGTATGGAATTTTATCCACCGGACAATGATCGCACGGCCGTTACCCATCGGCTGGTAGAAGATGTGGATTGGCTGGGCGACTGCCCGTTGGTGGTTATCCATCCGGGCGGGGCGAGCAATCCGATACAAACAGCGCCTGGCAAATTATGGCCGGCGGAGCGGTATGCCCGTCTGGCCAACCATATTGTGCGCCAGCATGGCGCGCGCGTGATACTGGTCGGCGCCGACCAGGATCGCGACATAGCCAGAGCGATCATCGGCATGACAGCCGCGCCGCTGGTCGATTGGGTGGGGAGCATCAGTCTGGGCGAGCTGGGTGGTTTGTGCGAGGTGGCTGATTTGTACATTGGCAATGACACTGGTCCTACGCATGTGGCTGCGGCCGTTGGCTGCCCAACGTTGGCGATTTTTGGCCCGAGCGACCCGGCTGTATCACGGCCGTATGGCACGAAGGGGCAAGTTTTAGCGCTTTGGCATGATTTGGCGGCGGTGGCCGACGAACGGCCGTTTACATGGGAGGAAGGGGTGACGGTGGCAGAGGCGGTAACGGCCGTTGATCAGATGTTGCGACGGGCGAAAACGGCCGTAAGCTAGCGGAGCAGATTGTGAAATTGCTAGCAAATGATATTGACAGCATACGTGGTTTTTGATAATATCCCAGTCGCTCTAGGGGGCGTGGTGTAGTGGTTAACACGTCGGCCTGTCAAGCCGAAGATCGCGGGTTCGATCCCCGTCGCTCCCGTTCCGTATCGCGGGTTTCAAAGCGCTCGATTCAGTCGAGCGCTTTTTGTTTGTCGAACCCGCGCACCCCATTTCTTGGGGTGAGGCCTCCACCTCTGTCGCTCCCGCGATCTGTACAGAAGGTTTCATCAGAATTAGGAGTTGTACCTAGTAACGGCCGTATTCCCCTCCCCGCTCGGGACCTAAAACTTGTTGTAACAACGCAAAATTCCCCCATAATTGTCCTGCTTGACCGGTGTGCAAAAACGGAAAGGTGGCTATGCCAGACAAGCATTCATTAGATGAAATGAGACGACGTATTCAGGAATCGCTGATTCAGGCCAAACAGGAACAGTTGCGTGACGAGTTTGGGATGCAGATTGACTATGCTGACCCCCAACTTGATCCAGAAGTTCATACCGAATGGCTTGATTACATCCGCGAATTTGAGCGCCAGTTTGAAAACGCCCCAAGGATTACAGTATGGGAACGGATTGGCAGCCCGCCAATTGAGCCTATAGAGAACATCCCCTTATACGCCCTGGAAGAGGCGGTTGATAACCTGCTGGATTTATTGGCCGAACATGGCATCGTCATTGATTTCATGGGGGATTGGGATGACATGGCCGCCTATCGTTTCATCACCGACGAACTGCTGGACGAAGAGATGGACGACATTCGGATTGAAGGCATGTTCTCCCATTTTGAGGCCACGACGCCGGAATATGACGTGCAAATGTGGGTGGAGAACTTTGTGCTGGACGTGTTTTGGCAGGAACGAAAGTATTTCCTGGTCGGCTTAGATAAGCAGCCACTTTATGACGCAACTGGTGAGCCGATGACGTTGGCCGAATTTACCCAGAAAGTGGAGGCTGTTTGGGCGCGAATGCCAGCTACAAACCGGGTTAATGTCCGGCCAATCATAACGCAGGTAGCAAAAGACGAGGGGCAAGTCACTGCCGTTATTACCTACCCATTGCGCAACGTGCAAAAACAAGTCGAATCTTTCTTCCGTCTGCAACCCAGTCCCTACACCGGCTGGGATATCGTCCAGACGTCGCTGTTGGATGATTTGCTAACGGTGTTAAATGAGTTGGCTGGATTGTTGTAACGGCCGTATTCCCAATTCCGACACGTCCTTCTCGCTTATTGCGGAGGTTAGCGAATATTGCGCAGCAACGGAACCAACTTGTACTTACGGTGATGAGTTGCCAAAACGGCGTCCAGATAGCGCTGCCATTCGGGCAGGCGATTGTGCTGCTGGTAGATCGCACGGGCGAGGCCCAGCCAGGCAACGGCCGTTTTATATTCCCCCGCCTTCCCCCCATCCATAATCGCTTCCGCTCGTCGCTGGTATATTTGGATGCCCCAATCGGGGTATCGTCCCCTGGTCGCTTCAACCACCTGGCGTAACTCACGTTCCAGCCAAAACCCATCTTTTTCAATCACCTGCATCGCCTGGGTTCGCATCTTTTCGTTCAAGTTGTGTTGGCAATACCGGAAGGAGCTAATGTGACCTGGACACGGTACGGTTCGTAGTCGCTGCCTTCCACCTCGGCGGTAATCAGGTTGCCACGCCGGGTCACTTCTAAAACGGCGCCATCGTGGAAATAATGTTGGCCCCGTGCAAATGATTCGGCGCTGGCAAGAGCTTGCACATCTGTTTCTTTAATCACGTATGTCTGAGTCATCGTTTTTCATCCTACCGCTGCCTCTCCCTGGATCGTTGATTGGTTCAATGCCTTCCTCGGCCAGCCAAGCGGCGATTTGTTGCCGGAGGTGCTTTTCCTCAAAGGCGTACCAGCGTTGCTCTTCCATGAGATGCTGGCCGAGGATGTCGCGGAAGCGGCGAAATGCGCCACGGCCGTGTGTAGCCTGGAAAAGCTGGTTTTGCAATTGCCTGTTTTCTACGGTGGCGATGAACGCTTGCATCGCATCGTAACCAGCGCGGGTGTCTGCTTCGGGAATAGCAATGATGCGCCCACCGAAATGGATTTCGATGAAATCGGCCGTGCGGACACCCTCCTGCTGCCAATCTGGTAAACCAGACTCGGCCAGAGCCAGTTCAAGATCAAATGCTTCTAATGCATCTTCTTCTTGCGCCTCTTCATAAAACTCTTGGAGATAGCGGTACTCTTCGGCCGTCACCATCAGGACCTGACCGGTGTCGGTGTCCAGAAAATAGCGCAACTCCATCCCGCTATTGCTGAAGGCTTCGGATAATTCGTCCCAGTTTACGGTCACTTTTTTCATGATTTGTCACTCGTTTACCAAGTTTCTCGTCCTAACACGACAACGAGACCTTATCATTCTGAGCCAAAGGCGAAGAATCCCTCCAGTGTTTTGCTAACCAAACACTGGAGAAAAACGGCCGTTTCCCCTCTTGGTAACTTCGCCTGATCAAACCGCTGGATAAGCGCTGCCCGGCGCGCATGAGTGGCCCGAATTTTGCCCAGACGGCTGGGAACGTCGCTTCCGTTTCCCTGGAACAATCTTACCGTAACAATAAACTCTTGATCGTTTCGGCGCTGAATTTGGTCAGTTCCTCTTGGTCCATCAAAAACCTCTGGACATCTTCTACCACCCGCGTCCATGTCACTTGCGCCAATCGCGCCAACACATGCTCGCGCCAATTGTCGGCCGTAAGGGCGCCATTCTCCCAGCCAGATTGAGCCAGAGCATTGTTCAACATGGCAAAGTTGGGCAGCGCCCATTGTGGTTGGCTCAAATACCAATAAAGATCATACCAATCACGCCCTTTGGCATATTCTCGCTGCAAAAGAGCGTGAAGCTTGCCGGCCAAAAGGGACGCCCGGTCATGGTGCTGCAAATTAACTGCAACATGATGCTGCACCTGAGTCGTCGCCAGGCTTGCCTGGGCTGGCGGATTCGTATCAATCTCCAGTTTGATGGCTAAAACTTCGGTTTCATGCGGTGACAGACCCAGCCGGTGAAACAAACCGCGAAAACGAATGAAGGCGCTCTGGACAACGTGACGCTCATTCAGTTTTATCTCGGTATCATACGTTTCGGCCTGTAAATCACGTTGGATGGCGGTCAGATAGCGGCGCAAATCATACTGCTTGTTTTGTCGTTCCAGCGCAAAATCCAGGTCCTCCGAATAGCGCGGCATGTGGTAAAGCAGCCGCAAGGCTGTTCCTCCGTGAAAAGCCAGGGGAATCATGGCCCCAGCGTTTTGCAAACTCTGCAAAATCCGCATTTGCAGATATTCGCGCACAACCGCTCTTTGTGCTTCCGGGGTAAATGTCTGCTCAATTTGCGCTTTCAGATAAGGGATCACAAGGGTACGTACTCTGTTAATTCCTCGGCCACAACTTGCAAGATGTGGGCCAAGGCTCGTTTAAGTTTTGGTTTGCCAGCCCGCTCCACGTAATCGGCCAATCGGTCAACATCAAGCTGATCCAGATTTTGCAGCCGCAAGGCGCGAATATAGCCTTCGCTATCCGCATCGGGCGTCAGGTAAATGAGGTCTAGCAGCGCCTTTTCCGGTGTCGCCAGGTATGCCCATTGTGTTTGTGTTACCTGCCGGTATTCAAAGCCAAAAAACAGCGCTGGTTGAATGTGTTGGAACGTGAAACGGCCGTAAGGATTTTGCCACGTACCTGGGCGGCCCGTCGTGACGCTGGTCACGACGGCGACATGCTCCGGGATGAGGTCGTAGTGGGATAATGCTGTATGCAGGCTGACATAGGACCCACGCGCCAGATGATTGGCGATTAAGTAGCTATGCGGTCGTTCTAATTGATATGGCGGGGCGAGGGTGTACAACCCACGCTGTAATTGAATCACCTTTCCGGCGCGCACCCAATCTGCAAGCTGCCGCTGTACCTGCTGGGGGGAATCTGTTCCCGCGTAAAGATGCCCGCTTTCAAATAAGGGTAAGGGAGCTAATTGGGATAATATTTGTTGAAAATACATGAGTCGATTGTAACCAGAATCGTCAATTAATGCAACGAAATTTTTGATTAGTTGACTCCAACCACCCGCAGCATAAGCCGGGAATAAGTCAGATCGCCCACCGCCACCCAGACCACACACCTGCACCCGGAACGGTGTCTAAGCCCGTCGTTCCCGTTCCGCATTGCGGGTTCCAAAGCGCTCGATTCAGTCGAGCGCTTTTTGTTTGTCGAACCCGCGCACCCCATTTCTTGGGGTGAGGCCTCCACCCGTGTTGCTCCCGCGATGTATTGAATGGTTTTTCCGCATTTGGGATCATAATTGTAAACGGCCGTTCTCCACCGCCAGCCCACAAAATCACGTTGTGATTCGCGGCAATTTGTACCATAATGAAGCAACAGCAAGATTACAAAGTCATCTTGCTGTAGAAAACGCCTTCTAGAAAATCGGACGAATAATGACTAAACGGAAAAAACAGAGGAAAAAAACGGCCGTGTCGAGGCGGCCATCCAAAAACTTAACAATCCAATTGGCAGAAGCCATGGCCTTTTATGAAGAAGGAGAAGTTGTCGCCGCCCGGCAGCAGCTTCTGGGATTAATTAAACAACGCCCGCGCAGCAAATCAATTTTGCTGGCTCTGCTAGAAGTAAGTGAGAGAATGCAGGATTGGCGCACCTACGCTTATTATGCGGAACAATTGCTGCCGCTAGAACGTGACGAAGATCGCGCCGAGACGCTAAACAACCTGGTATATGCCCACATACAACTGATCTACCCGGCCCTGGCCTGGTACTTTGCCAAAGAGCTAACAACGAAGCACCCAGATTTTGAACTTACTATACAAGCTCAATCCCTCCTGACAGGTTTGGAACCAACACTTTTAGAAGAAGCGGAGGGTCTGGTTGGTGCTACCGCCTCTCCAAACGAAACATTAAACCTCATGGTGCAGCATGATCGAGTTCGGTTCTACACCGAATCAGGGCATCCAGAGGCAGCCATTCCCGAAGCCGAGGCAATCCTGGAAAAAATACCCAACACTATACCCATTCTCAACAACCTCAGCCTGGCACAGTTTATGATGGGAAATATAGCCCAGGCCACCACCACTGCGGAAAACGTGTTGGCTCAGGACCCCGACAATTTTCACGCTTTGGGCAATCTGGTTCGTTATTCCGTCCTGACTGCGCATTTTGAGCAGGCGCAAGCATATGCCCAGCGTTTGGAAAAAATTAATAACGACAATCCATATTTGCCAACAAAACAGGCAGAAGCCTTCGCCTTTTTGGGAGATGATGAAAAAGTACAGGCTGTTTACAAGCGGGCTGCTGCCGAAGGGAGTGACCTGAACCCCCTTCTTTTACACCTGGCAGCCGCCGCTTTTTATCGTCTGGGTGATGAAAAATCAGCGTGGAAATTATGGCAAAAAGCCGTTAAACAAATGCCGTCCTTTGATATGGCTCAAGCCAGTCTGGCCGAAAAACCTTTGCCCCTGGGTGAGCGCAGCGTGCCCTGGTATTGGCCGTTTTCCTATTGGTTCCCGCAAGATATTGAGCAATTACTTGACAAGCATTTCGGGAAAACTATCCAACGCAAAAGCGCCAGGGGCGTTGAACAGGGGATGAAGGCATTACTGGCGGAACGGCCGTATCTCCCCAAACTATTCCCCTACATGCTTGAACTGGGCGACCGCACCGCCCGCGAATTTGTGTTGAATTTTGTTCGCGTCGTCGAGACCCCGGAACTGCTGCAAGTGCTTTACGATTTTGCCTGCAGCCCACACGGCAGCGACGACCTACGCTTCGAAGCCATCCAATTCATCAGCCAACATCATCCGGACATGCTGCCGGAAAACAAAGAAGTGCCGATGTGGCGCAATGGGCAGCAAAGCAATCTGTTCATGATGGGTTTTGAAATCACCGATGAACCGGAGCTGGTGGAAGGCATATCCGAGGAGGTGCTGCAAAAACATGAGGAGGCGACAGACCTGCTTCTCGATGATAAGCTGGAAGAGGCGGAAGATATGCTGCAAGAAGTCATTGCGGCTGCCCCCAATTTTTACAGCGCCTACAATCAATTGGCTCTGGTCTATGAGAGGCAGGGGCGCGAACAAGAAGCACGCGCATTGGTTGAAGAAACCCACGCCCGATTCCCCGATTATTTATTTGCTCGCGTGACCCTGGCCCGCATCTTCACGCAGGAAAAGCGCCTTGAAGAAGCGCGAGAATTACTCAAGCCGGTTCTCAGGCTGCCTAAATTGCACATCAGCGAATTTCGCGTTCTGGCGCGGGCGGAAATGGACCTGGCTCTGGCGGATAACCAGGCAGAGGGAGCAAGGACCTGGCTGGAAATGTGGCGGCGAATAGAAGATGATAATCCGGAGCTTCTGCAATGGCAAATGCGCATTGATGGCCCCGACAAGTTATTGGCCGACTTGCAAAAGTTAGTGGGGCGTTCGCGTAAGAAAAGAGGAAGACGTTAGCCACACAAACGGCCGATTGCCGCGGCCACATCTGGCTGGCTGATGCGCTCCTGCTCCAGACGCAGGCTGCGAGTGAGAAGATGGTGGTAAACGGCCGTTTCCTCCCCTCCTAAATTCGCCAACGCCATCGCCCCAGTCGGTGTGCCTGTGACCACAAAAGCCTGGTATTTGGCCAACGTGGCTTCATCCATCAAAAAAGAGCGCGTCTGCGGCTAATAGCCGCGCAGTTGGGACAAAATAGCAAAGCCCTGCGCGTCCAAATCTCCCCAGTACCAAATGGCACAGTCGGCCAGCCAGCCCACGTCGCGCAGCAGACTCACCTGGAAACCCTTGCCCCAAATTGCTAATCCATTGGGAACTGGCGGTAGCGTTCGCTGTACTTAGGCAGGTTGTCACGCTCGATACGCGCCAGTTCGCGGTCAAATTCGGGGATGGTTTCGACGGCCGCATCAAAATCGGCCGTTTCCGCCGGATAAGCGTCTTTATACTCCTGCATCAGCTTCAGCAAACGGCCCATGTAGGTATTGGCGCGGCGCTGCTCGCTGTCGCTGGCCTGCCGGAAGTGGGTAATCACGTCGCGCCAGAGGCGGTCTACATTTTTCAGGGGAATATCAGGTTGGTGCGCCAACAAGTGAGAGACATAGAAAAATGCGTGACGTTTGTCAGATGAAACGGCCGTGGATAACATGTTATAGTATCCTTCGCTTATCGGTTATTTGTTCGCAGAAGGGGAATGCTCATGCCTTATACCATCACCGTATCACAAAACAACAAGTACATTATTGTGCGGGTGACAGATGACATGTCCCGAAAGTTGGCTGCAGAAATTGCCGAACAGGCCCTGTTAATGGGGAAGAAATGGGGGACCGGCCGCTACCTAATTGATTTAACTGCGTCGAGAAATCGCGAATCAATCTTGGGCAGTTACCTATCTGCCTATGAGGATTTGGCAGAGGTACCCTGGCGAAAAACGCTGACACGGGTGGCCTTACTGGTTGATCCGCAAGATAATTCCCACGATTTTAATGAAATCGTACTCAACAACATCGGTATGCGTGCGACGTTATTCCGCGATCGTGATGAGGCCTTGCAATATTTGCTAGAGGACTGACCTTGTCCTGTTTCTCTGACTGTTTTAGTTCATCAGGATGCCTGTGCTACCCTGAACCCATGGCTATGACTAGCACAGACGGCCGTTTGCCCCTAATACCAGCGTGAACTGGAGTTCCCCCGTTTTAGTCATTCTGCACATTTTTGGGGAAATATCCTGCGTTCCCATGCCAGCCGACAGCCAGATGGTGAGAGATGAAACGGCAAACGGCCGTTTCTCAGATGAGAAACGGCCGTTGCCGAGAGAAGAACTTCTGGCGCACCTGATAAGGCCAGCAGGTTAGTTGTTTGCCTGGTTCAGAGGGTCTGGCGCCTGATCCGAAGGCAATGGCTTGTAAAAGTGACTGTTCGCCCGGCGCCCAGAGGCAGACTGCCAATGGCTGACGGTCGGCTGCGGCTGGGCGCTCATGACAGCGTAGCCGGGTACGTGCAGCGTAACCCCATGCTGGCCGAGTTCTTGCAGTTGGCGCAGTTGCAGCAGCCGTTCCATGTCGCTGTCGGAGAATTTGCTGACAGCCTGATGCAGCCGTTCCAGGGCGCGCGCTTCGCTGTGAGCCAGCATTTCTTGTTTGTGCGCCGCTTCTACCGCCGCCATCACCTCGTCGGGTAGGACGATGCTTTTGAGCATAACCCGGTGCGTTTGCACGCCGAAGGGGGCCAGGCGCTGTGCGACCAGGTCGCGCAGTTCGCGTTCCAGCCGCTGCCGCGCGCCATGGTCGCAAACGGTGGTCACGGTGTGTTGATCGAACAGGTAGGTGACGCAGTTGTTTACGTGGTTGTGCAGCATGGGTTCGATGCTTTTGAGCAGCATGTTGGCGACGTTGGGCCGTAGTTCCTGGTCAACGGCCGTGGGGTTGAGGCGGTAGGTTAAGGACCATTTGACAGCCACGGCGACCCCGCCATCGGTTTGGGCGCGCCCACATTCACCATTGACGAAGCTGGGGGCGATGGAGGCAACCTTCTTGATGTGTTCTAACGGCCGTAACCAATGGCGTCCGGGCAGTAAGAAGCGGCTGAAGGCTTTTGTCTCCACGTTGTACACCAGCCCGGTACTCATGGCCGGGATACGCACCCACAGGTATTTATCGACGAACCACGGGCCAAAAACCATCAGGGCGGCCACAATGAGCAGTCCTAAAACAACCCCATTTCCCGTAAGGGCCGCGGCCAAAGCGCTAAATACGAATGCGAGAGCTGCGATCATGCGAAACGTCTTCATGATTCTTTCTCCATAGGGCAGCGTACCCTTTGGTACGCTGCCCCGGCTTACGTTAACGGATAGTCGGTCTGGTGAGCGAGATTCCGATGCCCATGCCAATAATGAGAGCGATCAAGGCGATGATGATGATGGTTGAGAATTCTATCTGGATCATGTTGCCTCCTCTTGGCCCAGATTGTTGCACCCTGATGGTGGAAGCAATCTGATAACCGAACGTTTTACCATTGCTTCTATCTTATACGGAGGCGAGGCAGAGTAACATGGCAGGCTGCTGGCAGTAACGCAACAATTTGCTAACGGTTTTGCTGTATGTCTGACGAGTCTGACGGTTGACGGCCGTTGCTGCAAAAAATAGGGGAAACGTATCTGGCGTCCGTAGACGCCCTTCGTTCATCCCCAGATTCGCGGCGCTCAGGCCAGATTTAATTTGTAGCCGTGGCCGTGGAGGTTTTCTAAGAAACGAGGATTTTGCGGATCGGGTTCAATCTTTTTGCGCAGTCCGGCGATGCGGGCGTGCAAGGCGACGTCGGACACGCCTGTTTCAACATGGGGCCACCCCGCAGCGATTAGCTCGTCGTTGCTCAGGATTTCGCCGGGTTGGTGGTAGAGCGCCTGGAGCAGGCGAAATTCGATGGCGCTCAGCGTGGCCGTGCGATTGTTCATCAACCAGACTTGCCGCGCAGATTCGTCCAGGTAAAACGGCCGTTCCCATTCGGCCTCCTGGTTTTGGGCATAGCGGGCGAACAGGGGCGCAAAAATAGTCGGCGGTTCATCGTTGGTGAGGATGCCTTTGATTTGTAACGGCCGTTTGGCCGCTTCGGTGGCCGCGTCCGCAGGGAACCCATGGGCGTAAGCGGCTAATAATTTACGTTCCTGGCGGTTCAGGCCGCGCCAAACCTTTTCGCATTCCATGGGTACGCCGGCGGTTTGTAACAGGGCGGGCACGGCCGTTTCGTCATCGTCGGGCAGGCCGGTTTCGTGGCGGGCCACGGCCAGGTAGGCGGCGCGCAGCAGCCCGGCATGGCCGCCGGACAGCCGGATCAGGCGGTTGGCTGTGGCCTCGTCCACCGGCAGGCCAAAGCGGCCGGCAATGCGTTGGAGCAAGGCGCGGGCATCGGTGGGGGTATACGGCCGTAAGCCGATCACGTTCAACGCCATCAGCTCATAAAATTCTTCGCGGGCCAGGTCCATCTCGGTCAGGTCGGGCAGCAAATCGCGGGTGAAGGTGACGTAAGAGAGCCGACCTTTGTACGCTTCGCGCAGACCGCGCAAATTCATAAAAATGCGCGGCTCGGCCTCGCGGCACACATCGTCGAATTGGTCCAGCAGGAGGATGAGGTGGCGTTGGGAGGGCGGGGAGAGGAACGGCCGTAACGCCAGCTTAAAATGACGCTGCACCTGCAAGGAGTCGCTGCCGGCCGCCAGCAACCACTCGTGCTGTGCGCCAATGGCCGCAAAAACCTCAGGCGTCAAGCCCCAGCGCGCCCCAGCGCCATCCAACAATTCCAACTGTTCCAGGATGAGGCTGTAAATGGTGCGGTCGGTAAAATCGGGCGCGTAGTGGAAATTGACGCGCACGATGATCATGCGGTTGGCGTCGTCGCCCAGGTAGGAGGCCTGGGTTTGGGCGTCGCACAGGTGGTTGAACAGGTTGGATTTGCCCGCGCCGCTGACGCCCACAACCGAGGCGGACTCGCCAGCGCGGATGCAATCGAATAATTGTTTAGTTTCTGCCAGGCGAAAGCCGGCTGATTGCGAGGAGTTATTGTGCATCATGTTTTGTCTTGCTGCTGTTCAAAAGACCCTTAAGGTTTGTACTTGGGAAGTCGGGGCTTTTGGCTATCAAACCCTTAGGGTTTCGGCCGTTCGCCCGGCCAGTTTGTCTAGTTCGGCGCAGATGTAAGAAGCGGAGCGCATGGCCTGTAATTTACGCGACGCGGGGATATGGCGCAAGCGAACGACATTTAATGTCGCCATGAGGAGGCTGATCAGGTATTCCTGGCGTGCGTCCTGGCGCGCGCCGCTGCGGCCGCGAAGAAAATCGTAGGCGATGGTGTGTAAGGCCAGCAAGACTTGGGCGGCTTTGTGGACGGCGGGGGGCAGGGTAACGGCCGTTGCTTCTTCAGTTTCGGTTGGCGCGGCGGACAGCAGGGTGTGTTCCAGCCGGGCAAACGTCGCATCGTCAATGTCCAGCAGCAGCCGGTATTTGATGTCGGTTTCCAGAATGACAAAATCGCGCAAGATGTGGCTTTCGTGGGTACGATAAAAATCAATCAGCCAACAGCGCCCCTGCTCGTTGACCATGATATTGCGGCCGGTCAGGTCGCCGTGCGTGATGCAGTGGTACACAGCCATGACGCATTCGTCGCGGTGTTGAGTTAACCAGGCGATGGGATTACCGGTTGGCGTGTTGTCCGGCGGCAGGGGTAAAAAGGGCTGCTCCGGGGTGAAGTCGGGTACGATTTCACGGATACGGCCGTGCAGCTTCGCCTCATCCAACTGAAAAGCTTCATAATACAATTGCGCCAGGTTAGCATAGCGTCGTTTGGGATTGTCGTACCAGTAACGGCCGGTGTTCTGGAACAAGTTTTGCAGGCTGGTAATGATTTCCTCAGACGAACGCCCCTTATAAAATTCGTCGAATTCTTTGAGCGGGCGAAAATCGCTTTCGGCAAAGCGATATTGCAAAGCGCCTAAATGTTGGGTGTATGTCACATCCACCTGGGTGGTGGTGTCTGGCGGTAAATAGGGCTTCACAAAATCATCGTAACGCTGCCCTTCCAACTTCACTTTTTCGCGCCGCCCGATTTTGACCACGTAGGCCGGCCCCATGCCATGTTTCCAGGTGGGCCGCGCAAAGACGACGGCCGCGCCGGTGAGACCCGGCTTGAGTTTGGCAACGTATAACCGCCTGGCTCTGGCAAACAACTTGCCGAAGAGATCGTAGACCTGGGGAACCAACACTTCGGCGACCGGTTTGGGCGGCATTTCCCAGTTGATGTCGGCGGCGATTTGTGGGATGAGCTGTTCGGCGTCCAGGTCATAGATCAGGTCGAAGTTGATGCCGATGGTTTCGGCGAATTGGGTGCGAACGGCCGTTAACAATTCCGCGCCATACCCTATCTTCTTCTCGATAAAACGCGCCACATGCTGCACCTGCGTTGCCTTGAGGATATTCTCCACATTCGCATAGGCTGTCAGGACCACGCAAGGCATTACCCCATTCAGCCCGCGTCGTTCGATTTCCTCCAACAGTTTCATGCCATCCTGATTCTGTGGGACATCATCTTGCAGGCGAATATCGACTATGGCCAGATGATAATGTCCTGTTTCCAGGCAGTTTTGCGCATCGGTTAGAGAAGAAGCCAGCGTTACCTGATACCCCTCTTCTGCCAACCACCGCGAAATCGGGGCGTAAAATTGCTCCAGGTCTTCCACCAGAAGCAAACTTTTTTGATGAGGTATCTCGTTCATAAAACTACCAACTGTATGTATATGAGGTAGGGGCGGCGACCCCATGAAATCCTGAAGAATCCTTATTCTTCACTCAGAGGATCATAAAAGCAGGGCAGAACGATGGTAAAAGTGGTGCCGACGCCTACCACGCTGGCTACATCTAAATCACCCTGATGTTCTCTGGCAATTTGCCGGCAGTAATACAGACCAATGCCATGAATGCCGGACTGGTTTTCTTTGGTGGTGAAATCCGGCTCAAACACACGCGGCACATTATCCGGCTCAATGCCTGCCCCATTGTCGCGGATGTCAATTTTGGCTTCTCGGCGCTGCACCGTCAGGTTGGTCTACCCGGCCCTGGCGCTGCGGGGGAATGGCGTCCCAGGCATTGATGATCAGATTATGCAGCAGGCGCACGATGAGCAGCCGGTCGGCCCAAATTTCCGGGGTCAGATCGTTGTCGTTAAAATCAATGTCGATGTGGGGCGGCTTTTGTTCCTGAAGCTCGGCAACGGCCGTCTGAATCAGACTGCGCAAGGAAATCACTTCCGGTCTAAATTGCTGGTGGATGACCAGATCACGCAGGCGCGCGCTTAACTGCCCCGTTTTTTCGGCGTTACGGCGCAAATCGGCCAGCGGCGCGGAGACGTCTTTAGCCGCCCGGAGCTTGGTTTCGATCTCGGCCGTCAGGTCGGGGATGCTGGCGACGGCGCTGTTGATGTCGTGGATCATGCCGGTGGAGAGCTGGCTGATGCGCTGCCACAATTCCCGGTCGCGGGCATGTTGTAATTCGGCGTTCAGTCTGGCCTGATGAATGGCCATCGCCGTCAGGTGGGCGAACAGGGAAAGCAGGCTGCGTTCGCTGTCGTCGAAGATGTGGGGCAGGCGGTAGTTGAAGAACATGCAGCCTACGCGCTCTTCTTTGACCAGCAGGGGGAAAACGGCCGTCGATCGAATGCCTTCGCGGTTTACAAACGGGCCGCTAAGAAGCGTGTTCTGCCGGACATTTTCGGCGAACAGCGGCTCGTTGCGCTGCCATATCTGGTTGATGATGGTGGGGGTGTAGGGCGGTTGTTGGGGAACGGCCGTTTCCCGATTCACCCCGGCCATCTCGCCCAACACCAACCGCCCCATCATGTCCACATGGTACAGTGTAATGGCGCTCACCGTGCGCATGGCCAACATCGCCTGCCGCACCAAAAAATGCAACAGGCCCGGCAGCTCTCGTTCGTGGGTGAGCTGCCAGGAAATATCCAGCAAACGGCGCAGCGCCTGGGTGCGTTCGATTTGCTCCAAAGTCACCGCCAGGCGGCTGACAACGTGCTGCAAATACTCCTGATTTTCCTTTGTCAGACTGCCGGACTTGGGCGATTCCAGGCGCAAGACCGCCAGACAATTGCTCGTCACCATCACCGGCATCTCCAACAGGCAGCAGGTATCTGGCTGGTACACCAACGAAGGATCACGACTCACCTCGTCGGTGCACAGGTTCACCAACCTGCTGGCAGCCTGCGAGAAGGTGGTAAAAGGCATTTTCCCCGGCAGCAACTCCTTGTCTGCCGCCTCCAGCCGGCCAGATTCGGCCAGATAAAAAACGCGCCAGCGGTCATACGGTTCATTGCGGATCAGGTAGGGATGAGGCGCGCCCGTTTGTTTCTGCGCTGTTTCCAAGGCCCAGTGAATGGCTTCCTCGATGCCTTCTTCCGAGTGGACTTCCAGACTGGCTTTCAGGACGCGGCCCAGGCTGGTTAGCTCCTTGTTGCGACGATCTAGATCGGTGCGGACCTGCTGGTAGCGGCGGGCGCTGGGAATAGCCACAGCGGCAAAATTGGCAAAAATGCGGATGAGCCGCAGGGTTTCGTGAGAAAAGCGATGCGGCCTGCGCCAGTTGAGGTACATCACCCCCACCGGATTTTCGGCGTTGCCCAGGCGCACGCCGGCAAACGAGCGAATCCCTTCCTGGCGGATAAATTCGCTGTCCAGCACGGCCGTTCCGTTGTTGGGCACCACGGCCGTTGCCGTATCCAAGACTGACCAAACCCCTTGCTGAATTACCCAGGTGGCCATGCCGCCCGACGGCCGTGGCTGGCTGATGGAAGCTTCATCACGAACGCCCACATGGGTGATATGGTCGCTGTCATAATTGAGCAAACCCGTCCCCAGGTCGGTGGAGCGCAGCGGGTAAACCACCACGCACTCCGCGCCAAACAACTCCTGCGCCGTGGCCACAATCTCCGCCAGCACTGCCTGAACCGACTGGGTGATTTGATTGTTCACGGCGTCTTCCACAAACAGCAGATGGGTCAGGGCATCGGAGTGCCGCTTTTCGGCGGCAAACGCGCGCGCGTTTTCGATGATCAACGCCGCCTGGCTGACAAAGGTTTGCAGCAGCTCATAAGACTCGGCGGCGATGGGCCGGCCGGTAAACTTGTTGTCTACGTAAATGACGCCCGACACCTGTTCCCCGGCTTGCAGCGGCGCCAGAGCAAAATCAATCGGTGGCTGCACGATGTCGTAAAAGGGGCGGGTGAAACCGGCCAGGGTGTTGTGCTGCGAACTGAGCATGGGCAGTTGGCGGCGGTAACATTGGATGAGGGGGTCGTCTACGGCCGTTACCGGAACGTCTATTGTCTCCACCAACGCTTGCAGCCGTTGCTGCCGCCGCGCCTTTTCCTCCTGTGTGGTAAATAACCCTGCCAACCATTCATCCACCGTCTCCCGATCAAACGGCTCCGCTTCCCACTCCGCTTCCGTCTCCTCCCGCGTGGGATGGCCGATGCTCAGCGAGCCGACCAGCCGCTGCTGTTTTTCATCCGGCACAAACAACAGCGCCCGGTTAAATTCCAATCCCCAACCATGCGTGATGCCTTCCAAAACGCTGCGCAGCAGCACCTTTTCCGGCTGATCGCGGTGGTGGAGGATGCGCGTCAGGATTTTGTTGAATGTTTTGAGCTTGTCGGCGTGCCGCGTGGTGGTATCCAGCAAATGGACAAACTGCCCCTTGGCTTCCAACGCCCGCGCCGCCTGGCGCAAAAACGCCGACAACTGCATCCGTTCTTCGCGCTGTTCATACGGTGAATCTGAACGGGTCAGGCGGCTGAAAGAAGCCAGGCCCACCGTATGCGCGCCAATCGGCCCAATACGCAGCGGGAATAACAGGCGGTTCTCGCCGTTTATTTGCAAGATGGAGTATTCTGGCCCGCGCAAAGCCTCTATTTCCGGTCGGTTGGTTTTTTCTAAAAGGATGGCGCGCCGGTCGGGCGTTTCTTCTTGGATGGGGTACACCAGGCGCAGGGCGTCGTCGGTCTGGTAGTAGAGGTAGGTGTCGCTTTCGGGGTAGGCGGCTTGCAAGCCGCGCCCTAAATCGAGAAAGGCGTGCAGTGTTTCTTCGCTGGCGTGGATGGCGTTGATGGTGGCGGCGAAAAGTTCGGGTTTAACGGCCGTTTCCCCCGCACGCACGGCCAGCCCCAGGTATTGAATCGCTCTGGCCCAATCGCCAGCGATGGCGTACAAGCCGCCCACCCGCGCCGGCGTCAGGTGACGGCGCACCAGGGTGGCCCACAACAGGCTCTTGAGCTTATAACCGACGGCCGTGCGGCCAAAAGCGCCGCACAAATCCAGCGCCGTTGGCGATTCGCCGCTGTCGACGGGCAGTTCGCCGTCGGGCGCTTCGCCGCGTTCCAGCAGCAGCATGGCGCAGGACAGCAGGCTGGGATTAATCTCGATTTGCCGCAGCGATTCAATCACCGCCCAATGTGTGTCGTCCTGCAAAAAGGCCGCCGCCGCTTCCGCCACGCGCTTATCGGTCACTCGGGTCCAGCCGGCCTGTTTCATTTGTCTGGCGCAGATGGTTATCATCTGGCTGATCAAAAACGGGTCGCCGCCGGTCTGAGCCAACAACGCGTGCAGCCCGCTGGCCATAGGAACCAGGTTCGCTTCGCGGCAAAGCAAGATCGCCTGTTCCAGCCGTTCTTGCTCGTCCAATTCGGTCACCAGCACCAGGTCGGATATGCTCTCGAAACGGGAAGCATTGTCCAGCGCCACCTGGCTCAGACTGAGCGAACCGCAGACCACCGCCTGAAAATGCGCCCCCGGCTGATCGACCACCATGGTGAACGCTGCCCGCAGCGCGCCCAGCAGCGACGCGACCAGGTTGGGCGGAGCCATCTCTAACGAGTCCAGGAAGAGGGTCAGGTTGCGGTCGCTTTTGCGGCTCCACTCTACCAGGGCGTACTGAAAGGTAACGGCCGTTTCGCACGCCGCCAACTCTTCCGCAGACAAAACCGGCGGTAATTTCTCACGAATTGTGTCATGCAAATGGGTGAAAAACCGGGTCTCATCATCGCGCCGGATGTCGCCCAATTTCAGGTAAACCGCATAATGATCCCCATCTTGATTGAGGCGGTCCACAGCCTGCCGCATCAGTTTGGTTTTGTTGTGATACCGCGGCCCCAACACCCGGCAGCAGTTTCCCGCGTACACGCTGGCCAAAATCCTGTTCAGGTTACGTTCGCGGCGCGGCAGGCGCTGCCTGGCTTTGGCCGTGGCCGCCGCCTTGCGCCGGAATATCATCGTGGCGTCGCTGTTCATGTCAGGAGTTTGGCCCCCAAAATCTCTTCGCGCGTTTTGTCGAACAAGAAATCCACGTCCCGCGTCTGCCGCAGCATATGCTGGAAAAGCGGTGCGGCAAATTCAAAATCGCGCCCGACCTCATTAAACACCCCGGCCACGGCCAGATTGCGGCAGGCCTGGTCTAGCTGTTCATAGGTCAGTTTTAGCTTGCGTTTCTTTAGAACATCGTCCATGCTGCGCTGCGAAAAAATGGATTGCCCGACCGGCCGGGCGTCGGACGCTACCAGCGCATAGACCAGGGCGCGTTCCACCGGTTCGGTGTTGGACATAAAGGTATCCAGCACAAAATTGCGGAATTCGCGGTTTTCATACACAAACTGCAAATCGTCTTCGGTGATGGCTTCGCGCTCTTCTTCATCCAACTGCTCCAAAAGGGTTTTGCAGTAAAACTGGACATAGTTGGGCAGTCCGGCCGTCTCGCGGTTGATGCGGTTGATGACATTTTCCCGATTTTGGATGCCGATGCGCAGTCGTTCCATGGGCACAACAATCATCTGCCGCACTTCGGAGCGTTTGAGGCGGCCCAGGTTGATGGTTTCGGCCAGATTAAAAAACGGGGACTGCTGATTGGTGGAGGCGCGCATTGCCCGTCGGTATCCGGCCATGATAAACCGCGCCTTGCCGGAGTTAGAGGCGGCGCGTAACACATCGAACAAGCCCCATTGGTTGCCCACGTGGTCCAGCAGCCGGTCCAGTTCGTCAATCAAAAAGGTGATGGGCGTGCCATGCAGCGAAGCAAAGCGGTCGAACATCAGGTTTTGGTAGCGGGTGGATTCGGCCGCGCGCCCCAAGAGCAGTTTCATTTCGCTGGGGTCCAGGTGATAGGCCAGGGTGCGCAAAAATTCGGCTTCGGAGTTGATGACGGTGCAATCGACATACAGGCGGCGGATCTGGCCTTCGCCAGGCGGGTCCAGGCGGTCCATGCGTTGTTTTAGCTCTTTGAGCAGGGAGGTTTTGCCGACGCGCCGGATGCCCAGGAAGAGGTAATTGGCGTCGGGGTGCTGCAAAATTTTGTTGATTTCCATGCGCCGGCCGAAAAAGCGGCTGCCGACGACCGGTTTGTTGATTTCGTAGGGGGCTAACTGGGAGCGGGGCATTTGGCTGAGGAGGATGTCTAAGGTGACGGCCGTTGGCGAGTCTGCCGCCTGAATCTGGGCCTGCTGCTCGACCCCAATCAGCACAAACGTGGGCAGCGCCGGTGGCAGATAGGTTCGCAAGGGATCGGCACGGCCGTCTACAAATAACAAAATCGTGCTGTTTTGCCAGCCCCGTTCCCGCACCACATCGCGCACGTTATCGGCTAATTTGGGCAGAGACAGCGCCTTTAAGTCAGTTGTTTTGATCCAAATACAGGGATTGGCGTCGGTCAGGCTCAGGCTCCAATCCGACAAATCCACCTCATACGTCTGGAAGCGGCCGACCTGTCGCGGACCGGAGCAGCTGAAATTGAGCCGCTCGGTAATCGCCCGCAGAGCCAATGGGAAATCCGGCGCAGTGACCATGTTTTCCTCTCTCCTCGTCTACAAATTAAAGGTCATGATTCTGAATCTTGATTAGCTCGTATTGCTGCAACAGATAAGTGAGTTGTAAGAGTTGAGACATGTCGAGATTGGGCTTTAACGTGGCCAGGTCGGCGATGGTCATGGGTTTGCCCCGGTGTTTGAGTGTCTGGTAAACGGCCGCCGCCAGCCGTGCCGTTTCGCCGCGCCCAACTTTTACCGAGCACACCCGCCCGGAGCTGGTGTCCCACAGGCGATGCAGCTGCCCTTGTTCGTCTACATGCACATTTGTCGCCATGCAGGTTACGGTGAGGTGGGGCTGCCACACGGCCGTTGGCTGCACGGCCCGATGATCTTCCCGCCAATCCGCTTCACGGATCACAATATCGCCGCTTGCGATGATGGTACGGCCGTCTACCAACACTTCAGGCGACAACGCCACCATATCGCAGTGAATGTGCGAGACAACCTGGCCGCCCATATCCACATTGTCACCCAAGGCAATGTGAATCGAGCCATACTTTTTTTCATCCAACAGCGGATTGCCGGTTAACGTCTGCACGCGGGGGTTAGCGCCAAAGCCAATTTCGGCCAGATTGTCCCAGTTCTCATCGCCCTGCGAGCGAGCCAGTTCGATCTGGGTGTGCGCTAAATGCTGCGCGGCCGGGCTTTCGACCGGCGTCCATTGAACCAGACGCCCCTTGGAAAAGTGCAGGGTAATGGCTTCACCCGCTGGGATGGTGTAGCCGGGAACCGAGCCATTGATGACAATGCTGCCCTCGGCCAGACCTTCCGGCGGAGCGATATACGTTTCGCCCGATGGCACATTGCCCCATGAATCTTTCTGAATAATGCCATCGCTGATGATGGGCAGCCGCCGCCAGGCGTTCAGAGGCAGCCGCAAATGATGATTAGCCCCCTGAGCATCCCTGGTAATAATTTCCAGCGTTTGCCCTTTGGCCAGAGCCAGGGCCAGCAGTTCGCATTGAGCCGTTAAGGTCTCATAATCTACATCAGCCAGCAGCAGCGTAGCCGGATCGATGCCGGGCATGTGGGCGACTTTGCAGCCTACGTTCAGCGCCGACTGCCGGACGCGGTCACGAAAGGGCAGGCATTGCGGCGTGCCGTTCAGAGAAACCAGGGCGGCTACGGCGTCATTCAGCATCGCTTCGATGCCAGGGAACAGCCCCTTATCATGTAAGTCTATTTGCATTTGTCGGGTGAAATAAGCCATAACCGGCCTGAGTTCCAGACGGATGGCGGTTTCGGCTATGATACTGGCTGTATCTATGGTGGTTTCATCGGCGAAAACGACTAATTCGGCTCCGGGTCGGAGCGCCAAACATTGCGTTAGAACAGTTTCGGCAGCGTGAACGGTTTGGCTCCTCATCATCAAAGTTTGCCTCGCTTATTAAATATCGATAGGGATTGGACTAGAAACGCCATGATTTTTAGTGTATTGTTTTTCCGTATGTGTGTCAATTGGCGGCCAGGTGTTCGTAATCCTTTTTGTGACGACTTATTTACGCTGACGTCGCCTCTTTGTTAAACTAAAGAATGTGAATTAAACAACTTGAAGAGTTGAGATTGGAGATTGGAGATTGAACCAGTTTCCTGATTGACTGACAAATCTCAGAATTTTACTGCGGAGAGCGCAGACGTTTTTTCTGGTATAAACTCCGCGCACTCCTCGTTCTCCGCGGTTAGATGTGTTTTGTCAGTTTATCAGGAAATTATGATCAGAGGGCAGGTAACGGCCGTTAAAACCCCGCTCCTCAGATCACCTAATTGAATTTGCACGGCCGTTTTGCCATTTAACACAGGTTGGCACACAATGAATACAATTACCAACATCTTCAAAACAATCTTTCGTTTCCTGGTACTCTGGTTTGTGGACGGCGTTTCTTTGCTGCTCACGGCCGTGTTCTTTCCCGGAATCACGTTTGTCAGCGCGGGCAGCGATGCGGCGCTGGTGGTTAAGGCGCTGGCGGCTGCCTTTGTATTAAGCATCATCAATTTGCTCATTCGCCCGATGGTGCTGCTGCTGGCACGGCCGTTAGGCTTCATTGCCGTCTTTCTTCTTGGTTTTCTGGTTAACGCCGCCGCTTTGCTGATCACTGCGTCCCTGCTGCCCACTTTCCAGGTAACCGGTTGGATCAGCGCCATTGTGGGCGGGCTGGCTTTTGCGGCCGTTAACCTTGTCCTGACCGGCATTCTGGAGGTGAACGACGAAGGCTCGTTTTACCAGGGACTTATCGAACGGCTGGCCCGCCGCCGCACGTTTACCGATATCGACCCCCAAAAGCGCGGGCTGGTGATGATGGAAATTGATGGCTTGAGCTACCATCATCTCAAAAAAGCGCTGGTCGACGGCCGTTTGCCCACCTTGCAGCGGCTGATGACCAAAGAAGGCTACCAACTAACCCACATCGACTACGGCATCCCTTCCCAAACCTCTGCCTGCCAGGCCGGCATTATGTTTGGCGACAACAGCGACATTCCCGCCTTCCGCTGGTATGACAAAGACCAGCAAAAGTTATACGTTTCGGGCAATGATGCGACTGAACTGAACGGCCGTTACGCCCGGGGTCATGGCCTCATGCGCGGCGGCTCCAGCATCAACAATATGCTCAACGGCGACGCCGACAAATCCTTGCTTACCCTGGCCGGCATGTTCGACGCCGACACGGAAGAGAAAAAACAGCGCGCCGAAGACGTCTATCTGCTCATGCTCAACCCTTATTTCCTGACCCGCACCATCGTTTTGTTTTTGGCGGATGCGGCGCGGGAAGTGTGGCAGGGATGGCGGCAGCGACGGCGGAACGTGCAGCCGCGCCTGAACCGGTTGCTGCATGGGTATCCCTTTGTGCGCGCCGCCACCACCGTGTTTATGCGCGATATTGCCGCCAATCTCACCGCTCTGGACATCATTCGCGGCGCGCCGAGCATTTACGTTACCTGGCCCGGATATGACGAAGTGGCGCACCATTCCGGCCCCTGGACCGGCGACGCCTTCAAAACCCTGGCTTCTTACGATACGGCCGTAGCCCGTGTGCTAAAAACAATTCGCGAAAAAGCGCCACGGCCGTATGATCTCGTCATTCTGTCTGATCATGGCCAATCGTTCGGCGCGACATTCAAACAGCGTTACGGACTCTCGCTTAAAGAGCTAATCGAGCAGCTGCTGCCGCAGGGAACCAGCGTGGCCCAATCCATGGGCGGCGATACGGGCGTAATCTCCCTCAATTCCGCTTCCGGCGAACTGGTAAACATTCAGCAATCAGGCGTCGGCGGGCGGGGAGGTCGGGCCATTGTCAAACGAGGGAACAGGCTCTTGCAAAAAAGCGCCCAACGACAAGAAGAAGCGGCCGGCGATCCCGGCCATGACCAGCCGGCCCAGGTAACGGCTTACGGCAGCGGCAATCTGGCCCAGGTTTATTTCGATTTGTATCCGCGTAAAATTACGCTGGGCGAATTGGACGAAGCTTATCCGGGCATGGTCGAAACGCTGGTGCAGCATGAAGGTATTGGCATTGTTTGCGGCTATGAAGCGGATGGCGTGCCTGTGGTCCTGGGGAAAAAGGGCCGGCGCAATCTGCACACCGGCCAGGTCAGCGGCGTGGATCCGCTGCTGCCTTACGCCCCGGCCGATCCGGACGCTTACGGCCACGCGGACGTGGACACGCGGGCCTGGCAGGTGCGCCGGGTGATGGATTTTCCCCATGCCGGCGACCTGATGGTCATCAGCACCGTTTATGATGATGGCACGGTAGCCGCGTTGGAAGAACTTATTGGCAACCACGGCGGCCTGGGCGGCGAGCAAACGGATGCATTCCTGTTCCATCCGGCGGATATGGTGGTAACCCCCACGCGCAATTCGGCTGACGTGTTCCATATTTTGAACGGCCGTCGTGCACAGCCCATCAGCGAATCCATCCGCACGGAGCCAACGGAACCTGCCAGTTCCGCCGCTGTCTGGTCGCTGGCAAATCTGTGGGCCGGCATCCTGGATGTAAAAACTTGGGCTTCGCTGGCCGCCAAAGCCCTGATGATCGACCGCGCAGCCTACCAAGAAATAGCCGACGATCCACGAATGACCGGTCCGGCTTTGCTTTTAGCCATAAGCTTCATCGTCTTGACCTCCTTTCTGCGCACCGATCCCGAAATCCGGTCAGTGATGATCTTGGTGCGCCTGGTAGCCTGGTTCCTTTCGATATTGGCTGTTTATATCGGCGGGCGGCTTTTAACACGCCAGGGCAGCTATACCCGCACCTTGCGCGGGCTTGGTTTTGCCCATGTGGTCCATCTGGTAGAAGTGGTTGCCCTCATCCCGGCGTTGGCGCCTTTTGCCTTATTTCTGGGGTTTCTCTTAAGCTTTTTCTCTTATTGGATGGCGGCGGCGGCGGCGCACAACACGCACGGTTGGCGTACAGTGGCCTTGCCGCTGCTGGCCGGAATTGTCACGATCCTCATTCCTGTTTTGGCTTTGGTCATGATGGGCAGCCTGGTGTTCAGTCTGCAATCTGTCCTGGGACAATTGGGTTTTTAGCGATTAAGGCACGCGGATTAAATAGTCTACAGGAGATTAGAGATTAGAGATTGAACAAGTCTCCAAGCTCCAATCCAGGAATTCTCAATGTAGATCAGGCATACGTGCGAACCAGATAATTTCTTCGCAATTGACGCTGACCTGTCATGCCGAGCGGAGTCTTCGGAGCGAAGCATCCCGCCCCACCAGAAGAACGGGGCGCTTCGGAGGATGCTTCGGCAAGCTCAGCACAGGCTCTCAGCATGACAAATTTCTGGTTAAATTGAAAATTCTTGAGTCATTTTAAGATAACTTGCCAGACATCACCCATCATTGCATAATCAACAAGCTCGAAAAATTGGTCATACGCTATGCAATACAATCCCCAGAATCCTATTATTGTGCAGGGCGACAAAAGCGTCTTGCTGGAAGTCAACAATCCGCTTTACCAGGAAGCGCGCGACGTGTTGTCGCGCTTTGCGGAGCTGGAAAAAAGCCCGGAATACATTCACACCTACCGCATTTCCCCGCTGTCTTTGTGGAATGCCGCGTCTACCGGGTTGGCGGCCGACACCATCATCGAGGGGTTGGCGCGCTACAGCAAATATCCGCTGCCGGGCAATGTGGAAGTGGACATCCGCGAGTATATTGGGCGATACGGCCGTGTCCGCCTTATCCGCCGCGCTGAAGACCTGCTCCTCACCTCCACCGATGTGCCCCTCATTTTGGAACTCCAACGCCGTAAAGAATTGATGCCCTACCTGATTGCTCAGGAAGACGCCCACACCCTGCGCGTGAATCCGGGACGGCGCGGCCACATCAAACAAGCCCTGGTCAATATCGGCTATCCGGCCGAAGATTTGGCCGGCTATGTTTCCGGCGATCATGTAGATTTTGACGTGCGCCTGCTGACGCAGGGTGGCAAGCCATTTGCTCTGCGCCATTATCAGCAAGAAGCTGGCGAGGTGTTTTACGCAGGCGGTGCGGCGCATGGTGGTTCTGGCGTCATTGTGCTGCCCTGCGGCGCAGGCAAAACCATTGTTGGTCTGTCGGTGATGAACGAGATGCAGTGCAGCACGCTCATCCTCACGCCCAATACAGTGTCGGTGCGGCAGTGGATTGACGAACTTCTGGACAAAACCACGCTGACATCTGACATGGTGGGCGAATATTCCGGCCAGCGCAAGGAAATTCGCCCTATTACCATCTCCACCTACCAGACCATGACGTACCGCAAACGCGGCGTGGCAAAAACAGCTTCTTACCAGGAGCAGTATCCCCATTTCACCCTGTTCAACGATCACAATTGGGGGTTGATCATTTATGATGAGGTGCATTTGCTGCCGGCTCCGGTCTTTAGCATTACGGCTGAATTGCAGGCGCGGCGGCGATTGGGGCTGACGGCGACACTGGTGCGGGAAGACGGCCGTCAGGAAGATGTCTTCTCGCTCATCGGCCCCAAAAAGTACGATGTTCCCTGGAAAGATTTGGAACGCCAGGGCTGGATAGCCACGGCCGACGTGGTAGAAATTCGCATCCCCCTGCCGCACGAAACGCGCCTGGAGTATGCCATCGCCGAAGAACGGGATAAATATCGCATCGCCGCTGAGAATAAAAACAAATTCAAAGTATTGGATGAGCTGCTCATCAAACACCGCCACGATCAGGTGCTGATCATCGGCATGTATCTGGACCAGTTGGACTTGGTGACGCGGCGCTACAAAGCGCCGTTGATCACCGGCAAAACCAGCGTCAACCAACGGCGCAAATTATATGAACAGTTCAAAACAGGTGAAATCCCGGTGCTGATAGTTTCTAAAGTGGGTAATTTTGCCGTCGATTTGCCCAACGCCAACGTGATGGTACAGATCAGCGGCATGTTTGGCAGCCGCCAGGAAGAGGCGCAGCGGCTGGGCCGCATCTTGCGCCCACATGATGACCAGATGGCCCATTTTTACACCATCGTAACCAAGGACACCGTCGACCAGCAGTACAGCGCCAACCGCCAGCTTTTCCTGACGGAACAGGGCTACCAATATACTATCTTATATGAAGACGAAGTTGCCGATTATGAGCCGCTAGGTTTAGGCGAGTGATTTTTTATGACTGCATTGGAAGCATTAACGCAAGCTGATGTTAACCGGGTCTTGGATGGCAACATGCTAAAAAAGGCCAGAGCCTACATGCCTAAAGTCCAAAATGGCAGGCGTGTCGGCCGTTCCATCTACGCCGAAATTCGCAGCAGCCAGTTGTACGCCATTGAAGTGTTTGTCGCTGAAGATGGGATTTATGGGGTTTGCAGCTGCTCTTATCATTGGGGTGGCTTATGTAAACACATCGCCGCTGTGCTGTACAAATGGCTGGAATCGCCGGATAGTTTCATCGTGGAAGAGGCTCCTGCCGTCATCGAGTCCGCAGGCATCGAGATGTTTGAAGTGGCTGCCCCGGCAACGGCCGTTCCCAAAACAAAACCCATTTGGCTCACAAAACCCTATGCTGTCCGCCAGCAAGAAAACGTTTACAACCTGCAAGCCTGGCTCAGCGAAAACAGAGTTTCAGACCTGCGCCAGATGGCTAAACGACACGGCTGGTCTATCAGCGGCACGCGTAAAGACGACATCGTCCAACAAATCGTCGGTCAGTTGACGCACCCAGGCAGCGCCTTAAAAATCACGCTTGGTTTTGATGAAGAACATCTCCGTGTCTACCACGCGCTGGTCGTTTTATACCCTGGTATTCCCTATGGCGAGAAACACACGCAGGCTCTGGCCGAGCAGTGGGGACCACTCAACAAATACAAAAATCTTTGGACGTATACCAACCATTTTTGCGACGCCGGCATGGCCGTCCAAGATCCGTATGAAAGAAGAGCCTTTATTCCTGCCGCCATCATGCGGGCGCTGCCGCCGGCGTTAACCGACCGAGTGCCGACGATGAACCTGCCGAGGCATCTGGAAAGCGGCATCAAGGTGGCTCAGGCACGGCCGTTGCTGCAAAAAGTCCAGCAAACCTTGCTCTTGTTAGAGCAAATCAGCTTTCCGCTGCATCCGCCCATGCCTCGCCCCTATCTGCAAAAATTCCATGATTTTTTACAGGATTGGGATTACCTGCCGGAAGAAATTTACCAGGCGCAGAAATCTGGCAATCTCATCACACGAAAGAATGAGCTTACTTTTACCGTTCCCCCGCCGCTGCCGCTGCTCTCTGAGCAAGACTTTGCCCGACTGGCCTCCATCTTCGAGGATGAAACCCAGCTAACCTTTATGTATCACTTGCTGCTGAAGGTGGGCGTGCTGCAGCCCGGCAGCCCTATAACGGTCTGGCAAGAAGTGAAAAAGCAGTTTTTTTCCCAGGATGCGGCCGCGCAGTGGGCTATTTTGGTGCGCGCTTATTTCTCGCTAAACACCTGGAGCGAATTGTGGCAAATGGCAGCCGAACGGCCGTCTTTGCAAATAAAACGCACCATCCGCCAATACTACCATCCGCCCAAGCCGCAAGATATGTACGAATTACTGGCCGTTTTCCGCGCCCAAATGTTGCAGCTGCTGGCCTGCCTGCCCGACGATCGCTGGTTCAGTCTGGATGACGTGGCCGGTATTCTGCGCCCCGTCTGGCCTCGATTTGACGCGGCGAGCTGGAGTGGACCGCAGTATGGCCGAGATCCGCAGCCGTTTTGGTATCTGGTCGAAGACGGCCGTATCCTCAACCCCGGCGCTAACGACCTCGACTGGCGCACAGCCCAGGTGTCATTCCTGCGCCACATCATCGCCGGCCCGCTGCACTGGCTGGGCGTCGCCGATCTGGTTTTGGAACACGATCAACTGGTTGGCTTTCGGCTGCATGGGTTACACGATTTGTTTTTTGAAAAAGTGGAATCGGTTGCCTTGCCGGGGATGTCTGGGGAGTTTGCCGCGACGGACGCCTCGTTCGCCGCGGACGCTTCGCCCACATCTCCCGCCGACGCCGTGCTCATCGACGGCACGACCATCAGCGTGAACCCGACGGCCGTTAGCGCCCAAACCCATGACTATCTGGACAAAATTACCCGATTAGAAGAAGCCGCTGCCACACGTTTCATTTACCAACTGGATACAGCCGCGGTCCACCAAGCTTTCGAATCTGGCCACACCCTGGCGCAAATGTTAGACGACTGGCCGCAGTTTTTGCCTCTGCCTATGCCCGAGGCCATTAGAAACCAGTTGATCGCCTGGTGGCAAGCCTATGGGCAGGTGCGGCTGTATGAGAACATGACCATTATTGAATTTGGCGATGCTTACGCCTTATCTGAAATGAAAGCCATCACCTCCCTGGAAAAGTACCTCGTCGCGGAAATCTCGCCCAATCTGGTCGTCATCCCGGCCCATGCCATAGATATTTTGGTCGGCGAGCTGGAAAAAGCGGGTTACACCCCTAAACAAACAAAAGGGTTAGAGTCTTAGCGGCCAAATCATGATCACAGATATTGCAACGCTTCTTGAAAACTATGCTTACACAATCCTTTGGGACATGGTCCATGCTGCCAAACTGCCCGGCGCTGTCGGCAAAAAACTGAAGAAGGCAGACCTGGAGCAGCTGATGCAGCAGGAATTTTTTAAGCCGCAGCGCATCAGCGCTTCCTACCGGCAGTTAACTGGAATTGAGCGCGCCGTAGTCGACCGGCTCATGCTGCGCGGCGATGAATCCTCGACACGGCTGTTTGAGCGGGAATTGGTTCGGGCTGGATTGGTGAAACAATCGCCGCAGTCAAAGCCTCAGAAGGAGAATCGGCCATACTATCCTGGCGGTCCATCCATTTACGGCCGTTCCGTTGCCCACATCGGCAGCATCATTGATCGCCAATCGCCAATTTTTGCGGACGTGATGGCACGCCTGACTTTGTACGGGCTGGTCTTTAGCGAAGGAACCACGGGTAGCAACGGCGCTCAAAATTACAAAATGCAATTTCATCCTGGCGAAACGGTGTTTATTCCACCCTTTGTTCGCCGCCATTTGCCGAACCCTGATCCTGTGCCAATCGTGGCCAATGCGTGGCAGCCTGCCTACATCTTACACGGCGACGCGCAGTTGTTTTTACGCGATCTATATCTCTACTGGGATACGGTGCGCCGCGGCTCCATCAGCCTGATCCAATCTGGTTTTGTGGGGAAACGCGGGCTGAAGACGCTAAACGCCGCTCTCCTGAACCCGGACCCCGCGTTGGACAAAGCCCGGCAAGAGGACGAAGCGAACCGCCTGTATATGCTGCGGCAGATTTTGCAGGAATTGAAGCTGGTAACGCCCAAGGGCGGCCTCTTGCAAACATCGACAAAAAACCGCAGCGACATCCCCGATTTCTGGCAAAAGACGACGGCTGAACAGGTAACGGCCGTTATCGCCATCTGGCGCAATCTTTCTTCCGCTTTTCAATTTAACGATCGGCGGGTCGGATACGCGTACGAACCGAACGTGCGTCAGGGGCAGCAATCCTTGCTTAAAGCTCTGACCTCAGCGGCGGCAAACACCTGGATCGAAGCAGACGATCTGCTCATCTCCATACAAGATTTAAACAGCGATTTTCTCTTTGATGTGCGCAGCCGCATAACAAGCGGCCGTAATTACTATTATTATGGCGATCCGGTCAAAGCCACCGCCGAGATGGACAAGCTGGAAAAGATGTTTATCTCGCAGGTAACAGCCGGCTTTCTGTTTCAAATGGGTCTGGTAGAGTTAGGGTTTAATGGGCCGCCTGCCGAGCCAACCAACTGGCACGGTTGCCGCCTGACGCCTTTGGGCACGGCCGTTTTAGGCAACAAACCTCTTCCCGACAACGAGCCAGCCGGCCAGATTATCATCCAACCCAATTTTCAGATTTTAGCCATGGGACCCGTGGCGCTGCACCTGCTGGCTGAGTTGGACATATTTGCCGAACGGCAAAAAGTGGATCGCGGCGCTTTTGAATATCACCTCTCGCGTGAATCTTTGTACGCCGCTCAACAAGTCGGCTACTCCGTTGAGCAAGTGCAGCAATTTCTGGATGAGGCCACACTCCACGACCTGCCGCAAAATATCCGCCGTTCGCTGGCGGAATGGGCCGCCCACCATGACCGAATTGTGTTTCGGCGCAGCGTGACCCTGCTGCAAGCCGCCGACGAGACGCTGCTGGCGCGCCTGCTGGATGAGGATGAGACAGGCAAGCTGCTGGCGCGACCGGTTGGGCAGACCGTAGCCCTGGTTAAGACCAAACAGCAGACCAGGCTTTTGAGCGCCCTGCGAAGCAGCGGCTTGTTTCCGGTGGTTTCCGGAGCCAACCCGGAAGCGGCAGATAAAAGCGTTGTTGTGGCGGAAGACGGCCGTATCCAACCCCTTCACGCCGTCCCCAGCCTCCACCTGCGCGGCCGGCTTGCCCGTTTTGCCATCGAAACCGATGGCGGCTGGCAGCTAACCGGACCAAGCGTGCGCCGCGCCGGAGGCAGCAAAAAAAATGCCCAGTTTATCATTGACGAACTGGGCAAACTCAATCGGGGACCCCTGCCGAACGCTCTGGTGGAGCAGATACGCGCCTGGAGTGGTTATTACGGCCGTGCCACCGTCGCCACCGTAACTTTGTTTGAGTTCCGCGACCAGGAAACGCTGGCCGAACTGCGCGCCTTGCCAGAATTGAAAGATTTGCTGCAACCTTTTGCGGCCGGAAATCGAGCGTTGGCCAGGGTGGATGACGAGCAAGTAACGGCCGTGCAGGCGATCTTGACGCGCCTGGGCCTGGAATTTAAATCAGGCGCGTAACCAGGCGCTGGCTTTTGTTCGCCTGAACTGCATTCGTGGAGCGCGCGCAGGGTCACGCACGATAGCAGGCCGCCATTGGCATCGATCATCGGTTCATCGCATACGGCCGTTGACCCCCATCCTGCCTCTCGCTTCCCCCGGACGCCTGCGGTCTTGCCCGTGACGAATCGTAAATTGTCGCTTCTCCTTCGAAAATAATTTAACGCAAAGGCGCAAAGGCGCAGAGAAAAATCTGCGTCATCTGCGAAATCTGCGGATTTTCCTTCATGGTGTTGAGCCTGCGCTCATGTCGTCTCCTTCGAAAATAATTTAACGCAAAGGCGCAAAGGCGCAAAGGCGCAGAGAAAAATCTGCGTCATCTGCGAAATCTGCGGATTTTCCTTCATGGTGTTGAGCCTCCACTCATGTCCGTCTCCTTCGAAAATAATTTAACGCAAAGGCGCAGAGGCGCAAAGGTGCAGAGAATAATCTGCGTCATCGGCGAAATCTGCGGATTTTCATTCATGGTGTTGAGCTTGCGCTCATGTTGTCTCCTCTTCATAAAATGATGGTGACCGTTCAGGTTTCTCTGGCAACACCCCGAGGGTTTGACACCTAAGTAATCCAAATTCTCAGGAGCAAACCCTTGGGGTCTGTAAAGTTACAGTTGACGATTTACCGGTGGGGAAAACCGGCGGTGGCCAGTGTGACAAGCAGCAGTTGGCTCAAGCCATCGGGCAGGCGGGTCGGGTCGATGAATTCGTCCAGGCGGTGGGCGTTGCCCGATTCCGTGAGGCCCAGGACAACGGCCGTAAACCCTTTGCTCAGG
>JAKQCM010000106.1 GCA_029559155.1 Chloroflexota bacterium
ATTACGTCTTTTTCTGGCTGAATGTCAACGTTCATCTCGATTCTCTCAGCTGCTAAAAATATTTGTGAAAATAAGACCCCAAGGGTTTAATCCTGGAAATTTGGATTATTTAGGTGTCAAACCCTTGGGGTCTTGATAGCTGGTCTTAATTATAACAAGCGGGCAGGAAAGACGGTAGCCAGCAAGCCCTACATTGCCCCCGGTCTGGTTAACAGGGCACTAACCAGCTGCAGGCCAGCCAATACCTCGTTTACGGTTTTTGGGTTTCCAAAAAGGCCGCCATTTGCTGCTTGCCTCTGGTTTTGGCCAGGGCTAACGGGGTTTCGTGTTCGCTGTTTTCTGCGTGTGCGTCAGCGCCGAAGGCCAGCAGAAGTTCGGCCATGGCCACATCGTCGCGGTCGGCGGCGGTGTGCATGGGCGTAAAATCTTGCTGCTGACGGGCGTTGGCGTCTGCGCCGCGCTCTAAAAGGGCGCGTAAAACAGTCATGCTGCCGTTGGCGGCGGCGGCGTGAATGGGTTGGATGCGCAGAGGGTTTTTGGCCGCGGCGTGAATGTCGGCGCCGTGATCCATCAGCCACAAGGCAGTCGCCTCTTGCCCAAAAAAGCAGGCAAATTGCAACGGGGTAAACCCGTCGCGGCTGTAAAGGTTGATGGCCTGCGGGTAATCGGCAAACTCTTTTTCGACCACGTCTAATCGGCCTACGGCCGTTGCCGAAAACACGTCCAACTCCGCCCCGGCGGCCACCAACTGGTTGGCCAGGTCTGTTTGCCCGTTGTACAGAGCTGCAAACAAGATCGGCAGCCGCTGCGGCGTGAGGGCGTTGGCCAGGTTGGGGTTGGCCGCCAGCAGGGCGTCTACTTCCTGGCGGTTGCCTTGGGTTACGGCCGTACTCATCGCCCGATAATCGGCTGCCACCTGCAAGACCTCTGTTGCTCTGGCCAGAATGCTTTTGGCCAGGGCTTGCTGCGCGGCCAGCCCTAAGTCCGGTGCGCCGAGAACGGCCGTTTCTACCTCAGCCAGCGCGGCATACATCAGCCGCAGCAGCTTTTTGGCCTCTCCCACCGGCCGGCCGATTTGTTCCAGTGTTTTTTCGGCCTGAATGGTGTGCTGGCGCAGATGCGCATCGAAGCGGTGCAGCCGGTAGGCCAGCGAATACGGCTCGTCTTCCCACCAGACAGATGGTCCCAAACTCTCTTCATCGGTCATGGTGGCAAATTCGGCCAGGGTGCGCCGGTGCAGGGCGTCGAAGGCGGCCAGCATGGCGGCCATGCTCTGATTTTCCAGCAGGTCGACAAATTCGGCCTGGGGCATGACCACACGGTCTGTTTCTCCCGGCGGCAGGCGCAACGGCCGTTCTTCCTCCGTTCGCTGCCGGGCCAAACCGTAATGAACCAGCGTAAAAAACGCCGATTGGGTGCGAAACATATGGCCAACCACCAGGCGCAGCGGCCATTCCGCCACAGCCGGTTCCTGCTCGTAGTCACTCTGGCTGACGCCCAGCATGATGGCCTGAAAATCGCGGTAAGCGGCTGTGTACTGCCCCAAAACGCGCTGCGCCATGCTGATGGGCGGCCCATCGGCCTGACGCTGCTGGGCCAGCTGGGCGGCCAGTTCGCGCAGTTCTTGAATCGTGCCCAAAAAGGCGAAACGCACGCCTTCGTTGTGGGCGCGCCACTGCCAGTTTTGGTCCAGGTCGGCTTCGCTGAAGGTGTGAGTGAGGGCGGCAAAGTGGGCTACGGCCGTATACAAATCCATCGTTTCCATTGTATTTACCTTTGGCTTCCCACATTGGAGGATACGACCTGACAGATTGAGGGAAATCTGTCAGGTCGGTCAGGTCAGGCAGATTTAGCGCAAGCCGGTCAGGCTGCGGGCGATGACCATGCGCTGGATTTCGCTGGTCCCTTCGTAGATTTCGGTGATTTTAGCGTCGCGGAAGTAGCGTTCCAGGGGCATTTCTTTGCTGTAACCCATGCCGCCGTGAATTTGAATGGCCTGGGTGGTCACCCACATGGCCGATTCGCTGGCGAAGAGTTTGGCCATGCTGGCTTCCATGGAGTAACGGCCGTTGGTCGCCAGCGCCTGTTTCTTTGCCAGACACGCCTGGTAAATCAGCAAGCGGGAAGCATCGACCTTGCATTTCATGTCCGCCAATTTTTGCTGAATCATCTGGAACTGGCCGATTTTTTGGCCAAACGCCTCGCGTTCTTTGGCGTAAGCGATGCTGGCCTCTAAAGCCGCCTCAGCCAGACCCAGAGCCTGCGACGCGATGCCAATGCGCCCGGCGTCCAACACCGTCATGGCAATTTTGAAGCCTTCGCCTTCTTTGCCCAGGCGGTTTTCCACCGGGCATTCATAGTTGTCGAAGATGATTTCGCTGGTGGCGCTGGCGCGGATGCCCAGCTTGGGTTCGGTTTTGCCGCGGGTGAAGCCCGGCTTATCGGTTTCGATGATGAAGGCGGTGACGCCTTTGTGCTGTAGTTCCGGCTGGGTCATGGTGAAGAGGACGATGTAGTCGGCGTATGGCGCGGAAGTGACCCAGGATTTACGGCCGTTTATCACATAATGCGTCCCCGCTTCATTCAGCACCGCGCGGCTGGCCATCGTGCCGGCGTCACTGCCGCTCATCGGTTCTGTCAGGCTGTACGCGCCGATCTTTTCGCCGCTGGCGATGGGCACAACATATTGTTGCTTTTGCGCTTCGGTGCCAAATTTGAGCAGGCCGTGGCAGTAAAGCGAATTATTCACCGACATCACCGTGCCGTGGCTGGCGTCGACCTTGCAAATTTCCGTCAGGGCCATCGAATAAGCCAGCGTGTCCATGCCGGCGCCGCCATATTCCTCCGGCACTTCAATGCCCATGAAACCCAACTGGCCCATTTTGCGCACAGTGTCGATGGGAAATTCTCCGGTTTGGTCGTGGTGTTCGGCGATGGGGGCGATTTCGTTGCGGGCAAAATCGCGGGCCGCCTGCTGAATCATTTTGTGTTCTTCGGTAATAAAATCAAACATGGCGTGAGTTCTCCTTGTCTTGGCGGACAACGGCCGTGTATGACGACCTTGTTCCGCTATGGGTTGTGGGATTGTAGATAGGTTAAGAAAATCTCGAATTCCTTGAGCGGTAATTCCAGCCCTTCTTGCCAGCGGCGTTGTTCCGCCAGCCAGAAACGGCCGTCCTTGCTGTTCAAAATATGCGTTGGGATACTCTGCGGGCGGCTGGGTGGTTGAAACCGGTTGGACAACGTATTGCCATACACCTCAACCGGATTGATTTTGTTAAACCGGATCGGTTTGGCTTGCGGCGTTAAATGCGCTGCCGCTTTTTCGGGCGATGCGTAGGTGTACACGATCAGGCGGCTGTCGTCTTGCTGCAGTTGGCAGGCCAGACACAGCCAGCTGTCGGGAACCCGTCGCTCTTGCCCGCCCCGTTTGTACCCCTTCAGCCCAAAATACCAGCCGATCAGGTCAATGTTGCCTGCCCACTGAAAATTTAAGGGATCTAATTCCGGCTGATTGACTTGCAGATTTGTTTCCGTGAGCGCCAGGTTGTAACCGCTGGGCCATATTTGTTTGAGCCATTTTTCTGCGCCCCAGGCCACGCCCAAAGCCAGCGGCGCCGAAAACAAACAGGAGATGCTCAGGGCGAAGCTGGGTAAATCGCCAGGAGCCAGGCGGATGAGGGCGCGCAAGAGAAAAAAGAAGCCAAGATAAGCTGCCGCCAGCAGAACCACGACCACAAATTGCAGTCGGGGATGTTCCTGTTCGGCGTGCAAAATGAGGGGGGATGGGGTTGAGGAAGCCATAAGCCGAATTTTAGCACCAGGGCATGGCTTTGCCTATGTTGGAAATTTGGGAAGCGGCTAACGGCCGTTCCTCCCTTCCCCCTCTGCCTATGATACAATCACCGGCATGTATGCCGTTCTAGTCATCAACATCGAGGCGCAGCTCGAAGGCACGTTTCATTACAGCGTGCCGCGCGATCTGGCCGCGCAGCTGCGTATCGGCCATCTGGTGGAGGTGGAATTTGGCCGCCGCCTGGCCCAGGGTATTGTCATCGCCTTCGAGGACACCGCGCCGGTAGAAGAAACCAAGCCGGTGATAGCCCTGATTGATCCGGAGCCGGTTGTGCGGCCCTGGCAAATCGCCCTGGCGCAGTGGCTCAGCCAGGAGTATCTGGCCCCGCTGAACGGCTGCCTGCGGTTGATGCTGCCGCCCGGCCTGACCCGTTTGGCGGATAATGTGTTTGATGTGAATCCCTACTGGGACGGCAACGGCCGTCTCACCGATCTGCAGCGGCAAATCATCGACCTGCTGCGCCAGAAGGGCGATCTGCGTGGCCGCCAGATTCAGCGCGCGCTGCCTAAAACAGATTGGAAAACGGCCGTTACGCAACTAACCAACCGCAATATCTTGCGCAAAGCCACCGTCTTAGACCCGCCCCGCGTGCGCCCCAAAGAAATCCGTACCGCCGAACTGATCGCCGGACCCAAACGGGTAGAGGCCGCCTTGCGCCAGCTTGGCCGCCCCAGCAAACAGGCCGACGTGCTCTTCTATCTGGCCGAATTGGACGACCCGCTGCCGGAGGAAACGGCCGTGCTGGCCGCTACCGGCGCTTCCGCCGACCACCTG
>JAKQCM010000290.1 GCA_029559155.1 Chloroflexota bacterium
CATGGTCTGTGCCGCGTGTTTTTTACCCGATTGTGCGCGCAGCCACTTTGTCAACCATGAAAGAGCGCATGGAAGCACGCGGATTGGACGTCTCGTTTTTCGAGAATTTGGGCGAGCGGGCAGCAAAAGGGTGGCCAGATGATCAGATTCATGTGGTCCGCGATATTGGCGGCAATGTGCGGGAAAAATTGGCCGCTTTCCGCTGCCACGCCACCCAGTTTGGCCCGGAAAGCATTTTCCGCCGACTGCCGGAAGAGGAAATGGCCGAGGTGCTGCGGTACGAGTATTTCGCCCAGACCATCCCTGAACCCGCGCCTCATACGCTTTTCACCGATTTATTTGCCGATTTGCCCCGCTAAACGCCAGCGTAAGGGCTATCGCATATTCGGTTTATGGCTCGCATCGCTCGGCATTGAAGTGCCGGGCTGACAAACAACGCCCCTTAAACATGGTTTCTTCCTCTTTTAGCCGGTTTCAACCGGCGTTGTTGCGCAGACGAGGCGTTTACGCCTCGGCGAACCGGCCCACGGCTTTTAAAAACGTGAGTATGAGATTGTCCTGACCCCAGCGTTTCTGCCCTTGACGCGCCTGACCGGTCAGGCGTAAAATAGAACATATGAGCGATAAATGGATTCGGGCAAGTGAAATAAGCAACTATGTGTACTGCCGCCGCGCCTGGTGGCTGCAGCGTATGCAGGGCTACTCCTCCGAGAATGTCAGAGAATTAGGCGAGGGGACGGCCTATCATCAGCAGCACGGCCGTTCCCTGGCCAGAGCCATCTGGACTCGCCGTCTGGCGTATGCGTTGTTGTTTGTGTTAGTGGCGTTTGTGACGTTTCAGTTGTTGATGAGTACACGGTAGGGATGGGATTCACCGGTTTACTTTTAGGCGTTGTGCTGTTTTTGCTCACGATTGGCGCGTGGCTGTGGTCACGCGATCAACGAGAGAAAAGCGGTGTGCCCGAAGGCGAAATCATTTACGCCGACACCGGCGCATGGTTCCCCATGACGAAGCCGCTGTATGCGGCGGCGTATAAGCTGGTTGGCAAACCTGATTATCTGGTGGAACAGGACGATGGCAGCATTGTGCCGGTGGAGATAAAGTCGGGGCGCGCGCCCAGCGAGCCGCACGAAGGGCATGTCTTGCAGTTGGCGGCCTACTGCCTGTTGGTGATGGAGAATTATCAGATACGGCCGTCCTACGGCATCATCCAATACCAGGACCGCGCGTTTGCGGTGGATTTTACGCCTGATTTGGAGGAGGATTTGCTGGATTTGCTGGCCGAGATGCACGAAGGGATGTTTGCCGCCGAATTAGACCGTGACCATAACGATTGGGAGCGATGCCGCGGTTGTGGCGTACGTTCTGTGTGTGATCAACGGCTGGCGTGAGGGTTGACGGCCGTTTCCGCCGCCGCTATAATGCCCAAACAACTGAAAGAGAAACGGCCGTGAAAGAGACAAGTACGGCAGCGCGGTTTTTACAGAGAGTTGGCGGGTGCTGCAAGCCAACAACCCACCGCCTGAAATCCCCTCCGGAGCCGTCTACCGAAAGCAGTCACGCGATTAAGGTAAACCGGGGTCGCCCGTTACAGCGAAATTGAGGTCAGCGCGGCTGCGCTGGCAAATTCAGGTGGCACCACGAGTCCCTTCGTCCTGAGATGGCGAGGGGACTTTTTCGTTTAAAGGCAAAATAAACACCGCAAGACGAAAGGACCAAAAGACAAAAGGACCAAAAGACAAAAGGACAAAGAACCATGTTAGACATCAATTTGATTCGTGAGAAGCCGGAGTGGGTGAAAGAGCAGATCGCCAAACGACATGACCAGTCGCCCATTGATGAGATTTTGGCCGGTGACGGCCGTCGCCGCGAAATTTTGCAAGAGGTAGAAGAGTTGCGCCGCCAGGTAAACGAAGCCTCCAAACAAATTGGCAGGGTGATGGGCACACTCAAAAAACTGGAAGCAGATTTGCAGCGGGCTGAGGCCGGTCAGGATGTTGGCCAGCCGGTGGAAGCGCTGCGGACGCAGGTGCTGGCAATGCAATTTAACGCCGAAGAAGCCAAAGAAAAGCCCCGCGAACTCGGCGAGCGCATCACCGAATTAGATGAAGAGCTGCGTGAGGTGGAAGAAACGCTGCGGAAAAATATGCTCTGGGTGCCCAACATTCCCCATGAAAGCACCCCGGTCGGCCCGGATGAAAGCTTCAACGTCATCCACGAACCGCAGGGCGCGCCGATTCCCCAGTTCGATTTTGAGCCAAAACCGCACTGGGATTTAGGCCCGGCGCTAAACATTTTGGATTTTGAACGCGGCGTTAAGTTAAGCGGCAGCCGTTTTTATCTGCTGAAAGGGGCGGGGGCGCGGCTGCAGCACGCCGTTATCCAGTTCATGCTCGATATGCACGTCCAGAAGCACGGCTACACGGAGATTTACCCGCCGTTCATTGTGCGTTCGGTAAATTTTGAAACCGCCGGGCAACTGCCCAAATTCTACGACAACATTTACCGTGATGCCGAAGAAGACTTTATGCTCTTGGGCACGGCCGAAATTGCCCTGACCAATGTGCATCGTGACGAAATCCTGGAGGAAGCCGAACTACCCATTAAATATGTGGCCTACACGCCTTGTTTCCGCCGCGAAAAGATGAGCGCCGGAAAGGATGTGCGCGGCATCAAACGCGGCCATCAATTCGACAAAGTGGAGATGTACCGCTATACCACGCCCGAAACCAGCTTTGCGGCTTTGGAAGAGATGAAGCAGGAAGCTATCGACATTTGCGAAGCGTTTGGTTTTCCTTACCGTGTGTTGGAATTGGCGACTGGCGACATCAGCTATGCGTCGGTGAAAACGTATGACATCGAGGTGTGGGCGGCTGGCTGCGGCGAATGGCTGGAGGTCAGCTCGGCCAGTAACTGCACCGATTTTCAGGCGCGGCGGGCAAATGTGAAGTACCGCCCGGCGGAAGGCGGAAAAACGCGCATTGTCCATACTCTGAACGCCAGCGGTCTGGCTCTGCCTCGTGTGATGATTGCTCTGATGGAAAACAACCAGCAGGCGGATGGCAGTATCGTGGTGCCGGAGGCGTTACGGCCGTATATGGGCGGCATAGAGGTGATTCGGTAAACCGGAATCGGGTAGTATAAAACCCGTTACAGCCGGGCTGACCAGATCAGCTCGGCTTTTTTTATGCCGGCCGCGCCGAAAAATCGACTACAAACTCATCTTCAACGACGTAAGAAATTTCGAGCGGCCGGCAGCAGACCTCGCAATCTTCGATGTAGGCCTGGCGGCGTACAGAGAGGTCCAGCAGCATTGAAATACGCGCTCCACAGGCGGGGCAGTCGAAAAAGTATTCTTCTTCCAGCATGGCTAAAATTGCTCGGTTGTGTGGATGGACATCTGGGGCGAAGATTTTTGGGGAACGGCCGTGTCCGCCGCCACTTCTTCATACACCCGCCGCATCCGCTGCACAATGATTTCCCAATCGTATTGCAGCGCATAATAACGCGCCTGCCGCCCCAGCCGCTCACGGCACGCATCGTCGGTAAGCAGACAGAAAATGCGTTCCGCCAGCGCCTCCGGGTCGCGTGATGGAACGTGAAAGCCGTTTTCATCATCGCGCACCAGAAAAGCCAGACCGCCCACTTCCGAGGCAATCACCGGCGTTCCCATGGCCATCGCCTCCAGAGCCACCATGCCAAAACTTTCGTAGTGCGAGGGCATAATCACCATTTCCGCGGCGGCATAATAATTAGGCAAAATTTCCTGGTCCTTGGCGCCCAAAAAGGTGACCAGGTCGGTGATGCCCAATTCCTGACGTAAATCTTGCAGACGGGCCATTTCTTCATCTGGCGTATCAGCCCACGGATCGCCGCCGATAATGGCCACGCAGACGCCGCGAACCGCTTCCGGGTACCTTTTTTGGATGAGGGCTATTGCCTGAAGCAGCGTGTCGATGCCTTTAAGCGGCTCAATCCGGCCGGCGAAGATGATGTTTTTGTCGTTAGGCGGGATGCCAACATTTTGTCTGGCTGTCGTTTTGGGGATCGGCGTAAACCGCTCCAAATCGACGCCGGGAGAAATGACCCGCACTTTGCGCATGTCGGCGCCGTAAAGCCAGTTTAGCTGCGCTTCTTCGGCCGGGGTGGCGGCGATGAGACGGTCCGCAATTTGGATGACGTGTTTTTCGCCGAGCAAGCGATCTTCCGGGGCGCGTTCGCTTTCGTTTTGGGCAATGCGGTTTTTCATGTGGCCGAGGGTGTGGAACATGTGGACGATGGGCACTTGCCATACGTCGCGCAGTTTTTCCGCCACCAGACCGGAAAGCCAATAATGGCTGTGAATCAGGTCATAGTGGATGCCTTCTTGGGCGGCAAAGGCCAGGGTTCCGGCGACAAATTCATCCAGATAGTTGCCTACTTCGCTCACGGGAATTGGTTTTTCTGGCCCGGCCGGGATGTGGATGACGCGGCCGCCATATCCCAAATCATGCTTTACCATGGGCTGGCAGTCGTCTTGTGAGCGGGTAAAAACGTCTACCAGGATGCCCTGGCGGCCGAGTTCACGGCTGAAATCGCGTACGTACACATTCATGCCGCCGGTTTTTTTGCCGCCAAGCATGGCCAGCGGGCAGGTGTGGACCGATAAGATGGCGATGCGCTGAATAGAAGTCTGGTTCAATAAAACCTCGTTTCAATGGTCAATTGGCTGTTAGCCATTGGCTGTTTTCTTAAGCGTAATTCGGTAAATCTGGGTGTCTTGAGCGCCGAAGCGGTATTTGTAGGTTTCGTTGCCACGCAAGAAGTCGAATTCGGTACGGCCGTGGGCAATGGCAAATTCTATTGCCTGTGCTGTCAGCACCACGCCGAGGCTCAGACCGCCAAACGCTTCGGGGTCCAGGCCGGAATTGTAAACCCAGATGCGGTTTTTGTAGTCGAAGTTGAAGAGGGCGGCGGCCTTTTGGCCGTTGACCTCGCTAAACATCAGTTGGAGCGTGCCGGCCGCCAGGGCGGATTGGGCGATGTCGTGAAAGACGGCGCGACGGCCGTCATTCAGCCAGTCACGCTTCTCAAATGTGCTGCGCTGGAGCAGGCTTAAAAACTCATCTACCGCTGTGGTCAAATCGTCTTCTGGGCCAATGACGATCAGGCGGGCGTCTGCGCCAGAGGCGCGGCGCAGTTTGCGCTGCACTTCGCGCCTCTGTTTGCTGTCCAGCGTTTCCAGATAAGCGTCGAAGGTATTGGGCAGGGTGATAATCGGGCAAACTTCGTATAGCTCCTCGTTGGCGGCCAGGTGTAGCCGGCTTGCCAGGCCGATGAGGGCAGGGCGTGTGGCCGAGGCGGCGGGTATATTGCAAAATTTGGCGGTGTGCCAGTCGGGGAAATCGGGTTGGAGCAGGTGTTGGAGAACGGCCGTCCACGCAGCCTCGGCATCTTCAGGGCGGGTAATCAGGTCGAGATAGTCGGTTTCTTCGACACAGCCGTTGAAGTGCAAGCTGCCGTTGTGGAGGTAGAAGCAGCCAATGGCCGCGAGACGGCCGTCTTCGCGCCACGCGGTGATGGTGTGCAACGTGGCTTCCGGGGGTTGGAGGCGCTGCCACCACGCTTGCTGGTAGGCCAGAGTCTGAAAAGGCGTGTCGGTCATGCTCTGGCCGGACAGATTGTCCCATTCGTCGGCCAGGTCTGAGAAAACATTGGGTCCTATGTGATGTTTGGTTAACATAACGATAAATTGTATCCTATGCAGCGCATGGAAACATCCGACGAAAAGATCGTGTCGGATGTTTCTGTGATTAAATTGGTTGGTACAGCAATTATAACGTATTTGACGCGGCCTACCGGCAAAATATTACGGCTTGTTGGGGAAGCGGGGGCGCAAGATGATCTGCCACCAATCAATAAATTTGGGGACGTTGCGTTCGTAACGAACCAGCAAGACACATATGATGAGGAGCAGCGCGCCAAGCCACTGCACGGCCGTTAACCGTTCGCCCAGGAATAAAATGGCCAGCACAATGCTGACGATTACTTCCAGCACGCCTAAGAGGGCGGTTTGCATACTGCCCAGGCGTTTCACGCCCAGAAACAGGGTCAGACGGGAGAGAGCCGTGACCATGCCCATAAGAAAGATGGCTTCCCAACCGGCGCGGGGAACGGCCGTTAGCTTTGTGGGAAACATGAGCCAGGCCAGGGTCACGACGCCGGCCATGGCGGTAATGGCATACAGGGTCATGGTGGGGGCCGGAATATCGTACATGATGCGCTGGCTGAGAACCAATTGCAAGGCGTATGTAAACGCGGCGATGAGCATCATGCCGGCGCCCAGCCAGTCTGGCTTGGTCAGGCCGCCCACGGTGAGCAAATACATGGCCGTCATTGCCAGCAAGGTGCGTAGCAGCGTAAGCCGGGAGATGGTGTGCCCATACAGCCGCAGCAAAATGGTGACAAAGAGAAGATAGCTGATGTTGATGAGTTGCCCGACAGAAGCGTCGATGCGGTTGAGGCTGGCATAATAAAACAGCGAACCCAGGCCATTGATGCTGCCGGCTATCAGGCTGCCAATGATGCCGGGGCTGGAACTGCGAATCATGTGACGGGCGAAAAGGAGAACGGCCGTCCACAACACCGCCGCCGCAAAAATGGTCCGAAATGCGACCACGGTCAGGACATCGACGCCGGTCGCGTAAGCTAATTTGGCAAAAATGGGGATGGTGCCCAGGAATACCGGAGATAAAAGCGCCCAGAACAGCCCTTCGCGCCAGCGGCGGGTTGCCTGCTCCTTGTCGTCAGCCGCAGCCGACAGGCCGGAGATAGCATCGGGTGGCGGTTGGCTACTTCTATGGTGAAGTGAGGGCATGCGATTTTGGAATAATAGGTCGTCAGGCTTCCTGGCCTGAATGGTTAGAGGTCTGGTACTTCGTCTGATGGCGAGAGAGGCAGCAAGATATGGAAGGTGCTGCCAGGTAGAGCTTGAGGGTCGCGTCGTTCGCTTTCTACCCAGATACGGCCGTTATGCGCCTCGACAATCCCTTTGGCAATGGCTAAACCCAACCCCAGGCCGCCTCCCTGAAACGCTGATTTACTGGTTGAGTGGTGTTGAATTGCTCCCAATGTGTAAAACTGCTCAAAAATATGGCGTTGTTCTTCGAGCGGAATGCCGATGCCCGTATCTTGCACAATGATGTCGATGGCTTTGTCCAACACGTAATGGCCGGAAAGGGAAATCCGGCCGCCGTCCGGCGTGTATTTGACGGCGTTGCCTACCACATGCTCTACGGCCGATTGAATGCGACGGCCGTCGCCTTGAATAAGAGGCAGCTCGCTAAAGTCTCCTATGTCTAGCGTCAGGTTGCGTTTGCGGCAGATGTCGCCATACGTTTTTTGTACGTCATGAACCACTTTGGTTAAACGCACAGGGCCTAAAGACAAATCCAACGTACCCGAAGAAATGCGCACTACACTGATAATTTCGTTGATCACATCCTGCATTCGGGCCACACCTGATTGCAGCCCTTCAGCGATGCCCGCAATCGACTGCGCCTGGACCAGCCCGTTTTTGTTGGCTACCTGCTCGGCCAGCAAATGCGAATAACCGCTGACCAGAGTAAGCGGCGTGCGTAATTCGTGCGAAACCAGCACAATAAAATCACTTTTCAGGCTGTCCAGTTCCAACAGGCGCTTGTTGACGGCGCGCAGCTCGCGCACCTTCTTCTCCAGGCTTTCTACCAGATTTTGAGCATGTTTTTCCAGGTGTTCGTTGCGTTCGTCGGCCGTTAGTTTGTCCTGTTTGCCTTGTAAAAACCGTTCGACGTCCGCCGGGAAAGTGGCTACGTCGATGGGTTTGGTCATGAAGCCCGTGCAGCCGGCCGCTAAAGCCAGTTCGCGGCTGCCAGCGCTGATGTTGGCCGTCAGGGCCACAATTGGGACGTTGCTAAAATTTGGCAGGCTGCGCAGGCGCGTGGTGATTTCCCGACCATCCATATTGGGCAAGTTAATGTCCATCAAAATGAGCTGAGGTTTTTGCTCACGGGCCAGATTAATGCCTTCCAACCCTTCGGTAGCTACCAGCACTTCATACCCACGGCTGGTTAACACACGTTCAACCAGCCGGCGGCTGGCGTGGTCGTCTTCGATATAAAGAATTCTTGCGCCTTTTTCAGTCATGCAGTGTCCCAATTGCCTTCTATTCGGGTAGCGCCTGTCTAATGTCGCTTAGTAAGTCGGAATCCATGAAGGAACCTTTTTGCAGCAATGCTTTTATTTTACCGTCAAGTCGCTCTCTTTCAATAGGTGATAACTCCTTAGCGGTGATGACGATGATCGGAACGTCTTGCAGGTGACGTTCTTTTTTCATGGCCTCGACGATTGCGAAGCCATCCAAGCCGGGCATCATCAGATCGAGGATAACGAGATTGGGTCGTTTTTGCTTGATGAGGGCCAGACCGTCCAGGCCGTTATTCGCTTCTTCGATGAGGTAGTCGCCCTGGGCTTGCAGGATGCGACGAATAAGACGGGCGGCGTCGGGATTGTCTTCGACGATGGCGATGCGCTGCACGCGCGGATCGATATCTTCCAGGGCGGTGAGCAGCCCTTCCTGGCGGGCAGCGGAGTGGCCGGTGGCTTCTTCCAAGATAATGTCGCGGGTGAAATGTTCGCCGATGATATGTTTTTCGACGGGGAATGTATGCCCGGAACAGTTGACGACAACAGTTTCGTGGGGTTTGATGACCCCTTCGCGGATGAGTTTGAAGAGGCCGGCAAAGGTTACGGCCGTTGCCGGTTCAATCGACAACCCATCCATTTGCGCTACCACTTGCAGCGCCTGGAAAGCATCCGCGTCGTCAATGGCTTCGATGGTCCCGCCATATCGCTCGATGAGTTCGCGGAGCACTTCATAAGCGACGCCGGGCACGCCGGTAGCCAGAGTGGTGATTTCTGTGATGGGATTGTCGACATTTTCGGCGACTTGTAAGCCTTTGTGGAATGAATTGGCCATCGGCGCGCAGCCGCTAGATTGGAAACAGGCCAGTTTGGGTACTTTGTCTACAATTCCGGCGGACGCTAATTCCGCAAACCCTTTCATCACGCCGACCGGCCCTAAGCCGCCGCTGACGGCTTGCAGATACCAGTCTGGCGCTTGCCAGGGATAGCGGTCGCCGCTGGGCAAGGAGGCATCGACGCCGGCGGCGATGTTGCCCAATTGTTCGGCTATTTCGTAGGCCAGGGTTTTCATGGCTTCTTTGGCGGCAATGCCCTTGATGCCTAAATCTAAAAAGAGATTTTTACTGGCGGCGAAATCGGCGGCGACTTTTTTGCAGTCGTCGTAGGTCCCGGCCACTTTGATAACCTCTGACCCGTAGAGCGCGACCTCGCGCATTTTATCTGGCGGCACCGAGCTGGTGACAAATACCCACATTTTAATGCCGGCGCGGGCGGCGTAGGCGGAAAAGGCGATGGCCACGTTGCCGGTTGAGGCGACAACCGCTTCGGTGATGCCGGCTTCTTTGAGCGCGCTGATGGCGATGGTGGCCTGCCGGTCTTTAAAGGAGCCGGTTGGTCCCTGGCGTTCGTCTTTGATGTAGATGTTGTCGTGGCCGAGCATGAGTCCCAGGTTGTGGGCGCGGAGCAGGGGGGTCCAGCCTTCGCCCAGGCTGACAATGTTGGCATCGTCGCGCAAGGGCAGGCGTTGGCGGTAACGCCAGAGGTTTGTGCCGTATTGGCTGAGGCTCGCTCGCCAGTCGGCCGGGTTGACGAGGTTTGTTTCGGTGAGGGGATAGATGGCGTCTAGCCAGTGTTCGCCGCAGTGCGGGCAGGCGTTGAGCGGCTGGGTGTAAGCTGTTTGAGTGTGGCAGTTGCGGCAAATGACGGAAAATTCTCTCATGATAAGTCGTTATCCATTACGGTAAGATTGTGGCTGGTGGGAGTAGGGGTCAGGCGGGCACGGCCGTTTCCAATGGTTTGTCTTCCGTTACTTGTCCATCCGGTTGTCGAATTGGTAAGCGGATAAAAAACGTTGTTCCTACGCCAAGTTCGCTGTCTAGCCAAAGCTGCCCATGGTGCATATTAACCAGCCATTGGGTAATGGGTAAACCCAGCCCTGTGCCGCCGGCCGTGCGTGTGGTGGAGTTGTCCACCTGCTCGAAGGCCACGAACAGTTTGTCGAAATCTTCCCGGGCGATACCTGTGCCGGTATCGGAGACGGAGAGGAGGATGTGGCTGGGGTTTTCGGGAACGGCCGTTAACCGGATCATGCCTTTTTTGGTAAATTTTGTGGCGTTAGACAGCAAATTGATCAAAATCTGTCGCAGTCGAATTGGATCAGCCTCAATAAGCGGCAAATTAGGGGCAACATCGCTGATCAACTCGACCCCCTCGTGTACCAGACTGCGAATTGTCGTCAGGGATGCCGTGATGGCGTCTTCTACAATTACCGGCTCAAATGTCAGGGTCATTTTGCCGGCGCCAATCTTCGCCATATCCAAAATTTCATTAATCAGCATGAGCAAATGGTGGCCATTGTTATAGATCGAGTTTAAATCTTCTTCTTGTTCGGTAGTTAGCGGCCCATCGATCCCCTTCAGGATCACCCGCGAGAAGCCGATGATCGAATTCAGTGGGGTGCGCAGTTCATGGGACATATTGGCCAGGAACTGGTTTTTCATGTGGTCAAGTTGGCGAAGCTGCTCCACGCTGGCCTGAATTTGCTCAAACAGACGGGCGTTTTCCATGGCCAGACTGGATTGGGTGGCAATACTCCGTAGCAGTTGGACATCGTTTTCGCGGTAAGCATAGGGTTCATAAGATTGCACGCAAATCAAGCCGGATGGCGCGCCTTCACGAACCAGCGGAATCCAAAGCCCGGATTGGATTGCCGGATCGTCGGCGATTTCGCTGGGCAGCGCGCCGGGCAGGGCGATATCGGTGTTGGCATCGGTTAGCAGGTGGTGTTTGCCGTGTAAAAAGGTGTAAAGTGGTTCATCGGGCTCTAAAATGCGCGCGGAAGTTGGCACATCCTGGCCTTCTTTAATGGCCAGAGTAGGTTTGTATTCGCCGGTGGTTTCGCTGTACTCGGCCAGCATAAAAATGGTGTTATCTATCAGCCCGCCCACCTCGCGGTAAATGGTTTGCACCAGTTGGTCGATGTTCAGGATGCTGGAAATGTTGGATTGGATTTGATTGAGGAAGATTAATTCTTGGGCGCTGGTAAGGGCTTCATCCAGTAACTTCAAGTTTTCAATTTGTGTGGTTAAATGATCGACAAGGGTTTGGGCAAAGATGATGTGATTGGTGGGAAACGGCCGTGCGCTCGTCGAATCCAGCGCCAAAAAACCAATCAAATCTTGCTGGCTGGCGGCGGGCACCAGCAAAGAGACCTCGGCATTAAACGGCGTCAGATAATGGTCGATAACGGCCGTGGGCAGATCTACGGCCGTCTTGCTCAACAATAACGGTTGGCGCTGCATGTTCAAATGCTCGTACACAAAATCGCCTTGCATGGCAAACGTTATCTCGCCCGATTGATCTGTGGCCAGCGCCTCAGCCGCAATGTGCCCGACACCCTGCTGGAAATTGTACAACACCATGCGGCACTGCGACGCGCTGGTGTACTGGGCGATCTCCTGCACGGCAATCATCAGCGCATCATCTCGCGTAAGCGATTGGCTGAGCGAACGGCCGATCTGGTACAACAATTCTGTCTGGCGTAGCAATTGTTGGTTGGCCAGTGTAATCGCTGCCTGGTCGGCCAGGGTGCGGAACGGCTGCAAACTGCGCTCGTTAAAGGCCAATTCGTTGTCGGTGTGCAAAACCAGCGTACCCAGCCAGCGCGATTCCATGATGATCGGAATCATTGCCATAGATTTGACTTTGCCGGCGGTAAACAACCGGCGCGAAAAATCATCCACGGCAATCTCTGGCGAAGGATTTTGTACGATCACGATTTCGTTGCGGGTGAGTTGGGCTTCATAGTTGAACTGGCTGCGCGGATACCGGCCGAAGGGATCATCCGCGGGCCAATCGAAGCGCGACCAGATGGCCGGGCAGGTGAGATAATCCGGATTATCCTCGACAATGATTTGCGCCAGATCCACAATGTCCGATTGGCGAGCAAAGTCGATGAGGGCGTTGTAGATGTCGCCCTGATTACGCGCCTCACTGATTTGACGACCAATTTCGTATAGGAGGCTGGTTTCTGTGAGGTTGGCCTGTATTTGCGCGAAAAGATCGGCGTTGGCAATGGCCGCCGCCAATTGATCGGCTAAATTTTGCAGTACGGTGATGGCTTCAGGCGTAAAGGCGGCTTCTTCGACGCTTTGCACGGAGAGCGCGCCAATGACTTTGCCCCGGCTGCGCAAAGGTAGAGCCAGCTCTGCCCGCGTATCGGGCAAGACGGGGTTAGGGGCAAAATCGACCGCCTGGGTGACATTTTGGGCGACGCGGGCTTCGTTGTTGGCGATGGCGCTGCCGATCATCGAACCGCCGCCAATGGTCAGTTTGTGGTTTCGGGCTAATTGGATGCGTCCGGCTTCGCCGGTGCCGGCCTGGAGCACGGCCGTTTGCTGCAGTTCGTCCGCCAGGAACAGCCCAACGTAGTAATAATCGAATCGGGCGCGAATCAGCTCTACCGCTTCATTGATGAGCGAGCGACGTTCCAGCATGGTGGTAGCCACGCTGGAAACTTCGGCGGCCAGCTGCAGTTGGTTGGAATAGGCGCGGGTGGTTTGCAGGAGGTGGGCATTGTTGATGGCCACGCTCATTTCCCGCACCAGAGTCTGAATGTATTCCTGATCGTCACTGCTCAGGTCTAAATTGGCGGGCAGGGCAATCTGGCCAAAAGTCTGGTCGCCGATGCGCAGGGCCAGGCCGGCATCCTGGTTGGGGATGGGTTGGGTTAGGCGGCGGGTGATTCCCAGACCGCTGGGGTTCATTTGCGCGGTCAGGGCGGCCTGATCGGTGCGCCAGATGGTGTCTACGTAACGGCCGTACAAAATCTCCAATTCGCGCGCGTGCTGCCGTGTTTCCAGCAACAAGAACAAATTTCGCCACAGCGTGGCCAGCCCTTGCCCAAAGGTGCGCAGCAAAATAGGCATCTCTTCTTTGTCATCGCTGGCAATCTGGCTGCCATGGGCAATGAGTGCGCCTTGCCGTTCCGCATTGAGCGGTAAAATCAACGCCACCGACAGATTCGTCGCATGGCGCGTTTTGTGGTGCTGATGGATAAATTCGCCATCTTTATTGGCCCC
>JAKQCM010000310.1 GCA_029559155.1 Chloroflexota bacterium
AATCTGGTTAAATAGTTCGGTGCCCGTGTCGCTGGTAGCGCGGTATTGGGCAATGACCCGGCCGCCGCGGGCAATTTGTAAGATGCGCCCTGTGCCCGGATCGGCGACAAAAATTGATGAATTAAGACCTTTGCCTATCAACTGGGCAGAGGATGGCGCAAGGAGGGGAATAGTCAGGCCGCCGTTTTGCATGAGTTCGGCTTCATCCCACTGCACGCGCCCGGAGCGGGTGTCGTAATAGCGGATACGGCCGTCGCCATACAGCAACAGCAAAGAGCCATCCTCGCTGTACAAATCAAGGTCAATCGCCGCATTTAAATCGGCGCTGGGGTCTAAAGCCAACACCTGCTCATCATCTTTAATGATGAATCCTTCGCCATCGGGGAAATATTTCCAGATTTCGCGCGCGCCGGGGTCCAAGACATACAGCCGTTCGTCGAATGAGGCCATGGCTGTGGGAATTTGCCAGACGCTGGCCAGGCCAAGGGGAGCCACCCGAGTGTCTTTCATGTTGGGGAAATAGGTCAGCAGCGCGCCGCTGGCATCCAACATTGCCAATCCTTCCCGTGAAACGGCCGTTCCCGCCGGTCGCCACGCCATATCGACGATGTTTCCGACAATGTGGCTGCCTAGCGCGTTACCTTTGAAAACGATTTGTGCCGGGTCACCCGTCAGGTTCAAATAGGTTTCGTCGGTGGCATGGAAATAGACACTACTGGCGCTGTCCAGGGTAAATATGCCGCCCTCGAACCCATTTTGCAGCACAACATCAGTCAGGCTGATGTCGCTGGTAAATTCGTATAGCAGTTTGGCTTGCAGCCGCGAGACGCCATCCAACTGGTCTAGCTCGACCATGGCTTGCTGGCGCAGGCGGGTAACTTCGCCGTCGCCGGCGCGTAAGGCGTCGGCTTCATCTGCCAGCAAAATAACGTTTCTGTAGAATTCGCGGGCCTGGTCAGGCGTTTCCGCGCCATCGGCCAGGCCGATATTTTGCCCCATTTCTGTTTTTAGTTCGGCGAAGCGGCGTACACGGCCGCGTTCCAGGTAAACACCGGTGACGATGATGGCGACCAGGAGGGGGATGACGATGGCCAGGATGGCAGGAATAGCCCAATTGGTCGACTCTTCCTCTTCATCACGGGGCGGCCGCAGGCGGGCGAGCATGTCGGTGAGCCAATCGGTGAAGTTGGCCAGGCCAAACGCAGCGCCGGCAGTGGCTTTGCGGACGCTGGTTTCGACGTCGGCGGTGGGTTTGGGCGATTGTTGGGCCGGGGCTGGTCGTTGGGCCAGGGCTGGCCGTTGGGCCGAAGATGGGCCTGTAGACGGCCGTTGCTCGGTCGGACGCCTGGGAGCCATAGGCGATGGCTGCTGCCCTTCACGCAGCGGGGTGGGAAACGCGGAATCGGGCGTAGAAATGGCGGCGGCAGCGGCCGTTGTGGGAAATTCGGCGATCTGTTCGCCTACATCTTCGCTGGTAAATTCAATCAGCAGCAGGCGGGCAGTTTGCTGGGCGACGGCCGTTTGCAGCGCGATCATACCCTCTTCGATGTCTGTGTCTACCAGAACCGGGGTGAGCGTTTCGGCGCGCAGGTTGGCGATGCGGGGGTCGGCCAGCAAGAGCATGTTGCCATCTTGCAGCCGGTGGTGGAAATAGCGCACATTCAGGCCGGCGCTGCGTCCCAGCGGAACCACGGGCGATGGTTTCTGAGCCGGCAGACGTTCAACGCCAAAATTGTGGCCGAGAAAGGCAAGGCCTTCGCCGGCTTGCAGCATAAATAATTCGCCGTTGTGTAATGCGGCGCAAGAGACGGCTCCTGTGCGGTTAGGGGCGGAGCCTTCTAAATTTAAGTGGAGCAAGCGCTGGTTGGCGGCGGTGATGGCCTGACGCAAGGCGGCGGTGACGCTGCCGGTGGCCTGGTAAAATTGGCGGCTGATGAGATCGAGTAAGTCCTGGGCGAGCACGGCCGTTTCTTCTGGTTGACCGCTGAGGGTGAGGTGCGTAAACAAAAAATCGCGGCGGCGGCTGCGAATGGCTTTGGCGGGCGCGGCTTGGGCGAGTATTCCCGGAATGCCTTGCGGGTGTTCAGTTAGGGGCTGGACACGGCCGTTTACAAGGTAAAGTTGGCCGGTGACTGCTTGAAGTTCCATAAGCGGTGATTACTCTCCCACTGACTTGCTTACTGCTGCGTAAGGATAACACGACTAAGCTGGTTTACAAAGTCGATCGGCGCGGCGAAAATGTCCATGCGGCTGATTTGTGTTATCCTATGGGCCAGGATTGGTCGACGGCCGTACTGGAGAAAACCCCGTGCCCGTCGTCTGTGAGTGACAAAACCATGACCGTAAAATTTTGTTACATCTGCAACCAAAACCCGGACGGCCGTCAAGGCGATAGCATCGCGCTGGCTGAAGGCGAATACTGCCCCATTTGCAACCAACCTGCCTGCCGCGTTCATTTGTCCGTGGTGCGCTGGCGTTGGCGCGAAAGCGGCGACTTGGATTCCGCCCTGGTTTGCAAAGCGTGCGTGCGCACCTATGCCCATCGCAGTTGGGATGTGTTTCACCGCGATTGGATTACGTAAAAGCAAGGTGACTATACAGACCCCATGGGTTTGATGCCCACCAAATCCAAATTTCCAGAAACAAACCCTTGGGATCTGAACAGTTACAAAGCAAGTTTGACTCGCAAAATCAACCTCGAACTGCAATTTTGCTGATTGATCATGTGCCGTAAATCGTTACGTTTGGTCCAACAATCTCTTTAAAGAGCGCCAAAATCTCTCCTGGCTCCGCGTGCCGTTTTTGCATCGTTTGCTTGGAAAAAACAAGCTGGCCGTTAATTTGCACCTCAAACGCCCCTTTGCTGCCGGTAATGAGGGTAAAAGATCGGATAATGTGCTGATACTGGCTCAAAATTTCATCCGCCACACGGACGGCTCGTTCGCGGTAGTTTCAGGGTACGCAATATTCAATTGAGATGGTGTGTTTGTTTTCCATACAGGCCTCCAAAGATTGGTATATGCCCAAGTATAATGGAGGCGGGAGATGGGACAACTAATCAGGGGGTGTGGTTACTTTTGGTGTAAAAGTCTTTGCCTGTGCCGGAAAATCCAACGATGATCCCTCCAGGGTTGCCCTTTTGGGGACTGTTTCGCCAGTTTATCAGCTAGGGCA
>JAKQCM010000321.1 GCA_029559155.1 Chloroflexota bacterium
GATGGAACGCAGCTTTGGCTCGTTTAGCCGGGTGATTCCGCTGCCCCGCGACATGGTGGACGCTGACCAAGTGGAAGCTAGCTTTGATAAGGGCGTCTTGCGGATTACGCTGCCCAAGCTGGAAAAATCGCAGCACATTTCGCGGCGCATTCCGGTGAAGAATTCGTAACAAAAATTGCAGAATGGGTCGTAGGCCTAACTGATCTGTTGACCGGCGTTGGTTTACCAGCGCCGGTTTTTGTTTGCCGGGAGGGTGTAACAGCCGTACCCTGGCTAAATCCATGTGTACTCAGGCTAAGTACACATCTACCGAAGCCAGGTACATCTGTACCGAGGCTAAGTACACATCTACCGAAGCCAGGTACAGATGTACCGAGGCCAGGTACATCTGTACCGAAGCTAAGTACACGTGTACCGAAGCTAAGTACACATGTACCGAGGCTAAGTACACGTGTACCGAGGCCAAGTACACGTGTTCTAGAGCTTGGGACAGCGGGATTTTGGCGTTCCCAATTGTGAATTTTAAACAATTAAGAAATTAATCCACAGATTTCGCAGATGACGCAGATGGGAGTTTCCACGAGACAAGATCTGCGTCACCTGCGGATAAAAATATTGCCGAGATAATTTTTAACTGCCTTCAGTGGGTGTGGATTTGAGGGGTTATTGGGTCAGGTGTTGATAGAGGCGGGCGAGTCCCTGGCGCAGGGGGATGGCAGCCTGCCACTGGATTTGCACGGCCGTTTCCCCCACATTGGCAATCTGGCTGGCTTCTTCACCGGGCCGGGAAGGGAGCGCGCCGGGTAACGGCCGTCCGCCCCGGCCCACCACGTCGTAAATCATTTCGGCCACACCGGCCAGCGTGGTGGCCTGACCCGTGCCTAATTCCACCGTTGTTCCCGGTTCCAGCGGTGCGCCCAGCATGGCTGCCAGCCCGGCGGCCACATCCGCACCATAAATCCAATCGCGCTGCTGCGCGCCGGCCGTCATGGGGAAATCTTCGCCGGCCAGGGCCGCGCGGAAGGCGGCGGGAATGAAGGCGCGGTCTGGCTGGCCGGGGCCGTAGGCCTGGAAGATCATGCCGCCGTGCAGGGGCCAGCTTTGCGTACGGCCGTACATGCGGGCAAACTGCCAGGCCGCCGCCTTGCTGGCTGCATACACGTTCATCGCGCTGCGTTCCCCCGGCGTGCGGGCCATGATCAGTTGGGTGGTGACGGCCGTTTTCTCGAAACAGGCGCGGGCCAGGTTGACCGTGCCGGTGACGTTGTGGCGCAGCGCCTGTTCCACCGGCAAAAAAGGATCGGTGGCCCCTGCAGCGGCCAGATGGATCACCTTATCGGGTTGGGCTTCTTGCACGGCGCGCAGCGTCAGCTGGAAGTTGCGCAAATCGGCGTAAACGGCCTCGCATTGCGGGCGAAGCTGGTTGAGGGGCGGTGGGAGCGGGGTTCCACTCTGGCTTTCGAGGAGGAGGAGGGTAACGGCCGTGTCCTCTCTTTGCAGCAGTTGAGGGATGAGAAAACGACCGATAAACCCGGTTGCACCGGTAACTAAGACACGCATGGCCTATTCCAGCGCCAAAAACCCGCGATACCAATCCACGGTTTCCCGCAGACCGGCTTCCAAATCGTAAACCGGTTCCCAGCCAAGTACCTGCCGCGCTTTTTCCGAACACAAAAATTGATTCTGGATTTCATTTTGCACTTCGTCCAGAATAATCGGTTTGATGGCCGCCTTGCCGGACAATTGAATGATCGCCTGCACCATTTCTAGCACCGAAACCGGGTTGTCGATGCCAAAATTAAACGCCTGCCCGGCCACGTCTGGCCGGTGCATGGCCTCGGCCACGCGCAGGTAGCCGCCCACCACATCTTTGATGAAAATATAATCGCGCCGCATGGTGCCATCGGAACGGATGATGGGTTGTTCGCCGCGCAGCACACTGCGGATGGTTCCCGGCACAATGCGGTTCCAGTTCAGATCGCCGCCGCCATAAAGATTGGCGCAGCGGGTCACCGTCACCGGCAGGCCGTAGGTGTGGGCATAGGTGCGCGAGATGAGGTCGGCGCAGCTTTTGGAAACATCGTAAGGATGTTGGCCCTGGAGAGGCGTGTCTTCGCGGTAAGGCAGGCTGTCGTGGGTTCCGTAAGCTTTGTCGCTGCTGGCCATCACCAGCCGCTGCACACTGGGGTTGCGCCGCGCGGCCTCCAGGATGATCCAGGTGCCTTTGATGTTGGTTTCGAAGGTGGGCATGGGCACGCGGTTGGCTGTGCCAACCTGCGTTTGCGCGGCCAGGTGAAACACCGTGTCGATTTCGTAATCGGCCATGGTGCGTTCCATCAATTCATAGTCGGTTACATTGCCGCGCACCACGTCGATTTGTTTGCTGGCCCCGGTACGCGCCAGATGCGTGTCGCCCAGCCGGTCGCGGACCAGCCCCACGACGCGCGCGCCTCTGGTCACCAATTCGGCCGTCAGCCAGGAGCCTAATAAGCCTGAGCAGCCGGTTACAAATACATGTTTGTCTTGCCAGAAATCGTCGTTCAAAGGATGCTCCAGGGTGAAGGTGGGGAACAGGAGACTGGAGACTAGCGACTCCAATCTCCAATCTCCAATCTCCAGTCTCTAATCTTCCCACACCTTCCACGGCGGGTCTTTTTGCCATATTTCTTCCAACAGCATGGTGTCTTTCATGGTGTTCATGGACTGCCAGAAGCCGGTGTGACGGTAGATCATGAGCTGGCTTTGTTCGGCCAGGCGCGGCAGGATTTCGGTTTCCAGGTTTACGTCGTCGCCCGGACCGATGAGGTCTAGCACTTCACGCTCGAAGAGCATGAAGCCGCCGTTGATCCAGTAAGGTAATTGGGGGCGTTCGCTGAAGCCGGTGACAAGGCCGCTGTCGGTGGCTTCGACGACGCCGTATTGAAGGTTGGTTTGCACGGCCGTAATGGTGGCCATCTTGCCGTGCGCTTTGTGAAACCGGATCAGGTCGGTCAGATTCACGTCGCTCACATCGTCGCCGTAGGCCACAAAAAAACGTTCGGCGCGGATGTAGCTGGCGACGCGGCTGATGCGGCTCGCTTTTTCGGTGCGCAGGCCGGTGTCTACCAGCGAAATTTCCCAAACGGGGTGGGCGGGACGGCCGTAAAACTCCACTTCGGGGTGGCTGAGGTCTGGTTTGCCCAGATGCAGGGTCATATCGCGGGTCATGGATTCATATTCCATGAAATAGCGGCGAATCTGATCCTGCCCGTGGCCCAGCGTGAGGATGAAGCGGTTCAGGTCGTGGGCGGAAAAGATGCGCATGACGTGCCAGAGAATCGGCCGTCCGCCTACCTCTACCAGTTCTTTTTTGCGGCTGGTCGAGCCGCGCATACGCGTGCCCTCCCCCCCGCAGACGATAATGACCGGGATGTTTTCCATTGGTAGAAGAGATTGGAGATTGGAGATTGGTGATAGCTTGCGCCAAATCTCTAATCTCTAATCTCTAATCTCCTTTTTCTTGTTCTTGTTCCACCGCGCGGCGCAAATTTAGCCCAAACGGCGGGTAGACGATGCCCGCTTCGGTGACGATGCCGGTGACGTAGCGGTGGGGTGTTACATCGAAGGCCGGGTTACGGGCAGAAATGCCGATGGGGGCGATGGGGTGGCCGAAAACGGCCGTAACTTCCTCCGGCCCGCGCTCCTCAATCGGGATCAAGTCGCCGTTCGCCAGGTTCAGGTCGATGGTGCTGGTGGGCACAACCGGGTAAAACGGCACGCCGTTTTCTTTGGCGACCACCGCCAGCTTGTAGGTGCCGATTTTGTTGGCCACGTCGCCGTTTGCGGCCGTGCGATCCGAGCCGACCAGGACGATATTCACCTGACCGGTGCGCATAAAATGGCCGGCGGCATTATCGGCGATTAGGTCAAAGGGGATGCCGCGCTGGTGGAGTTCCCAGGCGGTCAGGCGCGCGCCTTGCAGCCGTGGCCGGGTTTCATCGACCAGGACGTGGATGTGCTTGCCCTGCTCGTGGGCGGTGAAGATGACGCCCAGGGCCGTGCCCCAATCCACGGCCGCCAGCGCGCCGGTGTTGCAGTGGTGGAGAATGGTGTCGCCGTCGCTGATCAGCTGTGCGCCGTGGGCGGCCATGCGTTTGTTTAGGGCCACGTCGTCGTCGGCAATGGTTTGGGCGGCGGTAAGCAGCGCGGCGCGGATGTCGGCGGCGGCAAGGGCGGGCTGCGCTGCGGTTTGCAACTGCCGCGCCACGGCCCAGGAGAGGTTAACGGCCGTTGGCCGCGCCGCGTTTAATATGGTGGCCGCTTCCTCCAGGTCACGCAATAGGCCGGTCCGGTCGGCAGCTTTGCTTTGCCGCGCCGCCAGAGCCATGCCAAACGCGGCCGTAGCTCCGATGGCCGGCGCACCGCGCACCACCATGTCTGTGATGGCGTTGGCGACGTTGCGGTAATCGTGGTAGGCGGCAACTTCAAACTCCCAGGGCAGTTTGCGCTGGTCGATCAGGTTCACTGTGTCGTTTTCGTAATCCCAAAATACGGTTCTCATAGGGTTTCGCTCACCGATTTTTAGCTGATGGTCAACATGTGGTCAACATGGTGGCGATGATAACACAGGCGAGGGTGGCCTGCCAGACAGGCTGTCTGCCAGCAGGGCGATTGCATACGCAACTTTGCGGCCGATCCGCCAGATGCAAAAGCATCCGGCTACCACACAACGCCCCGTAAACGGGGCTTTAAGCCGGTTTTAACCGGCGTTGTTATCTAGCCGGGGCGTTTACGCCCTGGCGAGGCCGTCTGAGACATCTGAAATTGGCGAGTATGCAATCGCCCTATGTCTGCCAGACGGCCGTTTTGACAGGTCTCATCGGCGCGGTATAGAATGAAGCAACCAGTAGATCATGTGGCACAGGGGAAGGTCTGAGATATGGACAAGAAGTTATTCAAACCCGTTAAGAATTGGCCCAATTCTCGCTGGTTAACGCCCGGCTTAGGCGTAAAACGCTGGCTGGTGCTGTTGGGGTTGGGCGTGTTAATCACCGGAATGGGGTCTGTGTACCTGATTTTGGTGCTCCATCGCCTGAATTGGCTGCCGCAAATTGTGTACGATGCGCTGACTTTGCAGTTTGTGCCGGTAGCCTGGCGGATTGTGCTGCCTTTTGCCGTGGGCGGGGCTGTCATTTTGCTGGCAGTTTACCGCTTGGGCCATGCGCTGGTGGCCCCGTTTCGCCAGGCGGATGAAGGGGTGGCGGAGACGTTGTACCAGCACAGCCGTCAGGGGCGAGGGCCGTACATTGTGGCGATTGGCGGCGGAACGGGGATGCCGTCGCTGCTGCGCGGGCTGCGGGAACATACAAGGAACATCACGGCCGTTGTCACCGTGGCTGATGACGGCGGCAGCAGCGGGCGCTTGCGGCGAGATTTGGGTTTGCTGCCGCCGGGCGATTTTCGCAACAACATTGCCGCCTTATCACGCGATGAGGCGTTGATGACGCAAGTGCTGCAATACCGATTTGGGCAGCAGGCTGTCGGGGGGCAGGTGGTGATAGGAGAAGATGACGGGGGGGAAAACGGCCGTTCCGAACTCCAAGGCCATGCATTCGGCAATTTGCTGTTGGCCGCGCTCACAGGCATCACCGGCAGCTTCGACGAGGCGCTGTTGGCCGCCGAACGCGTGCTGCGCCTGCGTGGGCGCGTGTTGCCATCAACCCTGGAACCCATCATTCTGGAAGCCGACGTGGAAATTGCCGGGCACATGCAGCACGTGGTCGGGGAATCGCGCATTTCGGCTGCCGGAGGTCGCATCCATCACCTGTGTTTGGAACCGGCGCAGGCGCGCGCGTACCCGCCCGTGCTGAAAGCCATTTTGCAAGCAGATCTGATTGTGATGGGGCCGGGCAGTTTATACACCAGTATTTTGCCCAATTTGCTCATTGGCGATCTGGCGAGGGCCTTGCAACATGCTCGCGCACCTAAGATTTACATATGTAATCTTGCCATACAGCCAGGGGAGACGGATAATTACACCGTAGCTGATCATGTGGACGCAATTTTGCAGCACCTTCCCACCAATATTCTGGACATTGTCTTGGCAAATGATAACTTGAGTGTGCCACCGCAAACCGGCGGCGGTCATACGGTTTATGTTGAGCCGGTGGCTCCGGCTGAGGTGCGAATGATTACGGCGGATCTGGTGGACGAGAAACGGCCGTGGCGCCACGACAGCGACAAAGTGGCGCGCGCAATCCTGAAATTGTTGCCTTAATACGTCACACGTCACGCCAAAATTGTGACATTTTACCTACCTGGACATTCGTGTAAGCGTTACAATTAGCGAGGTTCTATCGCTAAAGAACGAAAAGGAGAATTTCGATGACAATTAAAATTGGTATTAATGGGTTTGGCCGTATCGGCCGTTTGGTTTTCCGTCGTGCTTTTCAGCTCGATGGTGTAGAAATTGTAGGCATCAACGATCTGATCGATGTCGATTACATCGCCTACATGCTGAAATATGATTCAACACATGGCAAATTTGATGGCACCGTTGAAGTCAAAGATGGCAATCTGGTCGTCAATGGCAAATCGATTCGGGTTACAGCTGAGAGAGACCCCAAAAACCTGAAGTGGAATGAGGTTGGCGCGGAATACGTCCTTGAATCGACCGGTCTTTTCCTGACCGACGAAAAAGCACGGGCGCACATCGAAGCCGGCGCGAAGAAAGTTGTCATGTCGGCCCCTTCCAAAGACGCCACCCCCATGTTCGTGATGGGCGTCAATCACAACACCTATGCCGGACAAGACATTGTGTCTAACGCCTCTTGCACCACCAACTGCCTGGCTCCGCTGGCTAAAGTGCTGCACGACAATTTCGGCATCAAAGATGGTCTGATGACCACCGTTCATGCAACCACCGCGACACAAAAAACCGTTGACGGTCCTTCTTCCAAGGATTGGCGCGGTGGCCGTGGCGCTGGCCAAAATATCATCCCATCCTCAACCGGCGCGGCGAAAGCAGTCGGCAAGGTCATCCCTGAATTGAATGGCAAATTGACCGGTATGTCCTTCCGCGTCCCCACGCCCAACGTGTCGGTTGTCGATCTGACGGTGAACCTCTCTACCCCGGCGACCTACGAACAAATTAAAGCCGCCATGAAAGCCGCTTCCGAAGGCGAAATGGCCGGTATTTTGGGTTATACCGAAGACGCCGTGGTTTCGACCGATTTCCTGGGCGAGTCTTGCACGTCTGTGTTCGACGCCGGCGCGGGCATTGCCCTGACGGATACGTTTGTGAAGGTTGTGGCCTGGTATGACAACGAATGGGGTTATTCCTGCAAGTGCCTGGACCTGATCATGCACATGGCGAAATAAGTAAAATGTGATGCGTGATGCGTGATGTTGATTGGTCAGGCATCATGGTGAGGGTTGAACCGAAAGGTTGGCCTGCAATTTAAGTATTTGTGAAACGTAACGTGTCCTGGTGATGCGTTACGTTTTACTTTTTTAAAGGCTACCCATAGAATAGGGGTCATAAGTTGGCACGGCCGTTGCCTTCGAAATTGGGAAAAGGATCTCGTTCAAACAAACTGAAACGACATGGAACTCAAAGAATTAGAAGCCCACATGCACGCTTTTGTGGCCAGCAAGGGATGGTATGCCGCCGATTCGGCCAAACCGCAAACGCCCCGGAATCTGGCGGCCTCTCTGGCCATCGAAGCGGCCGAGGTGTTGGAGCATTTTCAGTGGCGGGATGAGGCCAAAGACACGGCCGAACTGGCCGGTGAACTGGCCGATGTGGCCCTTTATTTGCTGCAGCTGGCCAGCGTGACGGGCGTGAACCTGGAGCAGGCGATTTTAGCGAAATTGGCGTTGAATCAGACGCGGGAGTGGCCTAATCCGTGAAGATTATGGCGGTTAGTGACCGGGTGCTGGACCAGTTGTATCACAGCCATGTACGGCAGTACGTGCCGCCTTGCGACCTGATCATTGGGTGTGGGGATTTGCCATATTACTACCTGGATTTTCTCATTTCGGCGCTGGATTTGCCGCTGTTGTATGTGCGTGGCAATCATGACCAGGGGCCGCAGTATACGGCTGACGGCCGTGTCCTTTACGATGTGCCCGGCGGGATGGATATTCACGGGCAGACGGTGATGCACAACGGGTTGATCCTGGCCGGCCTGGAAGGCTCGATGCGTTATCGACCGCAGGCCTCGTTGATGTACACCGAACGGGAGATGCGCTGGCAGTTTTCGCAGCTTGCGCCGCGGTTGTTGATGAACCGGAGTCGATACGGCCGTTATCTGGACGTCATGGTGGTGCATTCGCCGCCGTTTGGCATCCACGACCGCCCCGATTTGCCCCACACCGGCTTCAAAGTTTTTCTCACACTCATGCGCCTGTTCAAACCGCGCTACCTGCTGCACGGCCACATTCACATCTACCGCCCCGACACCCCCCGCGAAACCCAATTCGGCGACACAACGGTCATCAACGTTTACCCCTACCGGATTTTAGATATTTCGTAAGCCGCGATCTGTAAAAGGCTGGCGGTTTTACCTGGGAATCCCCAATGACACCACATCTACAAGTTGGATTGATAGGGTATGGCATGGCCGGCGAAGTGTTTCATGCTCCGTTGATTACCGCCACGCCCGGATTGTTTCTGAGCAGTGTGGTGGAGCGGCGCACGGATCGCGCCGCCCTGCGTTATCCGGCGGCAAAAATTTTGCGCCGCCCGGAAGCGTTGTTTGCCGATCCGCAGATTGACCTGGTGGTCATTGCCACGCCCAATACGAGCCATTTCTCGCTGGCACAGCAGGCATTATTGGCCGGTAAACATGTGGTGGTGGATAAGCCGTTTACGGTGACGAGCAGCGAAGCGCAGGAGTTGATCGATCTGGCGCGGCGTGAAAACCGTGTACTGACCGTGTTCCAAAATCGGCGCTGGGATGGCGGTTTTTTGACGGTGCGGCAAATTTTAGCGCGGGAATTGCTGGGCCAATTGGTGAGTTATGAGGCGACGTTTGATCGCTTTCGGAATTATTTGAAGCCAAATGCGTGGCGCGAAGAACCGCTGCCAGGGTCGGGGATTTTGTATGATTTGGGCGCGCATTTGCTAGATCAGGCGTTGGCGCTGTTTGGGTGGCCGGAAGGGGTGACGGCCGTTCTCCACCAGCAGCGCCCCCAGGCCCAGGCCGACGACGCATTCACCGTGCGGCTAGACTACCCGGGCCTGGAGGTAACATTGGCCGCCGGCATGTTGCGCCGCCAGCCAAGACCTCATTTTGCGCTGCACGGCACACTGGGCAGCTATGTGAAATTTGGCCTGGACCCGCAGGAAGCCGCCCTGAAAGCAGGCGATATACCAGACACGCCAGGGTGGGGAATGGAACCATCAACGCAGTGGGGTAAATTAGACACGCAGTGGGATGGTTTGCACGTACAAGGCGAGGTGGAGACGCTACCGGGGGATTATATGGCGTTTTATAAAAATGTGGCCGGGACGATTCTGTATGACGAGGAGTTGGCGGTAACGGCCGTGCAGGCGCGGGATGTGATTCGGCTGTTGGAAACGGCCGTGCAAAGCCACCAGGAACGGCGCACCATATTGTGGTAAAAAAATGGGCGCGTTGGAATTGTGTATGAGAACGGCCGTTTGTTCTCTTTTCCCGTTTTCATCTGTTAAAATGAAGGTTGGTCAACGAAAAATGGCAATACACATCCGCTTTCGCTAGAAAACGGATGTTTTTGTGTCATAACATCCTATTTGTTGGAGTTGGTGTATGCAAGATTATTTAATTCGGGTGATTGCTAAAGAAGCGGGCGTGCGCGGCCTGGCCTGCGTAACCACCCATTTGGCCAACGAGGCGGCGCGGCGGCATGAGGCGGCGCCTACGGCGGCAGCCGCTTTGGCCCGAGGGCTGACCGGCGGCGCACTGATGGGTGCAACGCTCAAAATCGGGCAGCGCATTGCCATCAAGTTGGAAGGAGATGGGCCGCTGGAAAAAATGTTGGTAGAGTCGGATGCTTACGGCCGTATTCGCGGCTATGTCGGGAATCCACAGCTTGATCTGCCGCCGGTGAATGGGGGGCAAAATGTGAGCGGGGCCGTGGGCGATATTGGTTTTCTGACGGTGGTGCGCGATTTGAAATTGAAGGAGCCGGTGGAAAGTGTGGTTCCACTGCAAACGGGCACGGTAGATGCCGACCTGACGTTTTTTCTCAACCAGTCTGAGCAGGTATTGTCGGCGGTGGAGATTGGCGCGTTAATGGACGAGGCGGGGCAGTTGACGGCCGTTGCCGGCTTTTTGTTCCAGGCGCTGCCCCCTTATGAAGAAAAAACCATTCAAGACATGATTGCGCGCATGACCGATTTGCCGCCCATCGAAAAGCTATTGCAAGAAGGCGACCAGCCGGAAGATTTGCTGGCTCTGATTTTTACGGGCATGGCGTATGAGGTATTGGAGAAACGGCCGTTACTTTACCATTGCAATTGCAGCCAGGAACGCTCGGAACAGGCGCTGATCAACCTGGGGCGGGCCGGGCTGGAAGAGCTGTTGGCAACTGAAGGCGAGGCCGTGGTCAACTGCCAATTTTGTGGCAACACCTATCTGTTTGCCGCCGACGACCTGGAAATGATTTTGGCGGGAATACCGTGAACCGTAATTTGTAAGCCGCATGCGGCTTACAAATTATGGCTTACGGCCGTCTGGCGGCACGCGTTCCATCTCGAACAGGTCGTTGATGTGGGCGTAAGTGTTGCCGGCCAGGCGGCCGATGGGTTGGAGCTTTTCGGGGAGGATACGGCCGTTTTCAATCACCTCATCGCGCACATGGATGGCCTGAACTTCACCCAGCACCACCGCGCCGCCGCCCGGACCCTCTTTCACCACCACAATTTGCTGCAAAATACATTCAAACGAAATAGGTGATTCGGCCACGCGCGGTACGCGGATGGTCTGGCTGGGCGCGGGCGTCACGCCGGCCCACTCAAACTCGTTGACGCCGGGCGGGAATTCGGTGGCGCTCAGGTTCATCGCTTCTTTGGTGGCCTCGTCGGTGATGTTGATGACAAATTCCGGCACCTGGCGGATGTTTTCCAGCGTGTCCTTCATCTTGCCGCGCACCGACGACCAGCCGGGGCAGAAGAGCAGGGTCATGGGATCGGTGGAAACGGCCGTAAAATAACTAAAAGGCGCCAAATTCAGCCTCCCTTCAGCGTCCATCGTGCTCACCCAGGCGATCGGCCGCGGCACAATCGAGCCGATAATGAGTTTGTAACGGTCAGGTGTCGTGAGGTTGGTCGGATTGATAATCATCTGTTGTTGCGCTCTCCTTTAGCTGTTGGGCAGCCAACTGTAAGCATACCCTTCATCCTCTAGCTCGCAAGCGGCCGTCGTCAGGCGCAGCGGGTGGAACGTGTCCACCATCACCGCCAGTTCCTCGGTGCGCTCCTTGCCGATGGAGCCTTCGTAGGTGCCGGGGTGTGGCCCGTGGGGGATGCCGTTGGGATGAATGGTCAGCGAGGCGCGTTCGATGCCTTTACGTGACATGAAATCCCCTTCGACGTAGTACAGCACCTCGTCGGAATCGACGTTGGAGTGGTTGTAGGGCG
>JAKQCM010000142.1 GCA_029559155.1 Chloroflexota bacterium
CTCTTTCCAGCGCGCTTCTTCGCGCTGGGTGAGGGTTTGGATGTCGGCCAAGATGTCGGCGGGGGCACGGCCGTTTTCTGGCAGCCGCGCATAACTGGCAAATTCGCCCCGGTAGGGCTTCAGCTCATGCTCCAGGTCGGCCATGATGGCCGTGTACTCCTGCTCCAACCGGCGGTTGACGAAGGGGATGGCCTTCAGCGGCTTCTCCACCGCGCCGACGAGGCGGGGATTGAGGCGTTCAAATTGGGTGAGGACGAAGTTTTTCAGGTTCATGGGTCACTCTTTCCCTCTCCCCGGCCCTCTCCCAGAGGGAGAGGGATCTAGACTTCCCCTCCCTCTGGGAGGGGATTGAGGGGAGGGCTAAGCCGCCGCCAACGCGCCCATCGGGTCCCAGGGCGGCAGGTGGGTGGGTTCGGTTTCCAGAATGGGCAGGAGTTCGGCGGGCACGTACTGCTTATCCACGGCGATTTCGTACATGTACTCGTCGAACCAGGCGTCGCTCATGACCATGTAGCCTTTTTCGCCGAATTTGTCGCCCCAACTGTTTTCCACGCGCCATTTGGTGGGACGGCCGTTGTCGTCCAAATCCACGCCGGTAAACACCATCGCATGGGTCATCACGCTGTGGCCGTACAGCACCCGCTCGGTCTTGTCGGCGGTGAAGGGCGTGCCGTAGAGCAGTTCGTAATCGTAGGTGTGCGTGTCCATAATGCCCAGGTCGCGCTCCAGCATCTTGCCCACGTCGCAGCCAAACCAGACCGGCTTGCCCGCTTTGATCATCTCCACGGCCGCCTGCTTAAAGACTTCCATTGCCACGTTCAGGTAGCGGATGATGTCGCCTTCGACGACGTTGCCCAGGTAGTCGATGGTGTAGAGGGCGTTGAACGGCTTGTCGGGGGTGGGGCAGTGGATCAGGCAGGCCATGTCGTCGAGGTTGTAGGGGCTGTAGCGCTGGTAGAACTCCTGGGGGGTCAAACGGCCGTCGCGGTGAAAATTGCCATCTTTATCGCGCCACTGCCACTCAAACGACTGCGGCGGTTCGCCCAGATGGATGGCCACCATGCGGTAAATCACGGCCATCATTTCTACTTTGAGGGTGCGCAGCGTGGTTTCGGTAGCGCCATTGGCGTGCAGGCGGCGCAGTTCGGCGGCAAATTCGCGCAGCTTGGCGGTGATCAGCCAATTCATGTAGCGCGAATTGGTGCTGCTTTCGGCTTCCGGCATGACGGTTTTGGGCACGACGCCGTACTTCTTGATGAGGTTGACGAACATATCCCACTGGCCGCCGTCCTGGATGGGGTCTTTGAGCAGGTGGGTGAGCAAACGGCCGTCTACCGGCTCGTCGGCGGTGCAAATAATGCTCTCCAGAAAGAAGTTCGATTTTTCGATCTTGTCCCAGAACATGGCGTAGGTTTGCGACAGCTCAAACTTCTCCAGGCCCAGTTTTTCCATGGCCGTCACGCGGAACAGGTTCAGCCCGGCGAACATCCAGCAGCGGCCGCTGGCCTTTTGCGCGGTGATCTCGTTGCTGTGCAGGGTGTGGGAAAAGGTGTGGTCCGTGCCGGCGACGACGTCGCGGTTGGTGGCGACGTCGTGGATATTGTTTTTGGTGACGGCGTTGCGGGCCATGCGGTTTTTGGGGTCAGCCTGGAAGCTATCGTGGAACTGTTGGGTGCGGTCGGGGGTGATCACGGCCGTTAGCGGGTAAGTGGTCATCAAATATCTCCTTAATAGGCGGTCCGGACCTGGCTGGTTGGCCGCTTTGATTTTAGGGATTCTAACAATTTCTGGGGAAAAAGAAATCTATGAAGGCGGGATGCAGGGCTATCGCCTACTCGCCGCGCCTAAGCTTTTGGTTGGCCTCGCCGGGGCGTAAACGCCCCGTCAGCCACACAACGCCGGTTGAAACCGGCTAAAAAAGGGAAAAAGCTCCGTTTACGAGGCGTTGTTTGGCAGCCCGGCGGCTTCAGCGCCGGGTGATACGA